>CAMGBT010000004.1 GCA_946011725.1 uncultured Bacteroidales bacterium | reverse complement strand
ATCTTCCGTCACACCGTAGCCCCAGAAGTAGCACCTGCCGAGGTTGTATTGCGCTTCTGCAAGGCCTTGGTCGGCCGCTTTGCAGAACCACTCGATGGCTTCTGTATATTGATTGTTGTCATAGTAGGTTTTGCCTTTTTGATACATCTCCTCCGCTGTTAGGTTTGGGAGGAGGATATAACCGAGTATGAGGGCGAGCACGATGCCGGCGGCTATTAGGGTGGGCTTCAGCCATTTGCGGTTGCCGGTGGGTTGTGGCTTGGTCGGGATGGGGTCGTTGGGTGTAGGGGTCGGCGGGGTGATTGGCCGGGGCGGCATCTTCACTGTGCTCTGCGAGGGGGAACAGGGCGCGGCGGCAGAGTGGAACACGGAAGCGGCGAGGGCGGCGGCATCGGCCGGGCGGTCGGCGGGACGGTATTCCAGCGCCGGGAGGAGGGCGTTGATTGCCGAGGTGCTGAGGTTGAGGGAGAGCAACTCGGTGCGCACATCGGCCAAGCGCAACTCTTGCGATCGGGTCGGGGTGTGGCCGGTGAGGCAGAAGAGTATGGTGGCGCCGAGGGCGTAGACGTCGGCGGTGGGTTGGAAGGAGGTGAAGCCGCCATACTGTTCCACCGGCGCGTAGCCGGGGGTGTAGCCGGCAGCGGCTATTGAGGAGGTGGCGTTGCCTTGGCCGTCGTAGTGCTTGGCCAGACCGAAGTCAATCAGCACCGGCCGCAGTTGGCCGTCGTTGTTCACCAACATGATGTTCAGTGGTTTGATGTCGTAGTGGGCCACATTGTTGCGGTGGAGCAGAGCCACGCAGTTGCACACCGGCTCCATCAACGCGGTCATCTCCTCGAACGACAGGCGGCCGCGCTGCTTTACATAGTCGGCCAACGAGCCGCCATCAAGGTATTCCATCACAAAATACGCAGTGCCGTTGTCTTCAAATACCTCGTTGACCTTGACGATGTTAGGGTGCGAAATGCCCAACTCTTTGAGGCGTTTCGCTTCCGCGATGAATGCGCGAAGCGAACGGTCAACCTCTTGCTGAGCCGGCTGCGACACCACCACGCGCTGCGTCAGCGGGTCGCGGCTGCACAAGGTGTTGATAAAGTGCTCTTTGAGCGCAAAACGCACGGTTACGGGGATGCTGTCAACGTTGACAACACCTTCCACCAAGTAAGTGATGCCAAAGCCGCCGCAGCCTAACTCCTTGACAACTTTGTAGTTGCACATGGGACTATGCAACACGGTGCCGGGTTTCAAACAAAAATCAGTCATAAAAAAGCAGAGGTTTGTGATGTAGATACGCAAAGTTACAAATTTCCGCCCATTCCCACAAACTTTTCCGCAAAAAAAGCGCACACCGCATTTTGACATACCTTGGTCGTGAAAGGTCAGAATAAATAGGGATGCGGCCTGCCGCGTCCGCTTCAACCTACACATTTTCAGACGATTAGGCACAGTTAACGCGGACGCGGCAGGCCGCATACCTACTGATATACCTATTGCATTGGCTTTTGATGCAGATTCTTGGCCATGTGCGTTATGGACGCGGCTTTACATGGAATCGATTGAATAAAAGGAAGAGTAGCGGTTATTTCAGAAATTTTTCTTAACTTCACAGCGATTTTTTTTAATGTTACCCCCCCGAAATAGCCCGTGAGAGCCTCATCCGGGGGGTGTGCAAAGTTACGAAATTTTATCAATCTGACAAACAATTAGTTAACTATTTAGAGGGTATTTGATGAATATCCCTAACTAATTGGTTCAAAGGAAATTGTTGTGGCGATTCGCCACAACAATTTCCTTTGAATTTTGATGTAGTCAGAATCCGAAGCCTACAGCGGCCACGAGATATACATGGTCGTTGATAGGCGAGGCGATGGCTTGAACAAAGACGGGCATCGAGAATTTGTCAGAAATTGCGATGCTCTTAGAGGCTTTCAGAGAAAAGTCGGTGAAGGCGGCTTTATCGTGGTAGTAGCCTTTCCATGGGGTAAAGCCAACGGAAGGGGTCAGATTAACGTCAGCCGGGCAAGCGATGTTGTATGCCGCGCTGATGTAAGTAGAGTAGCAGCGTTTTTGGCTGTCGGTGCGCACGTCGGCTCCGGCGAACCAGGTTGACCAGGCGAGGGTGAGCGGCAGTTTGTTGCCGAAGTTGTAACCCACCGTTGCCTCGAAGTGGTGGCCGCCATCGATGGGATTGTCGGCCGGTCCTTGCTTGTAGTAATCGTAAGGGTTATGCAATCCTCCCCACCAATAGTCGGTGATGGTGGCAGTTAATGCGCCGAGTGAGTAGCTGAGATTGAGGTCCAGCTCCTGGACGTCGCGGTCGGCGTTATTGGTCAGGCTTTGGCTGCCCCATGCCGACAGGGAGAGGTCTTTGTACGACAGGCCAAGTGTAGGTTGCACTGACACACCGGAGTTCTGGTCCAAGCCGCGCCATACGTAGTTGTTGACCACGTCAACGTTGCCATTGACTGTGACTTTGTCTTGAGCGGAAGCGGCTGTCGGTAGTGTCGTTGCCACGGCCACAAAAGAGGCAAGGATAATAATATTTGTATTCATAATTTTTGAAAATTTGGTCGGTTAAAGTTTGTCGAGAGCAACATTCAGCTTCAGCACATTCACCTTTGCCGGGCCGAAGAGGCCAAGTAGCGGGCGTTCAATGGATTGTTCAACCAATGTTGCTACTTTGTCCTCATCGAGATGACGTGCGGCGGCCACACGTTTCACCTGCACTCGTGCTGACTGCGGAGTGATGTCGGGGTCGAGACCCGAGCCGCTGGCTGTGACCATTTCAGCCGGCACATCTTTGCGTTCAAGGTAAGGATGATGCACCAGGAACGTGTCGATACGTGCTTCCACTTCGGCGAGGTATTCAGGGTTTGTAGGGCCCTTGTTGCTACCGCAGGAGTTGGCGGCGTCATAGCCGGCGCCGGCGCACGAGGGGCGTCCCCAGAAGTAGATGTCCTTGGTGAACTGTTGGCCTACGTTGGCAGCGCCTACCACCTTACCATCCACGGTAACCACTTCGGCGTTACCGTTACCCGGGCCGGCCACTTTGGCGAATGCCCACAGCACAAGTACATACCCAAGGCCGAGGAGTACGCACATTGCCAATGTTAAGCTAAAGGCTTTTATAAAGTTTTTCATTTCAGTTTTCAATTAAAAGAACAGACCAATAATTAAGTCAATCAATTTGATGCCTACGAAGGGAGCGATTACACCTCCCACGCCGAATATCAGCAGGTTGCGGCGGAGCAGAGCGCTTGCGCCTATCGGTTTGTACTTAACGCCTCGTAATGCCAGGGGGATGAGCAGCGGGATGATGATGGCGTTGAAGATAACGGCCGAGAGGATGGCGCTTTCGGGCGAGTGAAGGTCCATGATGTTGAGCGCAGCTAATTGGGGGATTGACACCATGAAGAGGGCGGGCACGATGGCAAAGTACTTGGCCACATCGTTGGCGATGGAGAAGGTGGTGAGCGTGCCGCGGGTCATGAGCAACTGCTTGCCAATTTCCACGATTTCTATGAGCTTGGTGGGGTCGTTGTCGAGGTCAACCATGTTGCCGGCTTCCTTGGCAGCCTGCGTGCCGCTGTTCATGGCCACGCCCACGTCGGCCTGGGCCAATGCCGGAGCATCGTTGGTGCCGTCGCCCATCATGGCCACGAGCTTGCCATTCTGCTGCTCGGCTTTGATGTAGTTCATCTTGTCCTCGGGCTTAGCCTCGGCAATGAAGTCGTCCACGCCGGCCATGTGGGCGATATACTTGGCAGTGAGCGGGTTATCGCCGGTGACCATCACGGTCTTCACGCCCATCTTGCGCAGGCGTTCGAAGCGTTCGCGAATGCCCGGCTTGATGATGTCTTGAAGCTCGATGACGCCTAACACCTTTTTGTTGACGGCGACCACAAGCGGTGTGCCGCCGTTGGATGTGATGTCCTTCACCAGCTGCATCACGCTCTCGGGGAAGGTTTCGCCGGCCGATTCGGTAATGCGTCGGATGGCGTCGTAGGCGCCTTTGCGGATTTCCGTGCCGTCTTGGAGGATGATCCCCGATGATTTGGTTTCAGCAGAGAACTTGATCATTCGTGTGCCTTGAGTGTTGAGGCCTCTGACTGTGAGGCCATCGTTGTGGGCCAATTCCACAATTGACTTGCCTTCGGGGGTGTCATCGGCCACCGACGACAGCAAGCAGTATTCTACAAACTGTTTACGGTCTACGTTCTCCACCGGGTAGAAGGCAGTGGCCTTGCGGTTGCCGATGGTGATGGTGCCGGTTTTGTCGAGCAGAAGTGTGTCGACGTCGCCGGCAGTCTCCACTGCCTTGCCGCTCTTGGTGATGACGTTGGCGCGGAGTGCGCGGTCCATACCGGCAATGCCTATTGCGGAGAGCAGGCCGCCGATGGTGGTAGGAATCAAGCAAACAAAGAGCGAGAGGAAAGAGGCTATGGTGATTACCGTGCCGGTGTAGTCGGCGAATGGCTTCAGCGTGATGCACACGATGAGGAACACCAGGGTGAACACGGCCAGCAGGATGGTGAGCGCAATCTCGTTAGGCGTCTTCTGGCGCGATGCGCCCTCCACCAGGGCAATCATTTTATCGAGGAAGCTCTCGCCGGGTTGAGTGGTCACCACCACGCGTATGCGGTCGCTCAGCACCTTTGTGCCGCCGGTGACGCTGCTTTTATCGCCACCGGCTTCGCGGATGACCGGTGCCGATTCGCCGGTGATGGCGCTTTCGTCGATGGATGCGAGGCCCTCGACGATTTCGCCGTCGGCCGGAATCACGTCGCCCGCTTCGCACACGAACTCATCGCCTTTCTTCAGCTGCGAGCTGCTGATGATGGTGATTTTGCCGTTGGCGTAGAGCTTGGCGGGAGTTTCCTCTCGGGTTTTGCGCAAACTGTCGGCCTGCGCTTTGCCGCGTGCTTCGGCTATGGCCTCGGCAAAGTTGGCAAACAGCAGGGTGATGAACAGGATGAACAACACCCAAGCATTGTAAGCGAACGAGCCTTGCTCGCTGCTGAATGCCGAATAGATGGTGACGGGCAGCATGACGGCGGTGCAGATCTCCACCGTGAACATGATGGGGTTCTTAATCATCTGCCGTGGGTCGAGCTTAACAAACGATTGCTTGATGCTCGCTATTACTTGTTCTTTTTCAAATAGATTATTCATAACTTACAGTGATAAGTGTTCAGCGATTGTACTGAGTGCGTGTACCGGAAAGAACGACAGGGCGGCCACGATGAAGATGACGGCAAAGGTCATAACAGCGAATGTAACGATATCGGTCTTGAGCATTCCTGCACTTTCGGGAATATACTTCTTCTTGGCAAGAATACCGGCAATGGCTACTTGGCCTACGATGGGCACGAAGCGACCGAGGATAAGCACGATGCCGCAGGAATAGTTCCAGAATCAAGTGTTGTCGCCTAATCCCTCAAAGCCGGAGCCATTGTTGGCGGCTGAGGATGTGTATTCGTAGAGCATTTCGCTCAGGCCATGGTAGCCGGGGTTGTTGAGCCATCCGCCCTCGTTAGCGACAAACTCCGGGGCGTGGGCGAAGAGGTAAGCTGCCAATGCCGTGCCAACGAGGATGATGAACGGATGAAGCAAGGCCACGATTGAGGCTATTTTCATCTCGCGAGCCTCCACCTTGTGCCCGAGGAACTCAGGTGTGCGCCCCACCATCAAACCGCTGATGAACACAGCTATGATGAGGAAGGTGAAATAGTTCATCCAACCTACGCCAACGCCGCCGAACCATGTGTTGATCTGCATGTTGAGCATCTCGATCATACCCGACAGAGGCATGGTGGAGTCGTGCATGGCGTTGACAGAACCATTGGAGGTGACGGTGGTGGAAACGCTCCACAGCGCTCCGGCGGCCGAGCCCAGGCGCACCTCCTTGCCTTCCATCGAGCCACAGTCCTGAGCGATACCCATGTCGTCGATTCGCGGGTTGCCGGCCATTTCCTGATACATGTTGATGCCAACCCCGACAAGATATGCAAAGAGCATCACGCCGAAAATGCTGTAGCCCAGTTTTTTGCGCTTAAGATAGAATCCGAAGGCAAAAGCCAGCGCCATGGGGATGATCATGATGCTCCAGCACTCTACCGCATTGGTGAGGTAGGTGGGATTCTCCAGCGGGTGCGAAGAGTTGACGCCGAAGTAACCGCCACCATTGGAGCCGAGTTGCTTGATAGGCACGATGGCAGCCGTGGGACCTTGAGACACCATCTGGGTCTGACCCTCGACAGTAGTAAGCTCCATCTTGCCGTCAAAGCCCATGGGAGTGCCTTCCAAAATGAGAATCATGCCCACAATGAGCGAGAGCGGCAGCAGGATTCGCGTAGTGCTAAGCGTCAAGAAGCGCCAGAAGTTGCCGATGGTCTGCGTGGTTTTGGCAGCCAAGGCCTTCATGATGCCGGCCATTGCGGCCATACCCGTAGCGGCTGTGATAAACTGGAAGAGCATGATGACAAAGAGCTGCGTGAAGTAGGTCAGGCCGCTCTCGCCGCTGTAGTGTTGTAGGTTGCAGTTTACCATAAACGAGATACAGGTGTTGAATGCTTGGTGGCAAGTCTGTCCGATGTTGCCATCGGGGTTGAGCGGCAGCACGCCTTGCGCCACCAACAGCACCATACCCCAAACGAACCAGAAGAGGTTCACCACCAGTAGTGCGCGGAGGAACTGCTTCCAGTTCATCTCCTCATCGGGATTGATTCCGCTCAATTTGTAGATCCAACGTTCCACCGGCTTGAGGAAGTCGAGGCACGTCTTTTCGCCTTTGTACACTCGGGCGATGTACTTGCCGAGCGGCCATGCGAGTCCTACCATGAGGACGATTTGTAGGATTACTCCCAAGATTTCCGTATTCATACGTCAGTTAGAATTTTTCGGGCTTGATGAGTACGTACATCAGGTACGCGAATGCCATCAAGCTGATGATAAATAATGCTGTGTACATAATCACATTCTCCTTGTCAGATTTTTTCGAACCAGTCGATGCATTTGAAGAAAAGCCAGAAGCAGGCGATGCCGCTAAGCAGGCAGATAGCAAAACCGATTGTAAACAAATCCATTTTCCTTTGATTTTTAAGAGTTAAACATAAGTGTTGTCGCCATATTATTCGCAATATGCGTGTCAAGCATGTTTAATAAATTGTATCTCACTGTATATCAATACAATGCACAGCGAACTGTTAGAATATGGGCAAATAAAAACCCTTCCAAAATGAAAAATCACATTCACTTTGGAAGGGCGGAAGATACAGTATGGAGCATTTATACAGTTATGCCGTATTCTTCAATTTTGCGATAGAGGGTGGTGAGACCGATTTTGAGTAGTCGGGCGGTTTCGGTCTTGTTGCCGCGGGTATGGTTGAGTACCTTGATGATGTGGTTGCGCTCCACGCTTTTGAGGTCGAAGGAGTCGTCGGCCACTGTGGAGGTGTCGCCCGAAAGCATGTCGATGGGCAGGTCATGGCGGGTGATTTCGCTATCGCACACGATGAGAGCGTGCTCTGTGGCATTCATCATCTCACGCACATTACCCGGCCATGGATAAGCCATGAACAGATTCTTGGCTTCGGAAGACAAAGCCGGAGCCGGACGCCCTATTTGCTTGGCAAATCGCTCAATGAAGTAGTCGGCCAGCGGGAGTATATCTTCCTTGCGTTGGCGCAAGGGCGGGATTTCAATTCTAAACACGGACAGACGGAAGTAGAGGTCTTCGCGGAATCGCCCATTTGCGATTTCGTCCTTCAGATTTCGATTGGTGGCAGAAATGATGCGCACATCCACTCGGGTGGTTTTTGTGTCACCAACTTTTACAAATTCGCCGGTTTCGAGCACACGAAGTAGTTTCGACTGCAACTCCAAAGCCATCTCGCCAATCTCGTCAATGAACACGGTGCCGTGATTAGCTTCTTCCAAAAGTCCCTTTTTGTCCTTCACCGCCCCGGTGAAGGCGCCGGCTTTGTAGCCGAAGAGCTCGCTTTCGAGCAGCTCTCGACTGAATGCCGAGCAGTTGAGCGCAAGAAAAGGCTGACTGCTTCGATTGCTTGCGTTATGTATGGATTGGGCAAATACTTCCTTACCGGTGCCGGTTTCGCCGTTTATGAGTACGGCAACATCCGTTGTAGCCACCTTCTTGGCTTGAGTGATAACATCGGAGATGGCATGCGATTTCCATACTATAGTGTCAAACGTGTGTGATTTGGCTGCCGGGGTGCTCGCCGGCTTCTTCTTTTGTTCAGAGGCAATGGCATCCATTGCGCGGCTTACGATGGGAATAATCTTGCGGTTGTCGTCGCCCTTGACTATGTAGTCGAAGGCTCCGTTCTTGATGGCTTGCACACCATCGGGAATATTGCCATGGGCGGTGAGGAGAATGATTTTGGCGGCAGGGGCTAATACCTGTAGTTCTCGGACCATGTCCACGCCGTTGCCATCTGGCAGAAACACATCGCAAAGCACCACCTGTACTTCCTGCTTTTTCAGGGTATATAGTGCCGTGACGCGGTCTTTTGCTTTCAACACCTCATAACCTTCCAGCTCCAGAATGCGCGAGAGGAGCATACGGATGGTGGGCTCATCGTCAATAATAAGTATCTTATTCATAGCTGTGTGATTTTAAACCGGTAAAGAAACGATAAACTTGCTGCCCTTGCCTAATTCGCTTTCGACCGTAAGCGTGCCATTATGCGCCTCAACAAAGTCGCGCGATATGGAAAGCCCCAGACCGCTGCCTTGAATTTTGGTGCCGGGCACACGGAAATAGCGCTCAAAGATGCTTTCGTGATAGCGAGGGTCGATGCCGCGGCCGAAGTCCTGAACGTAAAGAATAATGTGGTGCTCATCCTGTTGCAAAGCGCCTATAATCACGCGGTCATTTTCCGAGGAGTATCGAATGGCATTGCTGAGCAAATTGGTCAGCACCCATGCGATTTTTTCGCTGTCGACATATAGCTTGCTTATCTTCTCCTTGGGGTAATCCACTTCTACGTTGATGTGGAATTTGTCGGCCTGCACTTGGTTGGCCTTGATGGCGTAGTCAATCAGTTCGATCGGCTTGGTGATATGCGGTTTAAGTTGGAGCACACCGCTTTCTACTTGCGTCATGTTTAGCAACTCGCCGGTGATGCTGAGAAGGCGCTCGCCATTCTCGCGGATGCTGTCGGAGAGTTCCTTTTGCTCGGGATTGAGTCCGCCCACACGATTGTCGGCAAGCAGTTGCTGGCTCATGAGGATGGCGGAGATTGGGGTCTTCAACTCGTGAGAGATTGTGGAGATGAAGGTGGTTTTTGCAACATCCAACTTATGGAATTCCGTGATATTCTTCAGCATGATCACTGTGCCGCTTTCCCTTATGCTGCCATCAGAGGCAGTCATTCTTACCGGCAGATATTTCACTTGGAAATAACTTTCTTTGTTGTCGGCATAAATTTTCAGAGGCTCAGCTTTTTTGTCTTCAGACTCTTGCGCCTTGGAGCCGTCCATGCCTACAAGCAGTCGGCGGAGAAGGTCGTTGCGCATAGCGATTTCCTGCGCTGACTTTCCCACGGCATCCTCACGTCGGAGATTGAGTATGCTCAGGGCTTCATTGTTGATGAAAAAGAGTGTGAGTTCTTGGTCCAAGCATACGATAGGTTCGTCGATGGAGTCGATGATGGTTTCGATATATTGCTTTGATACGCGCAATTTGGAGATGAATTGTGATAATCACGCAGTCGAGATGCCATCCGATTGAAATTGGACGATAACTGTTCCATAGCCTCGCCACCATGAAGGTTCAACTGAGTGTCGTAGTTGTGATTGGCAATTTCGTTGATGCCCTCGCTAAGTTCCTGAAAAGGACGGGTGATGTACTCGGGCAATTTGATCAGCATCCACACACCCACTGCGATGCTCAATCCGCCGAACAGAAGCAGTAATGTTAATGCCCTCGTGAGGCCATAGTCCGCCACCGGGGAAGTGGGTTCGGTGGCAGTCAGTATCTGCAGGCTGATGGCCGAAAGCACTACTAATCCGATGATTAGCGACACCAAAATGCCCACGGAGAGCGTTAGTTTTTCTTTTGTAGTCATATTCTTTAAAAATTATGCGAAGATAACTAAATCCACGCCCATTTCTTTTAATTCAGACAATAATTTTCGGTAACTACCGGCTCGCCTCAGCAAGCGGAGAAAAGAGAACGAGGGTTGACCCATGCAGAGCAGTGTGGCATGCTGCTGTCGGCAGAAATCGGCGATACTCTGCGTAATGTTGTCGGAAACCACCTTGTGGACAGTTCCGCCAAGCTGTAAGGCCAGCTCCAGATGGGTCATCAGATGGCGCTGCGAGTCCAAGGGAATGCGGTCGTCGTTCTCGTTGGGAGTCTGCACATAGAGCGCCAGCAGGTCAGCGTCATAGGTGTCGGCCAAACGGGCAGCCTTACGGATGATATGCTGTTGTGTTTCGCTATTACTGCTCACACATACCACTATCCTCGACAAGCCTTTCGTCTTACAAGCTTTTGGCAGCACCTCCTCTTCAACCTTCTTCCCTACTCGGAAGGCAACCTCACGCAGTGCAAGTTCGCGCAGTTGAAGTATGTTTCTTGACTGGAAGAAGTTGTCAAGAGCCGTTTGAATCTTATCTTTGGCATATATTTTTCCGGCTTTAAGGCGTTCCACAAGTTCTTCTGCCGTAAGGTCGATATTCACCACCTCGTCGGCCTCTTGCAGCACGCGATCAGGAATTCGCTCCTTCACATCGATGCCCACCATTTCCTTTATCTCATCTTTCAGGCTCTCGATATGCTGAATGTTGACCGCAGAGAGCACATTGATGCCGGCATCGAGCAGTTCCATAACGTCTTGCCACCGCTTGGCATTGCGCTGTCCTTCCACGTTGGAGTGTGCCAACTCATCCACGATAACGATGTCGGGGTGAACCTGCAGGATGGCATCAAGATCCATCTCCTCGATCTCCTTTCCTTTGTAAAACACGCGCTTGCGCGGGATGATCGGTAGGCCTTTCAACATCCGCACCGTGTCGGGACGGCCGTGCGTTTCCACATAGCCAATGCGTACATCCGTGCCACTGCGGAGCATCTCGCGCGCATCCTGAAGCATGCGATAGGTCTTGCCCACTCCGGCAATCATTCCGATGTAGATCTTAAAGCGTCCACGGTGTGAGCGTCGTATCAGTTCGAGGAAATGCTGCGAATTTTCTTCCATCTGCATGAAACGTTAATTACTCTACATTTGTTGTACAAAATAATTCGTTTTGCACTCGACATAATTTAGGCAAAATCCGTACCAACAGAGTAATTACAATCGCAAACATCTGACAATTAGGAAAATACTACAATTTCCGCGAACGATCAACCCTTCCATTTTGGCAAGGTGGATGTTCATTATGAAAAGGAGGAGAAAGAAGCCGTGCGCCAAGTCCTTAAAAACACCAATATCGGCAATTGTAGCCCTACATTCTACATTAAAAAACTATGTCCTACGTTTACGTCTGACGTTGAAAATTTTGGTCGTTTGCCGGATTTTGCTTAACTTTGTAAAAGATTACAAAACGCAAGAATCAACACTATAATGAAGGTACATCAGATAGTTTTCAGCCCCACGGGAGGATCGCGTCGGGTCAGTGATATGCTTTGCCGCGGGATAGGCGCGGATGCGGTCGTTACGGATTTGTGCGTCAAAAGCGACGCACTTTCGCTGCCGGATATCGCCGCGGACGACTTGGTGATCATCGCTATGCCTGTGTTTGCCGGACGCGTGCCGGCATTGGCCGTGGAGCGCTTGCGGTCGGTGAAAGCCAATAATGCGCGGTGCGTGGTGGCAGTGGTCTTTGGCAACCGTGCCTACGATGATGCGTTAGTGGAACTGCTCGACGTGGCCTCCGATACCGGCTTCCGCGTGGTGGCGGCCGTGGCGGCTTCGGCCGAACACAGCATCATCCGCAAGTACGGCCATGGACGTCCGGATGCCGACGATGAGCATGAGTTGCAAGGCTTCGGCACAGAGATTCTGCGCAAGGTGGAAGCCGGTACGTGCACCGTGCCACAAGTGCCCGGCAACCGCCCCTACAAGAAACCGGGTATGGTACCCCACCCCAAAGGCCGCCGCGGCTGCAATCAGTGCGGCGTGTGCGCCGCCCATTGCCCCGCCGACGCCATCCCCCTCGACAACCCCAAGGCGGTGGATACCGCCAAGTGCATTTCCTGCATGAAGTGCGTATCGGTATGCCCAACCGGCGCTCGAAGCATTGGCGCGGTGATGAACTTCCTCGCCACACAAGGTCTCAAAAAAGTGTGCGCCACGCGCAAACCCAACGAATTCTATGTGTAAACGCATATCCGAAGAGAAAGCGGTGGTGGAGCAGATGATTCGACTCTATTGCCGCAAGCGCGAGGGCAATGAGGTGCTCTGCGACAGTTGCCGCGAGCTGTTGTCCTACGCCCACAGCCGCCTCGACCGCTGCCGCTTCGGCGCACAGAAACCGACCTGCCGCAAGTGTCCTATCCATTGCTACCGCCCCGACATGAAAGATCGCATCCGCGCAGTGATGCGCTGGTCCGGCCCGCGCATGCTCCTCTACCACCCGATGGCCGCCATCAAACACCTCTGGCGCGAACTTTCCCGCCGGTAGCACCCATCTCCGTCGGGATAAAGACGATTCCGACAATTTTTTACGATTTGCCATTAGGATGGTTTGGCTCACGCAGATTTAGGCAGAGCGTTTGGGAAAAACGAACACGAATCTCCCGAATCTGCACGAAAATAGCGGGGGCATTTGAATGATTTTGTAGCTAAATATTTTGAGATGTCGAAATAAATGCGTATATTTGCCGCAAAATAATTTATAACAATGGAAAAAACGAATATAAGTTGGAGTTCGCAGGAATTCTTGCGGGAGTATGAGCCGCTGATGCGCATGGCCAAGTGCGGCGATCAGTTGGCATATAGTAAGGTGCGAGAGTTGCGGGCGGAGGAGTATCGCAACACTATCGCACTCGTGAATCAGGGGGGGTATACCACTGAGGAGAGTCGGAGCGTGATGTTCCCCGACTTGCAGCACATGGAACAGGGAAGTGTGTTCTATCGGAATGCGTTCTCAGTGAAGGATGTGCCGATGCGGACAGAGCCGACGCGGTTTGAGGTTCACAATGTGGATTGCTTGGACGAGGGCGTGCGGCTCACTCGTGCCGGCTTCCACCCTGCTGTACTGAATATGGCCAGCCGGATTATGCCCGGCGGCGGTGTGCTCAACGGCGCCGGCGCGCAAGAGGAGACGCTTTTCCGTCGTACCAATCTCTTCCGGTCGCTGTATCAGTTTACCGATGCACACGTGCCCGGGCGGCAGTTGATTCCGGTGCGAGTGGGCGAGAGCTATCCGTTGGACCGCAACTTCGGCGGGGTGTACACGCCGGATGCCCTACTCTTCCGCGAAGGAGAACGCTCCGGCTATAAACTGATGGATCAGCCCGAGCGGCTGTCGTTCATCGCCGTGGCCGGCATCAACCGTCCGGAAATGAAGGATGCAACGCACTTGGCCGACAGCATGGTTGAAGGCACCCGGAACAAGATTCGGACCATCTTGCGCATCGGCTTACGTAATGGCCACGATTCGTTGGTGCTTGGCGCACTCGGGTGCGGAGCCTTCCGCAATCCGCCCTCGCACATCGCCCGCCTGTTCCACGAAGTGTTCGACGAACCGGAGTTCCGCAACAAGTATCGTTTGGTGAGCTTCGCCATCCTTGACGACCACAACGCCCACCGCAGCCACAACCCTGACGGTAATTTTCTGCCCTTCGTTAGGGAGTTTGCCGAAGACTGATTTTTCGCGCTTAAGCCGTTAAAATAAATGGCTTTGAGGAGTGTATAATTTCTGAAAAAGTTTTATCTTTGCAATAGATTTAAGATTATTTTCAAATGGCTAAACGAAATCTTATAATTTGGTGCTCGGCAATGGTGATTGCTTTGTGCACTTTAGGAGTTGGGGCTCAAGGGTGTACCGACGCCGGTACCACAGAAAGCGCCGGCGAAGATGATTTGTCGGCGCGCACTCCGTTGATGGATTCATACTACTGTATGGAGAGGGATTCCAGCGGAGCATTCGTCGACTCGGTGCTTGACACCATCCCCGGACTGGTTCACAAAGAATGTGAACATTACTGGAGCTATAATATCGACTCAATTCGGTACATGATAAGCATGGGTATCTACTTGGATGAACAGTTCCCCAATGAGTTAGTGAGGGAAAGTATCCTCACGAAGGTTGATTCAATTATTCCGATTACTTTTGAGTACGATCTTCATGGTGCGCAGGTTGAGGCATTAAAAAATCGCGAAATCAGCAAACAGTCGACCAAAGACTTTCTCGACAGTTGGGAGCGTGTGTTTGATGAACTTACCCGACTCAATGGGTATGGCCCTCAAGATGAGCATTTTAACGAGATATTCGATTCACGTGGATGCACTGTATGCCACAAGATCTACGAAGATGCCGAATGGGCCACTTATGCTTTGACGTTTAACTGCACCTTTCACGGTTCTTGTGGAGCACATTGTTATGTAGACTATTTCACAATTGATAAACGCACGGGTAAAGTCCTTGCCGTCAACGAAGTTATAGCACAGTACGGCCGAAGCAAAATCGGGGCGATGCTTGTATCAGCCTACACAACCGAGGCCTTAATAAAAAACAATTACGCAGGCAAATACACCGGCGACGATCTTATAAGCAAGGCCGATGGCGTGGCAATCATCAACGAGGGCATCCTATTCTACTTCCAACCCTACAATATCGGCAACGGCGCCGAAGGTCAGTACAACCTTATCATCGCACCCTAAACCGGTGGCAACTTTCTGCCCTTCGCCAGAGAATTTGGCACCGAATAGCGCTTCTGAATCCCATATTTAAATGAAAGAGTCGCGCCCACTTGAACAAATTTTTTTGCCGGAATGTGCGATTATTCGCTGAAAAATTGTTACCTTTGCCGTTGTTTTAAAAATATTCTCAAATGGCTAAACGAAAACTTATAATTTGGTGCTCGGCAATGGTGATTGCTTTGTGCACCGTAACTGCACTCGCACCGGGTTGCACCTCCGCGAGTGTTCCCCAAACCGGTAGTAACGAGAATCCGGATAACAGCTTATTGCTACTTGATCTTTTCTATGGAATGAATCAGGATTCCACCGGGGCGTATTGCGACTCGGTGCTTGACAACATCCCCGACTGATTCACAAAGAATATGTGCGCACCTGGCTAATGCCTGATGACACGGCGTGGTTCGAGATGAGCATGGGCATCTACTTGGATGAGGAGTTCCCGAATGAAATCGTGCGAGAAACCGTTCTCACTATGGTCGATACCATAATCCCCGCCACATTTATTGGCGATATAGTTCCGGCGCAGTTTTCGGCAATAAATGACCGTGTAATCAACAAGCAATCAACCGAAAAGTTTCTGGATAGTTGGGAACGATTATTCGATGAACTTACGCGAATCAATGGCTACGGCCCGCAGTACGAGCATTATGGTGAGGTACCGGGATCTCGCGGATGCACTGTTTGCCATAAGTTATACGAGGATGATGAGTGGGCTACATACATTTTTGAATTGAGCTTTAATTGCCACATTACCTGTGGATGCCCGAGTAAGGCTGATTATTACACAATAAATAAACAGACTGGCAAAGTGCTTACCCTTTCGGATATTTTGTCTAAATATGACCAGTCAGAAATCGGTGCGTTGCTTTTGAACAGTTACTTCGAATAGGTGGCTAAAAACAGTTTTAAACCGATGATTTCTACCGGCGAGGCGCTAATCGAACGTGCAGATGGCGCCGCCTTCGTCGGTGGCGGCATCCTGTTCTACTTCCACCCCTACAATATCGGCTGCGGAGCCGAAGGTCAGTACAACATTGTCATCGCGCCCTAAGCCGGCGGCGAGGCGGAGGCAGTTCGGCTTCCGCCTCACCACAAAACCCAAGCTGGGCGAGGTGTTTGATAGCTTGCATTGCGCTTCCGCCTTGCCACCGAACCGCCCCGCGGCCGAGAGGGCAAACGTTAATTCCTGTTAATTTTTAATATTGGTGATAGATATTGGGTGGGGATTGGTGTCTATGGTTGTAAATTTGCATGATTTACTCATCAAAAAGTTTTATATTATGACATTCAAGGAAGTATTTAATGAAGCCCATAACTTGGTCAACAAGGAGTTTGTCAAGGCATTCATGGAGACTTTGGTTTGAAATTATTAACTTTCTAATTTATTCATTATGAAGAAGATACTTTTGGCTATGGCTGTGGCGGCTGCAGGAGTGTGCTCTTGCAGCGAATCGGCAATGGAGGAGCGCAGCCTTGGGCTGAATGACAGCGTGGTGATGCCTTATGTGGAGTGTTCACCGAGCGCGGTGGCGCGATGCTTTGCCATTGGCGATTCGGTGTATGCTCGCATGGGTGAATATACGCTTGAGGATTTAGGCTATTGCAATGATAACCGAAACGCATATCTGATGAAGACATACGGCGACACTGTCGCGGTGGTGGTTTCACTTTATGACTCGTATGACCGAATCACTGTGATTGACTCCATCGACGAAGTTGATGTCGCGATGGTGTGGCATCAGGTGGCTAAGGCGCAGATGACGAGCAGCGCCGATGTAGAGCGGCTACTCGAGGTGGCCGAGAGCGTTGTAGGTTATTACAGCGTAGGTTCGCAAGGCGAGATGACCATGTCGGCGTACCGTATGGTGATGTTGGCCGACTACCGCCTGCTCGATGCCTACAAGCGGGTGATCGACCACTATCCGAGTGCGGAAGTGAAGCAGTTAGCACGTGAGGATTACCGATTTGTGCTCGAACAATTCCGCAGCTATGAGGACTTTCGCTACGAGGAGGAGAGTTACTCCGACCTTTCGCGCGAATTGCAGTGCATTTTCTACCAAGTGCTGATGTCGAAGGCCGATGCGCTCAACGCATTGTTGCAATGCAACGCCGCCGAGGCTGAGGTGCTGAAAAATCTCGGCGACCATACGTGCTTGGTCGACGGTCAACCATATAACCTTACGGACGGCATCGCCGGCCATTACAGCGGCGACTGATATGGAACAACAATACTTTACTCGCCTCGCCGAAGCGTACAAGCGCGGATACGAAATGAAATACGCCGGGGCCGCGGATGCGCCGGAAATTAAACTGCACTACTTCAAAGTGAAGGAGGTCCTCCCGCGAGTGCAAGTGGTGCTGAGTTTCCTGCACGGCATTGTGCAGGCAGAACAGTGCAAGACTTTGCTCGATGTGGGCAGCGGCAGGGGCGTATTCCTATTTCCCCTGCTCTGCGCTTTTCCCGAGTTGGAGGTGACGAGTTTGGACATTCTCCCACGTCGAGTGGCTTTGCATGAGTGCCTGAATGTGGGAGGTATCACCAATCTGCATCCGCT
The DNA here is from genome assembly GCA_946011725.1 of uncultured Bacteroidales bacterium. Lineage (GTDB taxonomy): Bacteria > Bacteroidota > Bacteroidia > Bacteroidales > Muribaculaceae > CAG-873. The sequence goes on along the minus strand of CAMGBT010000004.1, from coordinate 53,391 downwards.
GCTGGAAAACATCTGCACATGGGATGCTCCGGATAAGAGTTTTGATGTGGTAACGATGCTCGAAGTGATGGAACACATCCCTGACACGCTGACGGTGGTGAGGAATTCTATACGATTGGCAAGGAACTACGTCATTGTGTCAGTGCCATCTAAGCCGGACGACAATCCGGAGCATATCCATCTTTTCAGCAATGAAGATTTGAAGAACCATTTTCTGAATGCCGGATGCTCCAAAGTGAAATTCATGTCGGTAACCAATCACCGAGTAATGATAGCATACGTATGAAAAGAGATGACATCATCATAAAATACCCGCGCACGCCTCATATACAAGGCTCGCGTCTGCAACCGGGCGATGAAGACCTGCGTCAGCGACGGTTTATTGAAATCGAGGGACGAAATGTGGTGCTGGAAGAGAAGATCGACGGAGCCAACTCGGCAATCTCCTTTACCGACGAAGGCGAGCTACGCCTCCAGAGCCGCGGCCATTTCCTGGTGGGTGGCTCGCGCGAGAAGCACTACGACCTGATGAAGCAATGGGCCGCGGTGCATAAAGACAAATTTTATGAAGTATTGGGCGACCGCTACGTAATGTATGGCGAATGGATGTATGCCAAACATACCATCTATTACGACCTCCTGCCCAACTATTTCATGGAGTTTGACATTTTGGACCGCAAAACCGACCGTTTCCTCGACACACCATCGCGTCATGCCCTTATCCGAAATCTCCCGGTCTGTTCATGTCCGGTATTGGCATCGGGTAGATTTTCCTCGATGGATGATATTCTGAAGCATCTGGGCGACTCCAATTATATCTCGGCCGCCCATATATCTCATCTCCGCGAGGATGCCGACCGCCTCGGCCTCAACGCCGACCGTATCTGCCGCGAGACCGACGCTTCACGCACAATGGAGGGTATCTATATCAAGGTTGAGGAAAACGGCGAGGTGGTCGACCGTATGAAATATGTCCGCGCCTCATTCCTCCAGACCGTCGAGGAATCGCAGTCGCACTGGCTCGACCGCCCGATTGTCCCCAATCGCATAACCGTCCCCATCACTAAACTCTTCCTATGACAGATATCGCCGTCGACATATTCGCGCAGCTTTCTGAACAACTGCGTCTGACACCCCAGCACGAGCACTGGCACGGGGAGGGAGATGTATACATCCACACGCTGATGGTGTGCAACGCGCTCGAATCGTTGCCTGAGTATCGGTCTTTGCCTGAGAACCGGCGCGAACTGCTTATGGCTGCAGCACGTCTGCACGACATAGGGAAGATACCCGCGACCAAAGAAATTTCCGGACAGATACAAGCGCCGCATCACGCCCCTATCGGAAGCCGAATGATGCGTGAGAGAATGTGGAAGGCCGGAATGAGCGGCACTCCGGAACTGATGCGTCGTCGCGAAACCGTATGCCGACTCATCCGCTACCATACGTTTCCTCCTCATGCCATCGATGCCGACGATGCCGCATTGCGCCTGCATCGCATAGCGGCCGAGGGACGCCTTCTGCCCGATTTCTCGCTCCGGTTGCTTTGCCTGCTCGCCAAAGCCGACATGCTCGGACGTGTTTGCAACGACAAGCAGCAGGTGCTCGAGCAGATAGCCCTGTGCGAGGAACTGGCCAAGGAGGAAGAATGCCTCGACGGCTGTTATCCGTTCCCGTCCGACTATACCATGCGCGGTTACTTCGGCGGCCGCAACGTGTGGAAAGACCAGCAACTCTACGACGACACCTGGGGTCCGGTCTATCTGATGAGCGGTCTTCCCGGCACCGGCAAGGATACATGGATACGACGGAATCTACCTGACATCCCAATGATTTCGCTCGACGAGATACGCCGCGAACGGAAAATTCTTCCAACCGAGAACCAGGGGCTCGTGGCAAACCTCGCCAAGGAGCAGGCTAAGGAGTATCTGCGCAACCATTGTCAGTTTGTCTGGAACGCCACCAATATCACTCAGGCTACGCGCCAGCAACTCGTCGCGCTGTTCGAGACTTACAAAGCCCGTGTCAACATCGTCTACCTCGAAACCGATTGGCCGACATTGCTCGAACGCAACAATTCCCGCGAAGCAGCCGTTCCACAGTCGGTAATCGAGACGATGCTCGGCAAGATGACAATTCCTGAGCCTCACGAAGCAAGGCAAATAGATTGGATTTGCGTGTAATTCGCAGCATTTTTGCTAAATTGTGATAGAAATGCGAAACATTTTGACTCATTAAAGTAGAAATAATTCTACCATAAAATTTTATTTGATAAAAACACTAATACAATAAACTGTATATTGTGCAGTTGATAGTCAATAGAATTCCGCAGCTATGAGGACTTTCGCTACGAGCAGGAGAGTTACTCCGACCTTTCGCGCGAATTGCAGTGCATCTTCTACCAAGTGCTGATGTCGAAGGCCGATGCGCTCAACGCCTTGTTGCAATGTAACGCCGCCGAGGCTGAGGTGCTGACAAATCTCCGCGACCATACGTGCTTGGTCGACGGTCAACCATATAACCTTGCGGACGGCATCGCCGGCCATTACAGCGGCGACTGATATGGAACAACTTACAATTTGATTTTTGACCTGCGATTTGGCCATCCGGGTATGCCGCGGCAAGCCACGGCTCTATCTGTGGATTCCTGATTATCAATGAATTAGATTCTGTAACCCTGCTTAATCTCCTGCCATTCTGTGAGAGCGTTGTACGCTGTGTCCATCACAAAAGACTGTTATACCGGTTCACATTATTGATATACGGCGCATACCATCCGCGCCATTGTGTTAAGCAGCGATTATTAGCTTACTTTGAATTTTTAAACTATAAAATAAAGGATTGCAAAATTTCATAAATTTGCACTGCGGTGCAAGAATTTTGCACCCGACATTGCTTAACTTCGCGGTATATAGTTTATAAGCGATGAAAGAATATTTTAAAAGAGTCCTGACGGATGTTCGGAATATTGATAAGTTAGCGGAGTTTCTCTACAGCGTTTATGCACTGCTGACTAATGAAAAATATGTACAACACGTTGATTTGTCAGATAAAGCGGTGGTGATTGACACTATTGCAGGTCATCCGCTCGTGATCACAAATGCAGCCGCGTTTTTCGAAGCGGTCGTTGAGTATTTGCGACAAATGCAAGCAGGGGTGAAGGTTGCGGCTGTCGAAAAGTTTGTATCCACTTTGTTTGCGAATCAAACTGAGTATGAGAAAGAACGCGTCACTACGAAAATCTTGTGGATTGATTGCTTCAATGCGCTAATTGAGTGTGAATCAACCACTTTGAAGACTGATGGAGATGGTGCGTATTTCATGTTTGAGGTAACAGGCAACATTGACGACGCAAAGATGGAGCATTTCAATAGCCAGTTCAAAGCGTCGGCATGTAAAGAGCGGATGGAATATCTCAAAAGCGAGGGTTGCGATATCCAAATCATCGGTGCGACAAAAGAGGAGGCCCGCATGAGTTTGATAATGTGTGGCGGCATTGAGATGGTGTCCATTCTTGGCGGAATGTTGAAAAAATTCTACTTTGATAACCTCTGCGACACCACTTCGATGGAAGATTGCGTAGAGTATCTGGCGGCCCATGATGTGGCGAATTACGGTTTTGACGACCTATCGACAACCTACCGAATCAAAATTGGGCAGTTTCTTTTGAGCGCGTTCAGCGGGATGCGACTTGACACACCGTGGAACGGGCGCGAGGAAGTCCACGGCCACTACATCCTGGTGAAGCCAGATGGCGGGATGGAGGAATTTCACTCGCCTTTTGGTAGCGCGTTCCGAGACTGCCTTGTGGCCAATATGCGGATGGAAAGGGCCTCCCTCCCCCACATGGCTATCCGCAAAGCCGGAAGCCGCTACTTGCTCCCTCTCCCGCTCCAACTCCGCTTCAACCTCAATCGGTAAAGAAGATTCGTTCGGCTGCCGGGCGGGCGTGGTTAAACGAAGTTACGAAGTAACGAATTTTTAACGTAAGACGTAAACGTAGAACGTAGTTTTTTTAGAAACGCACTGAAAAAGTCGCCAATAGGCAGGTCGCGTCCCTACTGATTCTGACCTTTTGATACACCCTCAGGCCTCATCTTCTTACATACGGAGGAGGCATTGGACGCCCCTGGGACCACCGAGGAGGTTCAGGCAGCCACGGAGGAGGATTACGATTACTCCGGGTCTTACGAAGAATACTACCTGCAGATGGCCGCCGAGCACCGATAGGTGAGCGGCGGCGGGTGGTTAGGGCTGCAGGATGGTGACGAAGGAGCGGGGAAGAAGGATGTTGGCCACGGGGAGGGCGGCGCGGAAGAGCGGGGCGATGTTGGCGTCAGTGAAGCCGGCGATGCCGCACCCGATGCGGGTTACTAAGAAGGTGAGGTCGGGACGGCTACGCGCGAAGTCGATGAATTGGTCCACATAGGGGCGGATGGTGACGACGCCGCCTTGCATGGTAGGGATGGCGTAGGATTGGCCTTGGAGGCCGACACCCACGCCCATGATGGCGCCGAAGCGCTGGTGAGCTGCGCGTGCCGCTCCGCCGCCGTGCATGCCTTTGAGGTTGCTGCCGAACACGAAGATTTCGTTCTCGCGGAGCTGGCTGATTTTGTCGGGAGCGTATGGCCGGTTGTAAAGTGGTTGACCGATTCCGGCGGGCTCCATTTCGACATAGCGCATGTACCACTGCTTCTTGGCAGGGGTATCGATTGGGATGTAATCGCCGATTGGGCACTTGGTGGCGAGGTCGTCGGCGAGTGCCAGAATTATGTTCGATAGTTCGAGCGTTTGCTCCAGCTCGGCGCCGTCGGGGCAGAAGATGCGATGGCGTTTGAGTACTTCATAGCCGTGGATAGCGCCGACGATATTGCCGCAGATTGAGCCGGTGGAGTCGCTGTCGCCATCGTGGTTGACTGCGGCGATGATGGCTTGGGCGGGGTTGTCAACGTGATGGATGGCACAGTACACGGCGATAAACCACGCTTCGTGGCCGGTCCAGCCTTGGCCGAGCTGGCGGATGTTGTCGGTGTCGCTTTTGGAGTTTGCGGCCAGTTCGATGGCGAGCTGCGTCTTCTTGATGAGTAGCAACTTTTCGGCGATATACTCGCCGGGATAGAGGTTGGATACAGCCTCGGCGCTTTGTAGCACGATGGCGGAGATGGTGCGGCAGACTATGTCGACCGGCTTATCCATCACACTGAGAATCAAGTGGCTAAGCATGGCTGCGGGCAGGAAGCCGAGCGGGTGCTTATGGGTGAGGCGAGCAATTTCAGAGGAGGTGAAGTCGGTTTGTTCGGCGCTCATATTCTTGTTGGCGGCGACGAATAGCGGCATGGGCGCCACGCGCATGATACCGCCGCATCCGCAACTTTCGTTGTCCGGTTCGCAGCCTTGGAGTATGGCTTCGCAGGCCGTCAGGCATGTGTTGCCCGGAGCGCGGCGGTGAGCCAATTCGGGCAGGTCACGCAGCCAGGTTGGGCGCCAATCGCCGGCGCGCTTGCGCTCGGTCTGGGTAAAGTACCAGTCGAGGTAGGCATCCCTGACGTAGCACTCGAAGCTGCCGAACACGCCGCGCATGTGGCCACGAGTCACGCCCATCAGGATGCCGTTGGCGGTGAAAAGCGTCATCTGCGTATCGTCGCTGATGAGTGCCTTGCCGTCGGTGAGCTCGAAGCGGGTGATGCCCCGTTGCCCGTAACGGCGACGAATCTCATCGAGCGACATAAATTCCACGGTGTAGCCGAGCGCGTCGCCGGCGGCTCCGGCCATGAGCGAGCCGCGGATGCGGTCGCGAAGTATTTCTTTGTTGTCCATAGAAGTTTAGTTTTCTTGCGCAAAGTTAACACACATAATTCATTCCTGCAAATTTTTTATGTATAAAAATTCGAGTGCGAGGCTAACAGCCTGATTGAAAGCGGCATCTTGGCCCGGCACGGTGATGAAAAGGTGCACAGTATAAGGCAATTCCACGCGGGTGATGGTTTGCGGTGCCTTGGCGGCGAATTCGCGCCCTTGGTCGCGGAGGATGTCGCGTTCGGCGGCCACGAGCAAGGTGGGCGGCAAGGCGGCGATGGTGGCATCGGAGCAAAGGCCGGGACTGATGAGGGTGTCGGTAGGCTCGGCGTGAAGGGTGTAGGCACGGTTGAACTGCTCCATGATTCGGCTGTCGAGGCCGTAGCCGCAGCCAAAGCTGCTCCACGAGTCCGAGCCGTCGGCGAAGGCCTTGGTGACCGGGTAGAATAGCAGCAAGGAATGCACTGCGCCGGGCGAACGGAGGGCGGTGGAGATGGCGAGGTTGCCGCCGGAACTGTCGCCGCCGATGCTGATGCGAGCGAGGTCGATGCTCAATTGTGCGGCATGGTCAGTGGCATACTGCAACGCTGCGCAGCAGTCGTCCAACCCCGCGGGGTAAGGGTGCTCGGGCGCCAAGCGATAGTCCACGGCCAGCACGCGCACCGATCCGCTTGCCGCCATGGCGTTGCAGAAGCGGGCGCAACTGTTGAGGCTACCGAACGTCCACCCGCCGCCGTGCAGGTAGATCAGCAACGGCAACTGCCGGTCCTCGGTGCCTTTGGGCGAGTACAGGCGCAAGGAGGGTGTGAGCATACACGTGTCGACATTCGGCGAAATCTCCGGTGCGGCGTTGCGCGAGCGGCGCACCGATTCAAGCGCCGAATTGTCGCCGGCGATGGCCAGCTCGATAGCGTCCGCTTGGCGGTCCTGCAAGCCGGCGGGCATGTTGCGCAGGAACGCATCGGCCTGCCGATGCATCAGTGAGGCCGAGCACGAACACGCGAGCATAATAATCAGAGCGTATACGAAGTGTCTCATCGGATGCTCTTGCCAAGGCGGTAAGCCAACTCAACGTATGGTCGGATGGCTTCGCCGCGTTTTTCCTTTTGGCCGCCGGCGAGGATTTGTCCGACGTCTTCCAGTTTGAAGTATTCGCACAGCAATTCGTACTGCGTCTTGATGGCATCGAAGGCGCGGGGATTGGACGAAGCGGCGGTGCACAGCAGTGCTATTTGCTTGATTTTGAAGGTATCGCGCACGGGGTTGTGCAAGCGGTCGATCAGTGCCTTGAGCTGGGCGCTGATGGAGTAGAAGTACACCGGCGAGGCGATTACCAACATGTCGGCACAGCGCAGTTGGTTGATAATGAACTGCATGTGGTCGTCCTGCCAGCATAGATGCTCGTCGGATTTGAAACAGCGGTTGCAACCTACGCATGGGCGCACCTCAAAGTCGGTGACATTATTAATAATCACGGCATTACCACTCTCAAAAGCGCCATGCATAAACGACATGACAAGGGCGTCGGTGTTGCCACCGCGACGTGGGCTTCCGTTTAATACAACTATTTCCATACATAAAATTTTTCGGCAAAGGTACGAAAAAATTTCGAACGTTCGTAATTTTGTCAACTTAACATTCAAAAAATCGGGTATGGCATCAGTCAAAGTGAAATTTCGTGCCTCGTTGAAAGCAGACCGTGAGGGCACCATTTTCTATCAAATCATCCACCGGCGCGAAGTGCGTCAGATTGTGTCGGCGCACCACATTTTCGCCACGGAGTGGGACAATGTGCAGGGCATTCTCCTACCCGGCATGCACGATTCGCGACGTGCATTTGTGCAGTCGGTGCGCGATCACGTGCACCTGGACCTCGAACGGCTCGCCCGGATAGTCAATCAGTTGGACGAGCAGGCGCTGCCCTACTCTGCCGATGACATCGTGGAACAGTACAATTTATACACCACCCAAACCTCGCTATTCAACTATATGCAAGCGCAAATCACGCGCCTGCGCATCACCGGCAAAGCGCGAACGGCCGAGACCTACGCGGCCACCCTGCGCAGCTTTCGTCGCTTTCGCCGCGATGAAGACATCATGCTCGAGTGGCTATCCTCCGAGACTATGGAGGCCTACGAGGCCTATCTCAAGAGAATGGGCTTGGCGCCCAACAGCAGTTCATTTTACCTTCGCATCCTCCGCGCCGTGTACAATCGCGCCGTGGAACAAGGCCTCATCAAGGACCGCTCGCCGTTCAAGCGCATCTACACCGGCGTGGACAAGACTGTGAAACGTGCCCTACCGGTCCAACTGGTTAAACAAATCAAAACCCTCGACCTTCAAAAATACCCCTCCCTCGGATTCGCCCGCGACATGTTCATGATGAGCTTCTACCTGCGCGGTATGAGCTTCATCGACATGGCCTACTTGCGCAAGTGCGACCTGAAGAATGGCTGCGTAACGTATCGCCGCCGCAAAACCGGTCAACAGCTCATCATCGCTTGGACCGATGAAATGCAAGACATCATCAATCGCTATCCATACAACCCCACCGAATACCTGCTGCCAATTATCACGAGCTACGAAATCAACGACCACTACGCCTATCGCAACGTGGGCTACAACATCAACCACAACCTGAAAAGCATCGCGGCCATGGTGGGAATCACTGTGCCGCTCACCATGTACGTAGCCCGCCACAGTTGGGCATCCGCCGCCCGCGAAATGGGTGTGCCCATCAGCGTCATCAGCGAAGGCATGGGCCACGACAGCGAATCCACCACCCGCATCTACCTGGCCTCGCTCGACACCCACGTAGTGGACCGCGCCAACCAACTCATCCTCGCCGCCCTCAGCTAATCGATAGTGTGAATCGGAACACAGCCTGCCGAAAGTGCGAAAATTCACAGCAGGACAGGAGATTCAACAAAAGCGTGGCGGAACTACTTTTAGATGGTAGTTCCGCCACGGGTATGGGTGGATGTGGGTTAGCGGAGGTGGAGTTTGGTGGCGCGGCCGTTGAGGACTACGATGTAGTGGCCGGCGGGGAGGGTGATAGCGGAGCCGGAGGCGATGTGGCGGCCGGTGAAGTCGTACACGTCGGCGGAGGCTGAGGCGGTGATAGTGCGGCCGTTTACGGTGAACGCGGCATCGCGGTCGATGACTACGGAGCGAACGGATGCCATCTCAGCTTCCCAGGCGAGGACGGGGAAGCCGTCGTTGAGGCCTTCGGGAGCGGCGACGAAGTTGGCGGTGGAGCCGTTGAGTCTGGCGAGGGCGTCAGCGCCGCGGAGCTCGTCGGCAGTGACGGCGGTGGCGCGGTTATCTTCGTAGCCCGACAGTTCGCTGACATACAGGCAGTTAGTAACCTTGTTGGTGCTCATCAAGTCGGAGACGATGGCGTGAGGAGAGCCCATGTAGGGGTTGGATTTGCCGGAAATGGCGCCGACGTTGTAGCAGTTGGATATGGAGAAGTTGTCGTACAGTGCGCCGCCGATACCTGCGCCGCCAAAGCCGCTGGCGGTGACAGCGGCGGTGTTGTAGCAGTATTCCACAGCGCCGCGATAAGCACCTTGGCCCACAATGCCGCCCACTTCGGTGGTGCCGAGCACGATGCCGTGGTTGGCGCAGGCGCTTACCCTGCCGCCTTCCATGCAGCCTACGAAGCCGCCGGTGAACATGTTGCCGGTGACGGAGGCGTAGTTGGCGCAGTTTTGGATGGTGCCGCCGAGCATTTGGCCCACGAAGGCGCCGGTGACAATGTCGCCGGTGATTGAGGAGTTGGGGCCGAGGATGAGGTTGCAAACTGTTGATTCATTGCGCAGTACGGCGAAGAATCCGGTGCCGCCGATTTCTTCATCGAAGTATTCCACGGCGAGGTTGTCGATTGTGTGGTAGTTGCCGTCGAGAGTGCCCATGAAAGCCAAGGAGTTGTCGACATTCTCCTGCGTTTCGCCGTCCATGTAGGTGTCGAACAGGCCGATTACAGGGAATTTGCGGCCGGCATCGGCAGCCATATCGAGGTCGTCGGTGATGCGGAAGTATTGACCTTGGAAAGTTGATCCGGCGTTGACCTGTTCGGCCAAGTAAGCCAGGTGTGCGGGCGAAGAGATGATAAACGGGGCGTCGGCCGAGCCGTCGCCTTCGGTCCAGGCCGTTGCCGAGCCGTCCCACGGGGCGGAAGCAAAGGCGGATGCGGCGCAGATGGCCGCCAAAGAAAGTGCGTAAAATTTTTTCATACTTCAAATATTTAAAACGGAGTGCAAATTTACAAAGATTTTCCGAATTTTTTCGTAACTTTGCAGAAATTTTCTTCTATGTCGAAAGCAAAACTCAAAAAAGAGCTGGCAAACATGACAGCGGAACAGTTGCGCGAGATGATTCTCGACGCCTATGACGCTGCGCCCGAAATCAAGGAGTACTTCGAATACTTCCTCAATCCGGACGAGAACAAAATAATGCAAGACTTCGTAGATCTCGTTAGCAAGGAGTTTAACCGAGTTAAGCGGCATAACTGCAAGGCGCGAGTGTCGGTAGTGAAGCGCGAGTTGAAGAAGTTGCAAGGCTTCGGCGTGTCGTATCAGCGCTATACCAATGCCTTTTTGAATGTGATTATGCAGATTGGCATTGCCGACAAGTTCTGTTATTTGTCTGATGCGCACTACAATTTGGTAGACTACTGCACCGAGCAGGCGCTATGCGAAGCCGACAAAGCCGAGCAATACAGCGAGATGCTGGAGCGTATCGACAAAGCGATAATGAGTTCGAACTTTCCCACTTTCGACATCAAAGAGCGCTGCCGTCAGGCTATCCAAAACCACAAGGAAAAATTATGAATCGATATATCGTTCTGACTTTTATATTAATATGTGTTTGCGCTGCCGAGGGCTACGCCAAGAAGAAGACCGTGGTGGAGCCGTCGTATGCTTGGCAAATGACGCGGCCGCTCGGTTTGCGCTACGAGAGCACTATCGACACGCTGTTTCAAGACTACGCACAGCGATTCGTGCCCGGAGCCATATACGATGCCACAGCTACCACGGGCAACTACGGCGCGCAGGCTTACAACGCCGTGTGGATGGACCAAACGGCACGGTCGGATTTCTTCTTCCGCGACGGATTGGAGCACTGGCTCCCCTCGCCCGACAAGCACGTGTTCTACAATACTCGCATCCCGATGACGTTGGTGAGCTACAACACCGGTGGCGGGCGCGACAATGCGCAAGACCACCTCGGCTTGACCTTTTCGGGCAACGTCAACAGCCGGCTGCAAATCGGCGCCATGCTCAATTACATTTACTCCAAAGGCTGTTACAACTACCAGTCGGACAAGGACTTGGATTGGGGCTTCTCGGCGTCGTACATCGGCGACCGCTATGAGTTTCAGGGCTTCGGCTATCACTATAATTTGGTCAACAAGGAGAACGGCGGTATCACCGACTCGCTCTACATCCTCGACCCGGCGCTGATTCAGGGCGGCGTGACCTCGGTAGACCCCAAAACCATACCGACACGCTTGAGCAACGCTCACACCCGCAACAAGGGTCAGCACATCACCCTCAACAACCGCTACAAAGTTGGCTACTGGGAGGAGCAAATGGAAGGCGACTCCGTGGTGAGCCGCACTTACATCCCCGTCACTTCATTCTTCTGGAACTTCGACTACGATGCCGCACGCCACATCTTCCGCGATGATGCCTCCGGCGAAATTTCCAACTATTTCGATAACATCTACCTCAATAATAAAGAAACCGGCGACGAAACGTCCTACTGGAGCATCTCTAACACCGTGGGCATCTCGCTGCTGGAAGGTTTCCACCGCTACGCCAAGTTCGGTTTGGCCGCTTACGCCAAGCACGAAGTGGCACGCTACACCCAGACGGCCGACACCTTGGACCACACCGACCTCACGCCCCTGCCCGCATCGGTGCTGCCATACGAAACCGAGCACAACGTCAGCATCGGCGGCCAGCTCACCAAGCAGCGCGGCTCCATACTGACTTACATGGCCACCGCCGAGTTCGGCATCACCGGCCGTCGCTCGGGCGATGTAAACCTAAACGGCCAACTGACCACGCGCGTGCCGCTGTTGGGCGACACCGTGGCCGTGACCGCTCATGGCGCATTCACCAACACGGCCGCGCCTTACTTCATGCAGCACTTCGTGTCGAATCACTTCGCTTGGGAGAACGACTTCAGCAAGGAGCGTCGCGTGCGCGTGGGCGGACGCGTGACCGTGCCCCACACCGCCACCACCTTGGAGGCCGAAGTCTCCAACGTGGAGAATTACCTCTATTTCAACCGCCAATTCCTGCCCCAATGTCACGGCGATAACGTGCAGATTTTCAGCGCACGAGTGAGCCAACTGCTCAAAGCCGGTCCGCTGAGTTGGTACAACCGTATCACCTACCAAACCTCCTCGAACGAGCAGGTGATTCCGCTGCCGAAGTTGGCGATCTACTCCAATTTGAATCTCAACTTCAAAATCGCCACGCTGAGCGTGCAGTTAGGCATGGATTGCCACTACTACACTCGCTACTATGCGCCTAACTATCAGCCGGCTACAGGCGCATTCGCCAACCAACAGGAGGTGAAGTTCGGTAACTATCCGCTAATGAACGCTTACGCCAACCTCAAGCTGTCAAAGACGCGCTTCTACATTATGTTGAGCCACATCAACCAAGGCTGGTTCTCGTCGGATTACTTCTCCATGCGCCACTATCCGCTCAACCCGCGGCGCTTCCAAATCGGCCTTTCGGTAGAATTTACCAACTAATTAAAGAATTTTAGTATTCCACAATAGCGCTAAACGCAAGAAAATTTGTAACTTTGCCCCCAAATAGGACAAACATAAGTATGAAACTCAAAAATATCATTACAATAGCCGCCTTTGGCCTCACCTCATTGTGGTGTGCCGCCCAAAGCAATGTCATCGAAGAAGTGGCATGGATTATCGGCGACGAACCCATCTACAAGTCGGAAATCGAGGAAATGTATCAAGATATGCAGAACGAGCGCACGCCCATCACCGGCGACCCGTACTGCGTTATCCCGGAGCAAATAGCCATCGACCGCCTGTTTCTCCACCAAGCCGATTTGGACACCATCGAAGTGCCCGAATCGATGGTGCAGCAGCAGGTCGACGCTCAGATGAACTTCCTCATCACCAACCTCGGCTCGCGCGAAAAAGTGGAGCAATATTTCCGTAAAACTTACGCAGATATTCGCGAATATTATTCCACCTCCATCCGCAATCGCTACCGCATCAGCCAGGTTCGTTCGAATCTCACCAAGGATTTGAAGGTGACTCCCGGCGACGTGCGCCGATACTACGATGCTCTGCCGCAAGATTCCATACCCTACGTGCCCCTGCAAGTTGAGGTGCAAATCATCACCCTCAACCCCATCATCCCGCGTCAGGAAATCGAGGACGTGAAAGCGCGTTTGCGCGACTATGCCGACCGCGTTAACCGAGGCGAGGCCGACTTCTCTACTTTGGCTATTCTCTATTCCGAAGCCCCCGAAGCAGTGCGCGGCGGCGAAATCGGCTTCATGGGTCGCGGCCAACTCGTGCCGGAATATGCCGCAGTGGCTTTCAACCTCAACGACCCCAACAAGGTGTCGAAAATCGTTGAAACCGAGTACGGCTTCCACATCATTCAGCTTATCGAGAAGCGCGGCGACCGCATCAACACTCGCCACATCCTGCTGCGTCCGAAGGTATCGCCCGAGGATCTGCAAGCAGCTATGGATCGCATGGACTCAATTCGCACCGACATCGTTGATAATCAGCGCTTTACTTTCGAAGAAGCCGCTCGCTATATCTCGCAAGACAAGGATACGTACAATTCGCGCGGCGTGATGGTGAACTCAGCCAACGGCACCACTTGCTTCGAGATGTCGCAGCTGCCGGCCGAAGTGGCTCGCGCCGTGGCTTCACTCCAACCGGGCGATGTATCCATGCCGTTCATTATGCGCGACCCCAAACGCGACCGCGAAATCGTGGCTATCGTGCGCCTGACTAACCGTATTCCCGCCCACCAAGCTAACCTCTCCGACGACTACCAGCTCATCAAAGGCATGTACGAAGAGGCCGCCGGCCAACGCATCGTAGACGAATGGTTGCAAAACAAAATCAGCACCACCTACGTTCGTATCGAGGACGGTTGGCGCGGCTGCGACTTCCAATACCAAGGCTGGATTAAGTCCAAATAATGCATTCTGTATCAAATTGTTATGCGCAAACTTATTGCCATAATCATTGCCGCTGCGGCCTGTGTTTCGCTCATAGTAGCGCGCAGTCCGCAGCAGCACTCTGTCACCTTCACTCCGCAGGTGCCTAAGGCCAACCGCGCTGTGGGCAATCGTGTGTTCTTGGAGAAGGCCGACCGCATGACCAAAACCGAGTTGGACTCCTTCGTGGTGCTCACCGGCAACGTGGTTTTCACCAAAGGTCCGATGACCATGTGGTGCGACAGCGCTCACTATTACGCCGAATCCGAGTCGTTCGAAGCCTTCGGGTCAGTGAAAATGCAGCAGGGCGACACCCTGTTTGTCTATGCCGACGAGCTCAACTACAATGGCCCGCGTGAAATCTGCTACCTATACGCCGATGCCGGCAAGAAGGTGCGCCTGATCAACCGCGATGTGACGCTCGAAACCGACGTGTTCGTCTACGACCTGCGCCTTGATTTGGGCTACTACACCGTGGGCGGTGTGCTCTACGACAAGCAAAACCGCCTTTACTCAATGCAGGGCGAGTACGTGCCCTCGACCAAGGAGGCCAACTTCTACGAGGACGTCCACCTGTTTTCGCACTCATCCACCGACACGCTCAACATCTACAGCGACACACTCTACTACAACACCAACACCCACATCGCCGAACTGTTCTCGCCCAGCGAAATCATCAACCGCCGCGGCACAATCTACACCACCAACGGGTTGTACCACACGCAGTTAGACACTGCAGCGCTGTATGATCGTTCGCAGGTGGTCACCCCCGAAGGCCGCCGCATGACCGCCGACACTATCTACTACGATCGCCCCGGCGGCGTGGCCAACTGTTACGGCCATATGGTGCTCACCGACAGCGCTCACCAAGCGCAGCTCCATGCCGACTACGGCTTTTTCAACCAGCGCACCGACAGCGCCTATGCCGTGGGCCATCTTTTGGTAAAAGAGTACTCACAGGGCGACACGCTCTACCTGCACGGCGGCCAACTGAATGCCTACCGCGTGTACGACACCATCGTCACCCCGGCCATCCCGGCCGACACCGTGGCCGGCACGCCCGAGGTGCCGGAATCCGTGACCATTGACACCATCAACGTGGCCGACGTGTATCCGCGAGTACGCTTCTATCGCTCCGACATGCAGGGCATTTGCGACTCGATGCGAGTGTCGCGCGCCGACACCTCGCTGCGCATGTACATCCACCCGGTGGTGTGGAGCGACAACCGCCAAATCTCCGGCAACGTCATCGAGCTGTTCATGAACGACAGCACCATCCGCCAGGCCCGTCTGCCGCAGTTCGGCATCACCATCCAAAAGAAAGCCGACCGCTATTTCGACCAAATCGCCGGTAAGGAAATGGTGGCCAACTTTGAAGGCGGCGAGTTGCGCCAACTCGACATCAACGGCAATGTGGAGATGATTCTCTACCCCGAGGAAAACGATTCCACCTTTAATAAGATGGTGACAGCGCAGAGCTCGTTCCTCACGGCCACCTTCCGCAATCGCACCACCGAGTACGTACGCCTCTGGCCCGAGACCACCGGCAAGGCTATCCCGCTGTTCCTGCTCAAGAACTCGCAACTGTATTTACCCAAGTTTGTGCTCTACGAGAACGTGCGACCGCTCTCGCCCGCCGACGTGTTCATCATCCCCAAGGAAATGGACGCGCTGATGGAATCCCCCGCTCAATAACCACGCTATGGCCGACATTACCGCCATCCGCTCCGGAGCCGCAATGACTTTGGGCCAACAAGCCGCGCTAACCATTAAAATGGCGCTGCCGGCGATATTGGCGCAGCTGTCTACCATCCTGATGTTCTACATCGACGGCGCCATGGTGGGGCGGCTGGGCGCCAACGAGTCGGCTTCGGTCGGATTGATGAACAGTTCGCTGTGGCTCTTCTGGGGCGTATGCTCGGCCGCCACCTCCGGCTTCTCGGTGCAAGTGGCGCATCGGCTCGGGGCCAACTCGCCCGAACAGGCGCGGCGGGTGGTGCGGCAAGGTATCACTTCGTGCATCATTTTCGCTGTGGTCATCGCCGTCATCGGCTTGGCCATAGCGCCCGCCCTACCCCGCTGGCTCGGCGGCGCCGACACCATCTGCGCCGATGCCTCCACCTACTTTGCGGTGTTCGCTGCTGCCCTTCCGTTGCTCACTATGAACTACCTCTCGGCCGGCGTGCTGCGCTGCGCCGGCAATATGAAGGTGCCGGGATTGCTCAACGTGGTGATGTGCCTGCTCGACGTGGTGCTCAATTTCTTCCTCATATTTTCCACTCGCGAAGTGGAAATTTTCGGCATGGTCATCACCATTCCCGGCGCCGGACTGGGCGTGTTAGGCGCGGCAATCGGTACAGCCGGTGCCGAAGCCGTCGTGGGACTATACCTATTATATTATATGGTGCGGGTGGAACCGGACACGCGGCTACGCGGCCACGAACGCGGTAGCTTCCGGCCGCAGGCCGACGTGCTGCGCAAGGCGATGAAAATCTCCGCGCCGTTGACCTTGGAGCACGCCGTGTTTTGCTCGGCGCAGATTATGATTACGGCTATTGTGGCGCCGTTGGGCATCGTGGCCATAGCGGCCAACGCTTTCGCCGTGACGGCCGAAAGCTTGTGCTATATGCCCGGCTTCGGCATCGGCGAGGCGGCCACCACGTTGGTTGGCCAGAGCTATGGCGCCGGCCGGCGCGACTTGGTACGCCGCTTCTCCTACTTGGCACTGTGGCTCGGCGTGGCGTTCATGAGCGTGGCCGGCATCCTGCTTTACGTGTGCGCACCGTGGATGATGTCCATCCTCACCAACGTGCCCGATATCCACCAACTCGGCGTAGAAGTACTGCGCATCGAGGCCTGGGCCGAACCGCTGTACGCCGCCTCCATCGTGGTGTACGGCGCTTTCATCGGCATGGGCGACACCATGATGCCCGCCATCATGAACTTCGGCAGCATCTGGGCCGTGCGCATCCCGCTGGCCGCGCTGATGGCCCCCACCCTCGGCCTGCAAGGCGTGTGGATAGCCATGGCCATCGAGCTCAGTTTCCGCGGCCTCATCTTCATCATCCGCCTGCGCCGCAAGCTGCCATAGGCCAATAGCTATTGTAGCTAAAAT
This sequence comes from uncultured Bacteroidales bacterium, assembly GCA_946011725.1. Taxonomy (GTDB): domain Bacteria; phylum Bacteroidota; class Bacteroidia; order Bacteroidales; family Muribaculaceae; genus CAG-873. The sequence continues at coordinate 36,248 of CAMGBT010000004.1, read as the reverse complement.
AGCTACTTAGCCACTCGCTATTTGCTTCGCTTTTGTAAGCAATAAGAGCCGGCACGGGCGGCTTGGGCGCCATTTTTGCTTGCATTTTGATGCTTTACAACATATTGCGAAAAAAAGTTGCAAAAAACTTTGGTGAATCGAAATCTATTCACTAAATTTGCCGCAACAAAACACTAAACCTAACGAAATTATTTAAATGGGTATGAAAAAACACAATTTTTACGCCGGGCCTTCGATCCTGAGCGAATACACCATCAAGAACACGGCAGAGGGCATCCTGAACTTTGCCAACACCGGTCTGTCCGTGCTCGAAGTTTCTCACCGCAGCAAAGAATTCCAAGCAGTGATCGACGAAGCAACTGCTTTGGTGAAAGAAATCCTCGGCATCCCCGAAGGCTTCTCCGTGCTCTGGCTCGGCGGCGGCGCTTCCCTGCAATTCTGCATGATGCCTTACAACTTCCTCGCCAAGAAGGCTTCCTTCCTCGACACCGGCACATGGGCATCCAACGCCATCAAAGAAGCTCGCCTGTTCGGCGAAGTCGACGTGGTTGCTTCCTCCAAAGACGCTAACTACACGTTCATCCCCCGTGGCTGGCAAGTGGATGCTGACTCCGACTACTTCCACTACACCACCAACAACACCATCTACGGCACCGAAATCCGCAAGGATCCCGAAGTGGCTTGCCCGCTGATCGCCGACATGAGCTCCGACATCTTCTCCCGCGAAATCGACTGGTCGAAATACATCGCCGTATATGCCGGCGCCCAAAAGAACCTCGCTCCCGCCGGCGTGACCATCGCCATCGTCCGCGATGACGCCCTCGGCAAGGTTGACCGCCAAATCCCCACTATGTTGGACTACCGCACCCACATCAAGAAGGGCTCGATGTTCAACACTCCCCCCGTGCTCCCCATTTTCTCCGCACTCCAAACCCTCCGCTATTATAAAGAACTCGGCGGTCTGAAAGAACTCGAACGTCGCGACCTGGAAAAAGCCGGCGCTCTGTACGAAGCTATCGACGCCAGCCGCCTGTTCAAGGGCACCGTCACCAACCCCGACGACCGCTCCATCATGAACGTTTGCTTCGTTATGAAACCCGAATACGCCGAACTCGAAAAAGAATTCGTGGACTTCTGCGGCGAACGCGGCATCGTAGGCATCAAGGGCCACCGCTCCGTTGGCGGCTTCCGTGCCTCCCTCTACAACGCTCTCCCCTTGGAAAGCGTCAAAGTCCTCATCCAAGCCATGCACGACTTCGAAGCTAAACACTAAGCCGCTATGAAAACCATCTTAGTTGCCACTGAAAAACCCTTCGCAGCTGTGGCTGTGGAAGGTATCCGCAAGGAAGTTGAAGCCGCCGGCCATCGCTTGGTGCTGCTCGAAAAATACACCGACCGCGCACAGCTCCTCGCTGCCGCCGCTGAAGCCGATGCCATCATCGTGCGCAGCGACAAAATCAACGAGGACGTGTTCGCCGCCGCCCCCAATCTGAAGATTGTGGTTCGCGCCGGCGCCGGTTACGACAACATCGACCTCAAGGCCGCTACCGTCGCCAACGTGGTGGTGGAGAACACACCCGGCCAGAACTCCAACGCCGTGGCCGAACTCGTGTTCGGTATGGCCGTGATGGCTGCCCGCAACATGTATGCCGGCACCAGCGGTTGGGAGCTCAAAGGCAAAACCCTCGGCATTCAAGCATTTGGCCAAGTGGGCCGCAACGTGGCTCGCATTGCCAAAGGCTTCGGCATGGAAGTGTCGGCCGTTGACCCCTTCTGCCCCGAAGAAGTGATTGCCCAAGCCGGCGTCACCCCCGTCAAGACCGTCGAAGAGCTGTACCGCAACAATGCCGTAGTGTCGATCCACATCCCCGCCACCCCGCAAACCGTGGGCTCCATCGGCTTCGACCTCATCACCCTCATGCCCAAAAACGGCCTGCTCATCAACACCGCCCGCAAGGAAGTCGTTGACGAAGCCGGATTGGCACGCGCCCTCGAAGCTCGCCCCGACCTCAAATACGTGGCCGACGTCAAACCCGACAATGCCGCCGAATTGGAAGAAAAATTCCCCGGCCGAGTATTCTTCACCCCGAAGAAAATGGGTGCTCAAACAGCCGAAGCCAACATCAACGCCGGCATCGCCGCCGCCCGCCAAATCGTGGCCTACTTCACCGATGGCTGCGACCGCTTCCGCGTGAACTAACCCCTACCCCATACCGCGAGCGCGGCGACCATCCGGCCGCCGCGCCTTTGCTATATCCCTGCGGCACGGTCTCACGCAGATTTAGCAGATATTGCGGAGGTGGATGGGGAAGACGATTTCTTACGATTTTTTTCGATGGCCATCCGGGTGGTGGAGACGAACACGAATCACACGAATCCTCACGAATAATCGAGAGCCATCCGGGCGGTGCCGGAATCACAGGGGAACAGGAGATTCAGCAGGAGGACAGAATCTAATTAATAGATAATCAGGTATCAACAGGAGAGCCGTGGCTTGCCGCGGCATACCCGGATGGCCCAACCTGCATGCGGATTCTCACGCAGATGTTGCAGACTTTGGCAGAGGGCGCACACCGCACTTGGGCAAGGTTGGCAAAAGAAACCGCGCCGCGGTTCGTGGATGGTGATGGGATGTCGGTCACCACGTAGTCGCTGCGCAGGCTCCGCTCCAACGTGGTGTAACCAAAAAAGCAACGCGCTCCGCGCGTAAGCACACCGCCTCACCCAATTGGTCACCAAGTTGGTGACCAATTCAAGATTATTCCACCTCTTTGAGGGTCCAGCCGAGTTGGTCGGATACGTGCCGTTGGAATGCAACGACGTTGTCGTCCCACTCGTTGCAGACGGCAAAGCTGACTTCGTCGGCGGCGGTGAGTATTTCTTCAGTATGAGCCTAATACAGCTCGCAAGCTCGGGTGAAGTCCATATGGATTGAGACCTTAGGCTCAACGGTTCGCCGCAATAGCCCGCCAGCTCCGCTGGAACGTTTATTACATTATTCTACTGCCAAAATGTCCATCCGGGAATAAATCGCCCTTGACAATAAATGGGATTTGGCAATTTTCAAATAAAGTATGAGCATATGGAGCTCTTTCAGTATATTTACCTCCATTTTCAATTAGTTTAATTACTAATTGTTTGACGAACAGTTTCTTCTCAGGAGACATTCTTTGTACTATGGAAAAAGAATCGTATGGTTCTTGCATTACAGCAACCATAACCCACGTTTTTACCTCGCAACCTAACACAAAACGCAACATAGGCGCATCTGACATGTCAACATTACACAAACATTGCCAATCATTTACAAGCTGCGTTTGAATGTAGTTGCTCTCATAGGGCGTAGGATTTGCAGCGAGGACTTGCCAAAGACACTGTAAAGTGGCTTCTTGCTCTTTTAAAGTAAGATTCATAATTACATAAATCATCCAATTATATATTCTATTTCGGTATTCCTATCGTACATATACAAAATACACTTAATAACCTTTCTGTCTTTAAGGATTAACTTCAAGCCATAACCTTTATGGTTAGTTGAGGGTATTTCACGCCCCATTACTTTAAGGTTTATGCCCTTAAGAAGTATAGAATTGCCATCATCACTAATTATTTGCATAAATTTAGGCATCATTTGATCCTTATTAGTGTCCATGTTTATTAAACGAACCAAATATCCTTCAGACGGAACAACATTAGAGAAGTGAAGTAACTCAGAAAAGTTCTTTTTTTGAACGACAAATGCTCTATCGCAAATTTGATGTCCCATAACAGGCACTCCATTTACGAATCTTTGATGACTATGGGAGATTACAGTTAAGTCTAGCATAATATAATTTAAAGAATTTTTTGCAAAGATACTAAAATAGTTTGATATTGCAAAATTTTCGAAGGCTTAATTTTCGGTATTAAATAGAGTAATGTCATAAGATTCTGATATTCCGAACACGGTGAGTATCAAACGATCTTCAAACAATCGACCTGGAAAATCATATACTATTACTTTACATGGAATGCCATAAAATAAACCAGTCCAGTCAATGTCTTTCTTAATAGCATAAAGATTATTTCCTGTGATTATAATAGTATGGAGATTCTTACTTTCATCAACCATAAGTATCATATCACGAAACATTGCTAAGGTTTCTATACGACTATTATATAGAGCAAAGTTTGTTTGAGCTCCATATTCGATTCGTTTTCCTAATATATTATCGACCCTAATACTATATTTAACTAAGGGTGACATAAGCGATTCTTCACGTTCTTGTAAATTTGATATTTCATAACTTGCTAAACCTATTTTGTTAAGTAAATATGTATAATGAATTGGAGCAGGAATATATGGAGGAGAGATAATGTGAGTCCCATCGAACTTTTCGATTTGAATAGATTTGTTAAGAAATTGCATCCAATTTATTGAATCATTGTTCATGACATCTTCTATAAGGTCCTTGCACAATTCTGAAACTTCTTCTTTAAGTTGATTAGGGTCAATGAGAGAATCTGTATATTCAATAAGTTCTTCATATTTCTGAAGAATTTGATCTGCATAAGATTCTCCAAGCTTGTAACATTCTTTGAATGGCGTTTCAAGAGCATCTTCCGTAACTCCACCAACGGTTTGATTCTGATACATCATCATCGCATTAGTAAGATAATGCAATCTAATACTAATTGATGGCAGAATATTGAAACATTTCTGCATAGCCCAAATATACATGAATTTTACGCCTTCAAGATTCTTTATATCGGCATCAATCAGTAATGTGATGGTATCTTTTTCAAAAAAATCTTGCATCCTGGCAAAGTTGGATAGGATATCAACACTTTTTAAAATATCCCAGTCTAAATGATATTTAGAAAAAGTCATTGAATATAAGTGAGTCAGCCGTAATAAGTTATAAGGAGTGGGCTTAGTTTGTTTTCTGATGGAGATATAATATCTGTTTAAGATGTTATAAAGGATCATGCATATCCCATAACATTCGTAATGATTATGTTGAGCAACTCTATGAACATTTCGAGAGTTCAGAAAGTCTATAAATTTAATTATTTCAGCTAATTCTATGGCGACGTCATGATTAGTTTTAAGATAAAGCCATTCTTTAAAGAAACTGACTTCTGATATATGACGATTCTTAAAACCTTCTGCCTGCGCTGGACTTATAAAAAAATCCCATACGAGATTGTATTTATTACCTCTATCTCGATACTGATATAGAACCTGGTTCCTATCATATGACCTACAGTTAATATAGTCACTTAAGAGATAATTGTAATAATCGTCTCCTTGTAGTAGTGTTTGATAAAATGAATTGAGTAGTTCAGTTTCCATTTTGGTTAAAAGGAACAAATCTTTTATGTAAATAACAGTTAGTTAGGATGGACATACTGCGCCTTATGCTCGCGTGTGGTTGAAATGGCATACAACATACGCACCAGCTTCGAGAAGTCCATACGGTACTTCTCAGCGAAATACTTCATAACCGTTCGTTCGTTAGGAGTAATCTCACCGTCAGCGCCGGCCATCTCATCAAGCCACCCAGCCGCCTCATATATTGAAATGCAGTCTGCCATTTTAACTTTTCAATTTTGTGTAATAGCTTCTTGCACATACCAGCTACGAGCATCGGCGTTAAGTTCTTGAAGCACAATACGATAGTGAGTCCAAGAAAGAAGCTGGTCAGATTTTCCACTCAGTGAGTGGAAAATGTTTGGGAAGCACTCATAAAATTTAGCGAAACTATAGAGATTAGATTTAGTGAAGCCCTTACCATAAGCTTCAGTGAGTCTCTTCGATAACATTTTTATGAGTGCAACGCCATATTCAGCCCTTTCGTTGCCGTTTCGTTCTTCTTCTACAATGAGCTGCCCAATCAACCAATTTCTTCGCACCAAGGCCTCATTAATCTGACGGTATGCAGTCACCTTGGCAGATTCTATTATATATAATGCTTGTTGATAAAGCGGTTCTATTTCGACTGATAATTTTTCAATTTGTTTGCTCATATTTAATGCAGTTATTTTTCAGAATATCGGTGCTTTCAAAGGCAAAGTTACGAAATTACTTTGAAAAATCCTAAGAAAATTGCGTAAATATGCATTTTTGTGTAAAGTTACGGCGTGGTATGGGCAAAAAAAATTGCACATCTGAATTATTAATTCTTAATAGGGCAAAGATTTTTTACCGCGATAGGGATGGACCACGCCAGCAGCCGCGAAACTCGTTTGAGCGAACCCGGACGGCTGAGACTTCGGCTCCGGGGCAGTTCTTTGCCAAGGCAAAGCGTCTTTCAGACGATGATACGACAGCCCGGCGACTTTAGCCGTATCACCCAAATTCACAAAACTCCCGCCACATTTATAGAGAAAGCATCTCTGTAGGGAAATTTTTGCGGAGGGTCTTGCTCGCAAGCGAACGAGCACCTGCTTCGCCGACAAGCACTGCAAGCCCACACGCGAGGGCTACGCCGTTCACAAACGCTACAAAATTCCCGTTGTTGGGAATGCATAGCTTTCGCGGTAGGGTAATTTTTCCGCTCCTATATATAATGTTTTAACGTTTGTGGGTGGTGCTTTTTTCGGGGGGATGTCGCATGGGGTGTCGGTTAACTCGTATTCGGTTCGCGGGCTCGGTTGCAAGGGGGTGTTATCAGAAAAGGGACCGGTCGGCGCGTTTGCAAGCATATCTCCGCTTGGCTTTAGCATAGCTACCGGCTAATTATGCATTGTGAATTGTGAATTTTTTTGGTGGGGCGGGGATTTTTTTGTATCTTTGTCGCAAATTTTTGCGGTTTTTTGTGGCGGAAATGTCGCAATTATTGCGGCGTTTTCGGGCGGATATCGTCGCATCGTTGGAAATCGCTTGGTGTGGATAATCAGCGGAGAGAAACATGCTCGGCAAATCCACCTCATCCATTCTGTCCGCAACCGCAAAGCCTGAATTATGAATTATGAATTAGATTACTATTATGAGTATTGAATTTAGTGTAAGTGATGAGGTGCGGGCGGCCGCGCCGGCGTTTCGCGAGTTGATTGTTGAAGCGGATGTGTGCAATGGGCCCACTTCGGATGAGTTGTGGGCGGAGATTGAGGCGGAGGCGGCACGGTTGCGGGCTACGTTGGCCATGGAGCAGGTGCGGCTGCGGCCGGCGATCGATGCCACGCGGCGGGCGTACAAGGCGTTGGGGAAGGAGCCGAACCGCTATCGGCCGTCGGCGGAGGCGTTGACGCGGCGCTGTGTGAAGGGTGTGGAGTTATACCGCACGCTTTCGATCATCGATTTGATTAACTTGATGTCGCTGCTGACGGGTCATAGCATCGGCGGCTTCGATGCCGACAAGGTGGTGGGCAACATCTGCCTTGGAGTGGGCCGCGAGGGTGAGCCTTACGAGGCCATCGGCCGCGGACCGCTCAACATCCACTGTCTGCCGGTGATTCGCGACGAGGTGGGCGGCATCGGCACTCCGACTTCGGACAATGACCGCACCAAGTTGTCGGAGCAAACCACGCGTCTGCTGATGACCATCAACATGTACGACGGCGGCGACCCGGCGGCGATGGAAGCACTCACTCGCCGGCTGCTCACTGAATATGCTTCGGCCACAAACATAACCTTCAAACTTTATTGACCATGGACCAGCTTACTTTTTACGGTCGTCAAATCGACCAACGGCATATCGACCGCGCGGCGCAGGTGATCGCCGACGGCGGCATAGTGATTTATCCCACGGACACGATTTACGCGTTAGGGTGCGATGCGCTGAACAACCGCGCCATCGAGCGGCTGTGTCGCATAAAGGGCATCAACCCGGAGAAGCAGTTGCTGTCGATAGTGTGCAGCGGCATCTCGCAGGCGGCGGAGTATGCGCGCATCGACAATCACACGTTCAAGATTCTGAAGGAGTACCTGCCGGGACCGTTCACTTTCATTTTGCAGGGTACGACGAAGTTGCCGAAGGTGTTTCGCGGGCGCAAGAGCGTGGGCATCCGCGTGCCCGACCAACCGGTGGCGCAAGCACTGTGCGAGGCCGTTGGGCACCCTATACTATCCACCTCGGTGGCCTTAGACGATGAGGACGAATTGGTCAACCCGGAGAGCATCGCCATGCACTACGACGACATCGCCGACCTGATGCTGATGGCGGGCGAGGGTTCGGCCATACCGTCGACCATCGTCGACTTGAACGACGCATCCGCTCCGGAGGTCATCCGCCAAGGCTTGGGCGAGTTCGAGTAGCGCGTTCGCACACCTGCTGAACGCGCGCGGTCATGTTCGAAGGTTTGTTTACGGTGAATACACTGTGGCGAAAAATGATAAATGGAGTGTAGACCTTGGCCTTGGCGGCACATTTGTGCTCAACCATCGCGATGGCGACCGCTCCACATTCTACAGCGACCGACCCGGCATCATCCATGCACAACTTAAGGTGACCCACAACCTGCGCATCACCCAAGCCTACACACTGCCCGTTCACCTCACAGCCGTGTGGAATCCGCGCATGGACCGCGCCTACCTGCAAATCGGCGCTACCCTCTTCTCCTTCTAACCCATGCCCGCGAATCGAAAATCAGATTCGCGGGCATGATGTATTAGATGGATTGGAGGGCACCAGTGGTGGAGTCCATGATGTAGCCGCGGACGATGACGTCGGCGGGCATCAACGGATGGTTCTTGACCAAGTCGACGGTTTCGAGCACGGCGTCGGCGGTGCTGTCGAAGCCGTGGAGCCACGAGTCGAGGTCAATGCCACAGTGGCGCATGAGGTTGATGTGCTCGTCGGAGATGCCGCGATGCCGCATGAGTTCGAGCATCTCTGCGCTGTCCATACCTTGCACACCGCAACCGGTGTGGCCGATAATCATCACCTCGTTGACGCCCAATTCATAGATGGCCACCAACAGCGAGCGCATGGTGGAATCGAAGGGGTTGGTGATGGTGCCACCGGCGTTCTTGATGATTTTCACATCGCCGTTCTTCAGGCCGAGGGCGGCGGGCAGCAGCTCCACCAAGCGGGTATCCATGCAAGTAACGATGGCGATTTTCTTGTCGGGATACTTCGAGGTGATAAACTTTTCGTAACCTTTGTCGGCCACGAATTGGCGGTTATATTCGATAATTTGGTCAATCATACTGGTTGTAATAATTGTTAGCAAATCCGCCATGAGTTGATACATGGCGGATTTGTGATGATTAAATGTAGGAATTTACTTGCTGAGTTCGCGCTCGAGGCGGTGCATATCGTTGACGGCATCGGCCCACCCTTGGGCTGCGGCTTTTCGATACCAATCAAGCGCAAGTGTCTTGTTTTTCTCTAAACCGCCCCACCCTTTTTCGTAGAATCGGCCGACGCTCCATTGGCCGCGGGCGCTGCCCTTGTTGGCAGTTTGGAGATAGTATTTGAGCGCGGTGTTGCGGTCTTTTTTCACGCCGTGACCTTCTTCGTAGCAAAGAGCTAAGCCGTTTGTAGCTTCGACATGACCTTTACCGGCTGCATCGGAGTAATATCTAAACGCAATCTTGCGGTCGCGTTTAACGCCGATACCATTGTAGAAGCAATTACCTGCTTGATATTGAGCTTCGGTATGGCCTTGACCGGCAGCGAGCTGATAGTATTCGGCCGCTTTAGTCAGGCTGATACCAATACCTTTGCCCTTATGGAAACACCAGCCGACCTTATATTGAGCATCGGCGTAGCCCGTGTCGGCGGCTTGGCGATACCAGCCGAAGGCCTCGGATGGATTGGCGGAAACGCCGATACCTTTCTCCAAGCAAACGCCGTATTGATACATAGCTTTGATGTGACCTTGAACAGCAGCATCGTGGAACAACGATGCCGCTTCCTTGGCTTTGTTGCTGCTCAACAGCTGGATACCTTTTTGATACATTTGTTCGGGCGAAAGTTGCTCGACCTGAACCGTTTGCTCCTGATGCTGGATGGAGGTTATTTCCAACTGGCGAGCATTGGTGCGGCGGCGGTTGGATTGCTGTCCTTGCTTTTGTTGCTGCTGTTGCTGGGCAGGGGTTTCAACTTCCTCCACAATGGAATCTACCTCGGGAAGGGTATCAACCACCTCCACCGATTGTGGTTCAACGGGTTGCTCCACAACTGCCACCACCGGAGGCTGTGGTTCTTCATCCTTAAGGCAACTGAGAATGAGTGCCACTGCCACGATAGCTACTCCGCCGGCTGCAACGGCCGGGATGAGCCATTTGGGTCGCTTACCGGGGGGGCCGGATTTGGGCTTGGCAGTCTTGCTTCCGGGCTTGATTTCAGTCACGGTTGCACCAGGTTGAGCGGTGTCACCTTTCTTCTTGCCGCCCATATCGCCAGGGGCGCGCTGGGTCACGACCGGTTCGTCATCAAACAGCAACGAGGCGAGCTTGCCAGCATTGGCCGGGCGATCGCCGATGCGATACTCCATGCCCTTGAGCAACTTGGTGCAGACACCTTCATCCAAACCGTATTTTAATAAGGTGGCGCGAAGGTTGTCGAGATTGAGTTCCTGTGCGCGCTCGGGTGCTTCACCGGTGAGGCAGAACACCATAGTAGCGGTTAAGGCATATACATCGGCAGTGGGCTGGAAATTTGTGATACCGCCATACTGTTCCACCGGGGCATACCCGTGGGTGTAGCCGGCAGCCGCAATCGACGAGGTAGCTTTGCCCTTGCCATCGTAGTGCTTGGCCAAGCCGAAGTCGATGAGCACTGCTCGCGACTTACCTTTGTTTTGCACCACCATTATATTTTGCGGCTTAATATCATAGTGAGCCACATTGTTGACGTGGAGGACACCTACGGCATCGATCACCGGATGGAGCAACTCACTGACCTGTTCCCAAGTGAGACGCTTTTTTTGCTTGACATAGTCGACCAACGAGCAGCCTTCGAGATATTCCATAACGTAGTAGGCGGTGTTATTGGCCAGGAACACTTCGTTGATGCGCACGATGTTGGGGTGGTTGATGCCGAGCTTTTGCAGGCGGTTAGCCTCGGCAATGAAAGCCTTCATAGAGCGTTCCACTTCATCGGTAACAGGCTGCGAGGACACAACATTCTGCGAATCATTCTCGCGGCTGCTAAGTGTGCGGATAAAGTGCTCCTTGACAGCAAAACGAGTGGTTACTACAATGTTGTCGATTTGTACTTCGCTCTCAACTAAATATGTAATGCCGAAACCGCCGCTACCAAGCACTTTAATCACTACATAGTCACGCTTGGGACTATGCAACACGGTTCCTTCTTTTAAACTAATATCATTCATGGTTGTAACAGTTGTGATGTGGCTGTGCAAATTTACAAATATTAATTAACAACTCCAAATTTTATCATAAAAAAATAAAAATTTGCTACATATACCGAAATTGGAATTCGTAGGAAGGTATACCGCCATCGCACCAACTATACACAGATGAGAATCCTACGGCAGAAGATCTGTATTCGTTGGCAAATTATACGGCAAAGGCCCACGGGTGGCGGGCCTTTGTGTGAGATAGAACCGAAGTGATGGTTTACTTTTTGCGCCAGCCGCATTTGGGGCATTCGCCTTCGGCGTCGAGGGAGATGCCGCACAGGGGGCAACGGTCGAGCTCGCGGGTGACGGGGAATTCGCAGGAGGCTGCGTTCACGCCACTGGTGAAGGTGATTTTGGCGATGTTGAGTTTGTCCTTGAGCAGGTCGTAGACGATTTTGATCATGCCTTCCACGGTCATGGTTTCTTTGGTAACCACCAGGCGGCTGTCGGGATAGGCTTGAGCGAGTTCGGTGCGGAATGCTTCGCCTTTCATGGTGTTGCGCGGATGGCCGTTCTTGATGCCTTGCTTTTCGTAGACGTCGAGGATGGCGGGGAGCAGAGGATCGTCGTGGCGCAGGATGAGCGCGTGGTCGAAGTTTTTGAGCACGTCCCATGCCACCTTTTGGATTTCGTTGCAGGGGTAGACCATGTTGACGCCTTCGTTGATGGTGTCTTCAACTTCGATGGTGAGGACGCCGGTGTGGCCGTGGAGGTACTGGGCTTCGCCTTGGAAGCCGTAGAAGCGATGTGCGTATTGCAGATCGAAAGTTGTGATACTTCTCATAATTGAAATTTTTAGTTTGAGTTAGAGTTTTGACACTGCAAAGTTAATACATAAGTACAATAAATGCAAACTGAAAATATCAATAGCAGAATAGAGTATGTCTATTATTGACCCCAGCGCTGTTGCTGGCGCTGCTGCATGGTGGCTTCGGCGGGGTTGTCAGCGGCAACCCACAGGCGGAGACCTACGAGTTTGTCGGGCATAAATTGCTGACGGACGAAGTGACCGGGATAGTCGTGTGAGTACTTGTATTCCACGCCGTAGCCGAGCTTTTTCATCAGCGAGGTGGGTGCGTTGCGCAGGTGCAGCGGCACGGGGAGGTCGCAGGAGCGTTCAACCTCGGCCATGGCTTGGTTGATGGCGAGGTAAGCGGAGTTGCTCTTGGCCGAAGTGGCGAGGTAGATGGTGCACTCGGATAGTGGGATGCGGCACTCGGGCATACCGATTTTCATCACTGCGTCGTAGGTGGCGTTGGCCAAGAGCAAGGCGTTGGGGTTGGCCAGGCCTATGTCCTCGGCGGCGGAGATGACCAGTCGGCGGGCGACGAACTCGGGGTCCTCGCCGCCGGCGAGCATGCGAGCGAGCCAGTAGACGGCGGCATCGGGATCGGAGCCGCGGATGCTCTTGATGAAAGCGGAGATAATGTCGTAGTGCATCTCGCCATCGCGGTCGTATGCGGCAGGGTTGCTTTGCAGACTCTTGCTGACCACTTCGTCGTTGATGACCACGGGGTGGTTGGCTTCGGCCGACTGTTCGAGCAAGTCGAGAATGTTGAGCAACTTGCGGGCATCGCCGCCGCTGTAGCGGAAGAGAGCGGCGGTTTCTTGCACATCGACGGTGCGGCGGGTGAGCACCTCGTCGGTAGAGATGGCGTGGTCGAGCAGTTGCTGAAGTTCGGCCTCGGTGAGCGGTTTGAGGGTATAGACGGCAGCACGCGAGAGGAGCGGACGGATGACTTCGAACGACGGGTTCTCGGTAGTGGCGCCGATTAGGGTGACCGTGCCATCTTCCACCGCACCCAAAAGGCTGTCCTGCTGACTTTTGCTGAAGCGGTGGATTTCGTCGATGAAGAGGATGGGACGCGCTCCGGCAAACATGCCGGAGCCCTCCTTGCGGCACTGATCGATGACCTCGCGCACGTCCTTCACGCCGGATGTGACGGCCGAGAGAGTGTGGAAAGGCGCATCGGTGGCGTTGGCGATGATGCGCGCCAAAGTGGTCTTCCCCACCCCGGGCGGGCCCCAGAGGATGAAAGATGCCACGTGCGACGATTCAATCATGCGGCGGATGATGCCGCCCGGGCCCACGAGGTGAGTTTGCCCGATGTAGTCGTTGAGAGTGCTTGGGCGGAGGCGTTCGGCCAACGGTTTGAGTGCCATGTGAAAAAGAATTTTAAGGGTGCGCTCCGGCGGGAGCGCACCCTATATTATAATGTATAAGGAGAATTATTCACCGAGAAGAGTTTTGACAGCCTCGAGTTTTTCGCTGTATTGAGCCAAGAGTTCTTCGTTAGGTTCAACCTTGCTGTAGTAAACCACGGCAAACATGTATGCTTCTTTGTAGAGGCTGAGGTAGTTGTTGGGGTTGTTAACGTCAGCGTTTGCGGGGTCTTGGTCGAGGAGCTGAATCATGTCCATGTAAGTGGCGATAGCTTCGGCATTGGGCTGACGGTTGGGGTCACCGGCAACGTAGAGACGTGCTTTGCGTTGGAAGATGAACGCGCTGGGTTGAGCCTTGGTCATGATGTAGTCGATGTGAGCAATACCTTTTTGAGCGGCGGAAGCGCGGAGTTCGAGGTCTTCAGTTTTTGCGGCAACCATCAGCCAGCGACCGGTGGCGGTCATGTAGTCGGAGAGCGAAGCAGATTCTTTAGCGGCCAAGTAGCGGTCGAAAAGCTCGGCAGCTTGGAGGTAAGTTTCTTCGTTCTTGGAGTAAACGGCCGAGAGGGTGTAGAGCAAGCCAGCATCTTCGGGGAAATTATTGATGGCGGATTCGAGCACTTGGAGAGATTCGTCATCGCGACCGAGCTTGTTGAGAGCGTCAGCGTATACCACATAGTCGTTGGCGTTGAACTTGTCGGCGGGGAAAGCGGCGAAGAATTGAGCGCCGTGTTCGGCTACTTGGTCGAAGCGTTCGAGTTGAGCTTCGCTGAGGATGCGCACGCGCAGGCATTGGAAGTTGTCGGGCTGGATGGCGATCACTTCGTTGGCTACGCGCAGAGCGCCTTCGTAGTCTTCACCGTAGAACAGAAGCACGGAGTAGCGAGCTTTGTCTTCGGGGAAGTGGTTGGGGTTTTGGATGTAACGGCCATATTGTTCAGCGGCTTTCTTCCAGTAGTTTGCCATGAAGTATTTTTCGGCGAGTTCGCGTTGGGCGAGAGCGGAGTTGGGGGCAATTTGCAGGAATTCTTCGAGCTTGGCGATAGCGAATTGGGGGTTGATGTGGAAGTAGCAGTTGGCATATTTCACATAACCTTCGGGGTTGGTGTTATCGTAGCTGATGGCCATTTCATACTTGCCGGCAGCGGTGCCGAAGTCGCCGGTAGCGGCAGCCATATCACCTTCGAGGATGTAGATAGCGGGTTCTTGGTGTTTGGAATCTTTGTGAGCTTTAGCCAAGAGTTTGTCGATGTCTTGAGCGTAAGCCACGGGGTCAACGTTGTAGTAAGCGCGAGCTATAGCCACTAACACTTCGTAGTCCTTTTTTGCGAGGCGTTGAGCTTCTTTGAAGTAGTCGCGAGCGGCTTTGACATCGCCGTTAACCAAAGCAACGGCACCGAGGCCTACGTAGTTGTAAGCGCAGGTGGGATCGGCCTGTTGACCGGTTTGGAAAGAAGCGAGGGCGGCAGTCTTATCGCCGAGGGCGAGGTAGGTTTGGCCGAGGTAGTAGTTGGCGAGCGCTTGGTTGGTGGAAGCGCTGTTCATGGTATTGAGCAGGATGGTCTTGGCGTTTTCATATTGGCCGGCCTTGTAGTATTCCACACCGTCCTGATAGCCTTGACTTTGGGCTGATACCAGCATTGTGCCGGCCACCAGCATAGCTAAAAGTGCTTTAAATTTCATATCGATTATTGTTAGATTATTTGATTACTTATTGAAGTTCAACAACTTGGATGCGAGAAGCGCGAGCGGGCAAGATACCGGTCTTCATGATGATTTTCTGGCCGGTGTTGCCGGTAACGAACGAGTAGAAGCCGCCGGCAAGCGAGCCGCTGGCGCCGGTGGTGTGCATATATATTTGGCGGAACAGGGGGTATGTGCCGTCGAAAATGTTCTGCTGGTAGGGTTTGTAAGCGCGGGCACCTTCGCGGGGGTAGATGCTGAGGACTTTTACATCTTGTGTGAGTGTGGCACCTTCCACAGGTGCTTCGTTGAGCACTTGTTCGGCGAGTTCTTTTGAAGTGAGGTCGGCAGAGGCCATGTCGGTGGTAATCCAGCTGACGCCAAGCACGCCGATGGCGTTCTTATGCTCCTTGACAGCTTTGAACACGCCTTGGACTGTGCCTTGGGCGTAGACGTTGGGGCCAAGGGGCTCGCCGTTGAGGAGTGAGTCGCGCATATAGCCTACTAATGATGAGGCTTGATGGTCAAACACCACGGAGATTTCGCCGATGTCGGTGGGCCAGATGTCGTTCCAGTCGCGCACGCGGCCCGAAAGGATGTCGGCTAACTCGCTGAGGGTGAGCTTGCCCACGGGATTTTCAGGGTTGACAATCAGCGCCACGGCATCCACGGCGATCTTGGAGGAACGCACGTTGCGACGCTTGTTCTTGATGATTTGGCGTTCGCGGTCGGTAAGGTCGCGAGCGATGATAATGGTGCGAGTATTGAGACTCAGCAGCGAGTCGAGGGCTTCGGATTGAGTGCCGTAGCGAGCCAAGATGTGAGCTTCAGGGTACTGGTACTCGAACACGTCAACCTCTTGGCGCATAATGTTTTCGAAAGTGTTGTCACAGAATATGGTAGTGGTACCGGTGGTGTGGGTATCGCCTTTCTTCTCATAACGGAGACAGCCGCACAGCGACATAAGCAGAGCGGCCATGGCCAAAAGTATTGCTCCTTTGTTATTCATCGTCGTCGGAGTACTGATTAAGTTGTTTATAGGCACGCCAGCCTCTGAAGATGCCGTAAGCCACCAAAATGGGGAACATCATATATCGCACCCAGTCGTAGCTTGGTTGCCACTGGAAGAAGTTGATTAACAGCAATATACCCATGCCAACGTAAACGCAAACCATAAATAGACCAAAGGTAAAGCCTAATAGTTTGCCTGTGGATGGAAGCTTTTTGCGCTTGGGGCGCTCGGGCATTTTTATTTCGGAATCGCTCATTGTTGCGGATGTCTTTTGTAAGTTTGTTCAAAGTTAGCGATTTTGCGCAAAATAGCAAA
Organism: uncultured Bacteroidales bacterium; assembly: GCA_946011725.1. GTDB lineage: Bacteria > Bacteroidota > Bacteroidia > Bacteroidales > Muribaculaceae > CAG-873. The sequence goes on along the minus strand of CAMGBT010000004.1, from coordinate 19,780 downwards.
GAGTTAAGGCTGAAATTTTGTTAAAATCGCACTATTTTCCCAATTTTTCTACAAAATGCGCATTATTGGCCAATCTGTATCCGCGCAACCACGCCTCTGTGTCCATGGCTCGCTTGCCGGCTGGTTGGATTTGGAGTACCTCCACGGCCGAGCCGTCGGCGCATGCCACCACCAACTTTTTGTCGCCGCAAATTATGCTGCCGGGCGCGGCATCAGCGCGGCCGGCTACCTTGCGAGTGGCAAGAATCTTGCACGACAGTTCGCTACCATCGGCGTTGACGAGCACCGAGCGGGCGGCAGGATATGGCGATAGACCACGCACGTGGTTGTGCACCTCGGCAGCGGTCTTGGTCCAGTCGATTACGCAGTCATCGCTGAAGATTTTGGGCGCGGGAGTAGCCTCGCGTTCGCCAAGCAGTTGGTCCTGGGGGATGGGCGTGAGGTCGCCGGCGATGATGTGGTCCACGGTTTGGATGGTGAGGTCGGCACCGAGCATCATCAGACGGTCGTGGACGGCGCCAGCGTTCTCTTCTTGAGAGGTTTGAATGCTTTGTTGCTGGAGGATATCGCCGGTGTCGATTTCGTGCTTGAGCATGAAGGTGGTCACGCCGGTTTCGGTGTCGCCATTCATCACGGCACGGTTGATGGGCGCGGCGCCACGGTAGCGCGGCAGCAGGGATGCGTGGAGGTTGAAAGTGCCCAATGGCGGCATCTGCCACACTTCGCGCGGGAGCATACGGAAGGCGATTACGATGAAGAGGTCGGCACGGAGTGCGCGCAGCTCATCAAGGAACTCGGGGTCGCGCAGGCTCACCGGCTGCATCACCTTAAGGTCGTGAGCCACAGCGTATTGCTTCACGGCCGACTGCAGCAGATGGTGTCCGCGTCCGGCGGGCTTGTCGGGCATAGTGATTACGCCCACCACGTTGTAGCCGCCTTCAACCAATCGGTTGAGGCTCTCCACGGCGAAGTAGGGCGTGCCGAGGAATACTATTCGAAGGTCTTGTTTAGTCATCAGTAGGAGGTGTTTGAGATTGTTCAGCGGCGAGTGCAAGCTCCTGCCAGAGGCGTTCGTCGGGCACGGGTGCGGTGACGCTGATGGGGATGTGTTTCACCGGATGTTCGAACTCGATATGGCGGGCCAGAAGCGAGATGGAGCCGTCGGGATTGGAACGCTTGTCGCCGTACTTCAGATCGCCGCGGATGGGGCATCCGATGGCGCTGAGCTGCACGCGGATTTGGTGCTTTCGTCCGGTTAGTAGATTGATTTCCAACAGGTTGAAGTTCTGACCTTGGGCAAGCAAACGGTAGCGCAACCGCGCTTCCTTTGCGCCGGGTTTAGACCGCAGGTGAGCGGTTGACTTGTTGATGCGCTCCACGGTGGTGATATAGTGGGTGAGTTCTCCCGCCGGCTGCGGCGGCATGCCGCGCGTGAGTGCCCAGTAGGTCTTGTGAATCTGACCGAGGCGCAACATTTCATTTAGCCGCGCCAAGGCTTTGGAGGTCTTGGCAAAGATGACCACGCCGCCCACGGGCCGATCCAAGCGATGCACCACACCGAGGAACACGGCGCCGGGTTTGGCGTCGCGCTGCTTGATGAAGTGCTTGAGGGTCTCGACCAGCGGTTCATCGCCGGTCTTGTCGCCCTGCACTATCTCGCCCGGGAGCTTGTTAAATATAATAATGTGGTTGTCTTCGTAAAGGATGCGTTGCTCAATCATAATCACAATTACAATGCGCCGCATGAGCCTGCGGAGAGGCTTAGCGACGCATTGGAGGGTAAGTTAATCTGTTGATAATTCAATCATTAGATGCCGAGGTCATGCTTGATTGCTTCGATCTTGGCCTTAGCGGCTTCGATGCAGCTTTCGTATTGGTCCTTGGAGGCCATGGGCAAGTGCACTTCTACGTAGAATTTGATCTTGGGCTCTGTGCCGGAGGGGCGAACGGATACCTTGGAGCCGTCTTCGGTGAAGAATTGGAGCACGTTGGATGTGCAAGGGAAGTCGAGGTCGAAAACATTGCCGCAAGCGCAAGTGGCCTTGAGGGTTTGGTAGTCCTTGACGCAGTTGACCTTGCTGCCGCCGAGCGTGGTAGGCGGGGTGGCGCGGAAGTCAGCCATCATTTGGGCGATTTCCTGAGCGCCGGTGCGGCCTTTGCGTACCACGGAGATGCCTTCTTCGCGCGAGAAGCCGTTTTGCAAGTAGATGTCCAGGAGCATTTGGTTGAAGTCGAGGCCGCGGTCCTTAGCCCAAGCGCACACTTCGGCCATCAGGGATATGGCCGACACGGCGTCTTTGTCGCGAGCGAAGTCTTCAGCGAGGAAGCCGTAGCTTTCTTCGCCACCACCGATGTAGCGTTCCTTTCCTTCGAGATCGCGGATTACGGAAGCGATCCACTTGAAGCCGGTGTAGCAATCGTACATCTTGATGTTGTTATTTTTGGCGATGCTCTTGATGGTTTCGGTGGTAACGATGGTCTTCACGATGAATTCGTTGCCTTTGAGGCGGCCGAGTTCGCGATTGCGCTGCATGATGTAGTTGAGCAGAATCATCACGATTTGGTTACCGTTGATGAGCACGTATTCGCCAGAGTTGTCGCGGATTACGCAACCGATGCGGTCGGCGTCAGGATCGGAAGCCATCACAATGTCGGCGTTCACTTCCTTAGCCTTGGCGATGGCCATAGCCATGGCGGAGGGCACTTCGGGGTTGGGAGATTCCACGGTGGGGAAGTCGCCGGAGGGCACGTCTTGCTCGGGCACGTGGATGATGTTTTCGAAGCCGAAGTTACGCAGCGAAGCGGGGATGAGTTCCACGCCGGTGCCGTGGATCGGGGTGTACACGATCTTGAGGTCTTTTTGGCGAGCGCACACTTCGGGGTCGAGTTGGAGTTTCTTGATTTCGCCGAGGAAAGCATCGTCCACTTCTTTGCCCACGATTTGGATAAGGTCGGGGTTGGCGTCGAATTTGATTTCTTCCACCGAGTGGATGCGGTTTACATTGTCGATGATGTTAACATCATGAGGGGCAATGATTTGCGCACCGTCTTCCCAATAAGCCTTGTAGCCGTTATATTCCTTGGGGTTGTGGGAGGCGGTGATGTTCACGCCACTTTGGCAACCGAAGTAGCGGATGGCGAAGGAGAGTTCGGGAGTGGGGCGGAAGGAGTCGAACAGGTACACCTTGATGCCGTTGGCGGAGAACACGGCTGCAACCACTTCGGCGAATTTGCGAGAGTTGTTGCGCACGTCGTGGCCCACTGCCACGGAGATTTGGTCGCGGTCCTTGAAGGCTTCTTTGAGGTAGTTGGCGAAACCTTGAGTAGCAGCACCTACGGTGTAGATGTTCATACGGTTCGAACCCGGGCCCATTATGCCGCGAAGGCCGCCGGTGCCGAATTCGAGGTCTTTATAGAAGCACTCAATCAATTCGGTGGAGTCTTCAGCGCTGAGAAGAGCTTCCACTTGAGCGCGAGTTTCAGCGTCGTAGCAAGGAGCGAGCCACTGTTGGGCTTTGGCGCGCACCTGCTCCAATAGTTCTTGATTCTTATTGTCCATATCAGTTATGAGGTTGTTTTATGTAGATTATTCATGGATTTTCAAAACCATTGCAAAGATAGCAATTTTCGCGCAAACCACCAAAAAATCTTTCAAAAAAATATGCGAGCGCGGATATTGAAGAATGCTGAGGCGGCTTTCCGTGCGCTGAGCGGGGAGTGGGGGTCGACCGGGCGGGTTAGCGGCGGCAGAGGCGGGCGAGGAGGAAGGTGAGGGAGGCGGTGCCGTCCATGGTGGGTTCGTTGGAGGAGTAGTCGCTGTAGTCGTCGTGGTAGATGGCCGGGCCGCCTTGGAATTGGGCGAAGCGGTCGTCGCGGCGCAGGTGTACGCCCCAGAGCTTGTTGAAGATGGTGGTGTAGACGGGGCCGTCGACCAAGCTGCCCACGAGGTAGTCGCGGCCGGGGCGGCCGTTGACGCTGCGGTCAGTCATGGCCGAATGGGGGTCGAGCGGCGAGGACAGCACCATATTCTCGGGAAGTATGATCATGGTTTGGCCCCATGGGTTGACGCCGAAGAGCCAGTCGCGAGCGGAGGTTTCGAGTTCGCGGAACTGGTCATCGCCGGTGATTTCGCGGTAGAGCATGGCCTGGGTGACTAAGGCTACGACAAGGTTGTTGGAGCACCAGATGAAGGGCACGCCGTAGCGGAAAGCGTTGCCACCTGCACGGTCGGCCACGCGTGCGAGACCGCTACGCATATTGCGAGCAAATTCGGCAGCCCGCTCAGGGTTGAGGCGCGCAATTTCGGGGTGACCGAGGTTGACGAAAGGATACCACTGATAGTGTGCGGCGGAGTCGGCGCCCATCCACGGGGTGACCGGTTCTTGGCGGCCGTAACTGACTGCGTCGGCCATCAGCGCCGAGTCGGCGGTGAGGCGATAGCGGGCCACGGCGGCCAGTTCGAGGTCATCGACATAGTTGCATTCCTCATAGCGATAAGGCGACACGGTGGAGCAAGTTTGGCACGCGCCGGGGTTGGCCTTAGCCACAGTGTAGGCAGCTTCGGAACGGCGCGCCATGTCGGCGGCGAAAGCGGTGTCGATGGTGGCGAAGACTTCGCTACCGAGGGCGAACGACGAAGCAAACTTGGCCACGGACGAAGCCAATCCGGTGCTTTCGTTGAGGTACTTACCGAGGCCGCAGGGGTGGCCGATGCAGGGGTAAACGGGGCGTGCCCCACCCTCGCCCATGCCATAGTCGACGTTGTCGGCGGAGGGCACGCCCACGAATCGGTGGTCGCGGTCGTCGGCGATTTGGTTGTAGTACTCACCTTCGGCAGGGTTCATCTTCATCATCCATTCCAAGCCCCAACGCGCTTCGTCGAGAATGTCGGGCACGCCGTTAGCGCCGGGACGGCCGTTGGCATCGTAATGATCGGCCCAGCCGGTGGGATTCTCACGGTAGGCGAACAGCAGCTGGTACACGGTGTTGGCCGAGGTGGTGAGGTATTGAAGGTAGTCGGAGGCATCGTGCCAACCGCCGGTGACATCGACGTGTTGGCCGTCGCGGTCGCCCGAAAGCACCAAGAAGCCGTCGTGAGTGTGGCACTGCTCATTGTGCACGGGGTTGAAGCCGCAACGCTGCTGTCGCAGATAGATGAGCGGTAGCTCGTTGATGGCATGGCGGCTGTAAGCATCATTGCCGATGTACAGACCGATGACCTCGGCCACCTTCCCACCGAGCTTGGCGGTGAGTACGTAGTTGCCCGGTTGCTCGACGGAGGAGAAGTAGATACGAGCAGCATAGCCCATCGGTGCCCAGGGATCGGTCTTCACCACCGAGTCCACGGCCACAATGCCGTAGTCGGCGGAGGCCAACTCGAACGACAGCTGTGCAGGATCGACGGTGCCCATATACACGGCTACCTTGACATCGTCCTGAAGGTAACCGATTTGGTTAACGCGCAGCGACTGAGCGCCGGCGCCATGTACGCACAAAGCCGCAATGACAGTGGTTGCGGCTTTGGTTATGAGGTTGTTGAGATTCATATCATTTAAAGATGCTGAAGAATAACAAAGCCGGGACCGCCACTGCCAACACCGAATCGATGCGGTCGAGGATGCCGCCGTGGCCCGGAATGAGGTTGCCGGAATCTTTGACGCCGGCAGTACGTTTGAGCAAAGATTCAAACAAGTCGCCATAAGTGCTTATCACACTGACAATTGCACCGTACAAAGCCAAGAGCAAGGGGCTGTGAGGCATAAAGAACAGTGCCGCAACCACGCCGGCCAACACAGAGAAGGCAAATCCGCCCCAAAACCCTTCCCAAGTCTTCTTGGGCGAAAGGCGTTCGCACAACTTGTGACGGCCGAATGAGCGACCGGTGAGGTAAGCGCCGGTGTCGTTGAGCCATATCATGATGAAAGTGAGCAGCACGTATTTGGGGGTGCAACCTGCCAAGATAGTAAGCGCGGCCAAGGGCAGCACAATGTAAAGCAACGACAACAGCGAGGTGAGATAGTTCTGCACGGGCTTTTCATTGCGGTCGAGCGTGGCAAGAATCATGCGCAAAGTGAAATACAAAGCGCCGTAAGCGGCCATAATATAAATGAGTATCACCAACCAGTCGTGATCCTGAGCCGGTAAGCAACACGCCAGCCCGCCGCCAATCACGGCAATGGGCATGAGCAAATCGAGGAAACGTACCCACTTACCCATCGGCGCTTCTTTGGCGCGCATCGCTTGCAATTCGCCGATGCCAATCATGGCGAAGACAATCATCAGCACGCCGAAGCAAAATGTGGGGGCGAAAATCAAGGTGAAGACCAATAAGGCCACATACACAGCGCCGGACAGCGCTCTTACCATCATATTATTCATTGTAATTCAGTATTTTAGCGTTAGATAATCGGGTGGCCGGTCGGAGCCGATAGATGCTTGTCGGAGAGCTGAGCATGCTCTTCCACGCGCACGGCTGTTTCGGGTTCAATCTTCATCTTGATCTTCATTTGGTCGAAGCCCTTGCCGTAAACGCCGTTGACGTTACCTTGGGTGATAAAAGCATCTGGGTCAATGCCTTTGACAATGCGGAAGATGCCCACGGATTCGATTTTGCGAGCCATCACCATCAGCACTTTCACCTCCTGCTTGCTGTACCAGCCCATGCCGGAGAGCACGGTGCAACCACGGTGCGCCTCATTATTGATAGCTGTGGCAATCTCCTGCCAACGGCGCGAGAAGATGATGAACTGCACCGCCTGGCGGTTGGTATTGATCACCATATCAGCCATATACGAGCACATGAACAGCACAATCAGACCGTAAACAATCTTCTCCAACGAGCCGCCCGGAGCAAAGAAATAACCGGAGGTGATGATGATGAAGTCCACGTAAATCATTGTGCGACCGATGGTTACGTTCGATTTCTTAGCCACCATGGCGGCGATGATGTCGGTGCCGCCCGACGAACCATTGTGTGTGAAACACATACCTATACCCACGCCGGCCAAGATACCGCCGAGCAAACAGCTCAGGAACGGGTCGAGTGTTACCAAATTTTTACACAGCGGGATGAAGATACCCATCATGAGCGAAATCATGGTGGTGCCGAAAATGGTGCCCAACACAAACTTCTTGCCCACGATCTTGTAAGCCATGATCAAGAGGATGATGTTGAACAAGTAGTTGCCCACAGCGATAGGCAAGCCGGTGGTGAAGTAGACGATGGTACTCAAACCGGCCACGCCGCCAATCACCACGTTGTGCGGCAAGATAAACGTGGCGAAGCCGAAGGCGTAAGTAGATACGCCTAACACTATGAAGAAGTAGTCCTTGATGGACCGTAACAATTGTTTGTTATCGATATTCATCGGTTGAAAATCTGTGCAGATTCAAGATTAATTAGTTAGTAAGCATTCCGATTTAAGGCCGAAAACGATTCCCGGCTGGAAATTCTTTGCAAAGATAGCGCATTTTTTTCAATCTGCACCATTTCAGCCCAAAAATTTCTATGAAAATTTATTTAAGTGAATAAATCATCAATAGTGACACTGTTTTGGAATATGCCACTGTGCTTACCAAAGGCAAGCCCGAGGGCACTGACCAAGGTCATCTGCACATTGTATCGCTAGCCGAAGTGTTCACTTACGAAAGCCTGTCGCGCGCGCAACACTTGCTCGTAGTCGGCACTGACCGTAAACGGAGTGCTAAAAATTGTCATAATTTTTGGTTTTCGTAGCAAAATTTTGGCGTTGATTTAGTTTGCGGCGGGGATTTTCCGCTGAAACGCTTCAGTATTTCAAAAGAAAATCGTAACTTTGCAGTTTGATAGAACAAAGCAAATGGAACAGACTGTCGAAATCAGCAATATCAACCTGCACTACCGCCTGTCGGGCTCGGGTCCGGCCATGATTTTGATGCATGGCTGGGGATGCAACTGCACCACCCTCGCCTCGCTGGAGCGGGTATGCGCCCTGTCGCACACTGTCTACAACCTCGACCTTCCCGGCTTCGGCCAATCCACAGAGCCGCCGGCCCACTGGGGTGTGGAGGAGTATGCTCAGTTGCTCGAACAGTTTGTTAAGCAGTTGCACATTGAATCGCCCGCGCTGCTCGGCCACTCCTATGGCGGCCGCATCGCCATTCTGTACGCCTCGCGCAACGCCGTGAGCCGCATAATTCTGGTCGATGCCGCCGGTGTGCCTCCTCGCCATTCGCTCAAGTATTATTATAAGGTGTACACTTATAAGCTGATGCGATACCTCGCGCCGCTGATTCTCGGCAAGCAGAAGGCCAACGAGCTGATTGAACGCCGCCGTGCGCAAAGCGGGTCGGCCGACTATCGCAACTCCTCGCCGGTGATGCGCCAAATCATGGTGCGCTCCATCCGCCGCGACCTACGCCCGGAGATGCCGCAAATCAAGGCCCCCACCCTGCTGATTTGGGGCGAGAACGACACCGCCACCCCCATGCGCGACGCCCGCATCATGCAGCGCCTCATACCCGGTGCGCAGCTCGTCTCCTTCCCCGGCGCCGGCCACTACAGTTTCCTCGATAACCCTTACGCCACCGAAGCCGCCATCAAGCGCTTCCTCAATAATTCCGCAACGAAATGATTTACTACGTATTAGCCGCACTCGCCTGCGCCGGATTACTCTCACAGTTGGAGCTCAAGCGCGTGCTGATGATGTTTCAACAGAATTCCTACCGCATCGACCGCTACCGCCGCTGGTTAGCGTCGAGCCACGATTCCACCTCCGGCTCGCGCATCATCGGGCTGCTGGTGCTGCTGCTTTCGCTCACCACATTCTGCCCGCCCAAGCCGGCATGCTTGTTAGTGGCAATACTCGGCGTGGTTCAGTCGATAGTGCTCTTACGCGCCAAGTATAAGAAACCACTTGTGTGGACCGCTCGCGCTTGCCGCCTTTATGGCGTGGGCTCGGCCTTGAACGTGGGTATATGGCTTGCCACATACTTCATCTTCGGAATGGAGTGCTTACCCGTGGCGTTGGCGCTTACCTTCGTGGCCTCACATATTATTATATGTGCAGCCGGGGTGATTCTCTCACCGGTGGAAGCATTGATTAGCCGTTGGTACTACAACGATGCCGCCAAGCGTCTGCGCTCGATGCCCGATTTGAAAATCATCGGCATCACCGGCAGCTACGGCAAGACCAGCACCAAGCACTATCTCCATGCCATTCTTTCGGAGCAGTTCGACACGCTGATGACTCCGGGCAGCTTCAACACCACCTTGGGTGTGGTGCGCACCATCCGCGAATACCTCAAGCCATACAACGAGGTGTTCATCGTGGAAATGGGTGCCAAAGCCCGCGGCGATGTCAATGAGATTTGCGACCTGGTGCGTCCCACTATGGGCATCATCACTGCCGTGGGTCCGCAGCACTTGGAATCGTTCAAGACCATTGAGAACGTGCAGAAGGCCAAATTCGAACTGGCCGACGCGCTACCCGCCGACGGCGTGGCCATCATCAATAACGATTTCGAGCACATCGCCAACCGCGAAGTGACCAACGCCTCCTGCGCCCGCTATGGCGTGAAGGCCAATGCCGACTATCGCGCCGTTGACGTGAAATACTCCTCGCACGGCACCACCTTCGCCATCGTCGGTCCCGACAATTGGCGCATCGACCTGTCGACTCGCCTCATGGGCGAATGCAACGTCAGCGACCTGTTGGCCGCCGCCGTAGCCGCCCACCTTATGGGCGTGCCCGACCGCAAGATTGCTCAAGCCGTGGCCGCCATCGAACCGGTGGAGCACCGTCTGTCGGTGAAGCGCACTCCCGGCGGCATCACCATCTTGGACGACGCATTCAACTCCAACCCCGTGGGCTCGCGCATGGCTCTCGAAGTGCTTGCCACATTCACCGAGGGTCAACGCATCGTTATCACTCCCGGCATGATTGAGCTGGGCGAACAACAATACCAACTCAACCGCGAATTCGGCGAAGCCATCGCCAAGAACGTCGACATCGCCATCATCGTGGGCCATTACAACCGCGAAGCAATCACCGAAGGCATCATCGATGCCGACGAGCTGCCCCAAGACAAGATTTTCCAAGTCGAATCGTTTGCCAAAGCGCAAGAGTTGCTCGTAACTATGGTCAAACCCGGCGACACGGTGCTCTACGAAAACGACCTCCCCGACACATTTAAATGATACAATTTCTAACCAAGATATGAAAACCAAAGTAGCTGTATTCTTCGGTGGCCGCTCCACCGAGCACGAAATCTCCGTAATCTCGGCCAACCAAGCCATCAACGCTTTCAACCCCGACAAATACGAAATCATCCCCATCTATATATCCAAAGAGGGCCGCTGGTACACCGGTCGCGAGTTGCTCACCATCGCCAACTATCGCAATATCCCCGCGCTCCTGGCCAAGTGCACCGAGGTGTACATGCGTCCCGTTTACGGCGACCTTAACATCTACAAGGTGAAGCGCCCGATGTTCGGTTCCGACGTGCTTACCACCATCGACGTGGCCGTGCCCGTACTCCATGGCACCAACATGGAAGACGGCAAATTCGAAGGCCTGCTCGAAACCATCGGCATCCCCTATGCCGGTTGCAACACATTGGCATCGGCCAACGGCATGGACAAAATCACCATGAAAATGATTCTGCGTGCCGACGGCATTCCCGTGGTGGATTATGTTTGGCTCACCGACCATCAATGGCTCAATGACCGCAACAAATACATCGCCAAAATCGAGAAAGAACTCGGTTACCCCGTAATCGTGAAGCCTGCCGACCTCGGATCGAGCATCGGCATCGGCGCCGCCCACAATGCCGACGAACTCACCTCGCGCTTGGACAACGCCGCCAAGTTCTCCAACCGCCTGGTGGTTGAGCACATGGTTACCAACATGCGCGAAATCAACTGCTCGGTGCTCGGCGATGCTGATGAGTTCGAGACCTCCGTGCTCGAAGAGCCCATCAAAGCCGACGAAATCCTCTCCTACACCGATAAATACATGGCCGGCGGCATGCACGCCGCACAGAAGCGCATTCCCGCCGAGCTGTCCGACGAACTTACCGCCGAATGCCGCCGTTTGGCCGGCGAAACCTTCCGCGTGCTGTCGTGCCACGGCGTGAGCCGCGTGGACCTGCTCATCGATGCCGACACCAACAAGGTGTACGTCAACGAAATCAACACCATCCCCGGCTCGCTCTCCTACTACCTCTGGGAAGCCGCAGGCCTCAGCTTCGAAAATCTTATGGACCGCCTTGTGAAGCTCGCCCTCAAGCGTCAACGCGAACTCGCCAAAAAGACTCTCACCTTCAATCAAAACATCTTCGCCATGGGCGGCGGTGTCAAAGGAGGCGTCAAAGGCATCAAAAAGTGACATTTTTCACACTGGCACGAATTTTGCCTAACTTTTTGCGGCTGCCTATCCAACAGCCCTTCTTCTAATAATGGAAACAAAATTCTCCGATAATTTCAAAGCTGTCATAGCCGAAGCAGAGCGCCAAGCGCGCCGCCATAACAGCGAGTACGTCACCATCGCTCACCTGCTGCTTGCAATCCTCGCCGATTCCAACGGCGAAGCGTATCGCGTGGCTTCGTCAGTGGTGCAGCCGCTCCGTCTGGCCGAACTGCTTACCGACCTCGACAACAACTCCATACAAATATCGCCGGTCAACACCTTCAAAGGCTACACCGACGAACTCACCTCGCGCATCATCAAGCTCTCAGCCCTCGAAGCCCGCACTTGGGGCGACACGGTGGTGGAACCCTCACACGTGTTGCTCACCATTTTCCGCAACTACGAAGTGCAATCCATGGACGACTTCAAGCCGTTCTTCTCCGCCGGCATGACCTACGACGACCTCAAAGGCGCCATGCGTCAGCTCCGCGGTTCGGCCAAACCTGAACCGCCCGAAGCATCGGATGCCGAAGACTCCGGCGACGTGCTCGAACCCACTGAACCGTTCCAGTCGTCCAAATTTGCCAAAAAACCGACCAAAGGCGCGCGCTCGTCGGCCGGCGACACACCCATGCTAGACAAATTCGGTATCGACATGACCAAAGCTGCCGCCAACGGCTCGCTCGACCCGGTGGTCGGCCGCGAAACCGAAATCGAACGTCTGGCTCAGATTCTCTCGCGCCGCAAGAAAAACAACCCCGTGCTCATCGGTGAGCCCGGTGTGGGCAAGTCGGCCATCGTTGAAGGCCTCGCCCTGCGCATCAACCATCGCCAAGTGCCCCGCGTGCTCTTCAACAAGCGCGTGGTAGCGCTCGACATGGCTTCAATCGTGGCCGGCACCAAGTATCGCGGCGAGTTCGAAGAGCGCATGAAGGCCATCGTTGCCGAGCTCTCGAAAAATCGCGACATCATCCTTTTCATCGACGAAATCCACACCATCGTCGGCGCCGGCAATGCCCAAGGCTCTATGGATGCTGCCAATATGCTCAAACCCGCGCTCGCGCGCGGTGAGCTGCAATGCATCGGCGCCACCACCCTCGATGAATACCGCGTAAACATCGAAAAAGACGGCGCACTCGAACGCCGATTCCAAAAGGTAATGGTCGAACCCACCACTGCCGAACAAACACTCGTAATCCTCAACAATATTAAGGAGAAATACGAGCAGCATCACAATGTGACTTACACTGATGATGCTTTACTCGCTTGTGTAAAACTCACTGAACGATACATCTCCGACCGCAACTTCCCCGACAAGGCCATCGACGCCCTCGACGAAACCGGCGCACGCGCCCACATCACCAACGTGGCCGTGCCCGAAGAAATCGACCAACTCGAAGCTCAACTTGCCGACGCCACAGCACGCAAACTACAAGCCGCTCACTCACAGAACTTCGAGCTGGCCGCAAGTTGGCGCGACCGTGCCAATCAGCTCACCGAGGAATTGGCTGCCGCCCGCGCTCGCTGGGAAGCCGACCTCGAAAACAATCGCGCGGTCGTGGACCAAGACAAGGTGGCCGAAGTAGTGGCCATGATGACCGGTGTGCCCGTGCAGCGTGTGGCCCAAGCCGAAGGCATGCGCCTGATGGAGATGGCCCCCACCCTTCAAAAAGCCATCATCGGCCAAGACGAAGCTATCGAAAAGATAGCCAAAGCCATCCGCCGCAACCGCATCGGCCTCAAAGACCCCAACAAGCCCATTGGCACATTCATGTTCCTCGGCCCGACCGGCGTGGGCAAGACCCACTTGGCCAAGAAGTTAGCCGAATTCCTGTTCGACTCCGCCGACACCCTCATCCGCATCGACATGAGCGAATATATGGAGAAATTCACCGTGTCGCGCTTAGTTGGCGCGCCTCCGGGCTACGTGGGCTACGATGAAGGCGGTCAACTCACCGAAGCCGTGCGCCGTCACCCCTACTCCGTGGTCCTGCTCGACGAAATCGAGAAAGCGCACCCCGATGTGTTCAACCTCCTGCTCCAAGTGCTCGACGAAGGTCGCCTCACCGACAGCATGGGTCGCCGTATCGATTTCAAGAACACTATCATCATCATGACCTCGAACATCGGCACCCGTCAGCTCAAAGACTTCGGCACCGGCGTAGGCTTTGCCACGCAATCCTCCGACGCCGACGCCCAACACGCCGTCATCCGCAAAGCCCTCAACAAGGCTTTCTCGCCCGAGTTCCTCAACCGCGTCGACGACATCATCATGTTCGACTCCCTCTCGCGCGAAGCGATCTACAAAATCATCGACATCGAACTCGCCGGCTTCCAAAAGCGCCTCGCCGAAATGGGCTTCACCCTCCAACTCTCCGACGCCGCCAAATCATTCATCGCCGACTCCGGCTACGACCCGCAATACGGCGCTCGCCCCCTCAAACGAGCAATCCAAAAGTACATCGAAGACGAACTCGCCGAGCTCATCCTCTCCAACGCCCTCATCAACGGCAACACCCTCTCCATCGACTTCGACCCTACCACCAAAAAAATCACCGCCACCACTCTCTAACAGTGGCTACATAACCGCAGAGCGGGCTGCCCTATGGGGAGCCCGCTCTGTAGTTTACTGTAGTGATTATTTGAGGATGCCGGAGCCGGCGCCTTGTTGTGCGCCTACTTCGTTGCCGCGTTGCACTTTCTTGCCGTAGCCGAAGGTGTAGGTTACCGACAGGTTGAGTTGGGCGTGATAGGAGGTGCCGTAGCCCGTGCGATGCTCGGTGTACAAAGGGGATTCAATATAGTGGTCGCTCACGTCCCACTTGCTATTGAAGAGGTTGGTAGCACTTATGGTCACGTTCCACTCGGAATTGCCCCAGCCGGCTTCAATGCCATAATTATCGCGCGAGCGATATGTTCTTGGTGAACTCGAAAACATCATCTTGTTCGGAGTCATATAGTAAGCCGTGAAATGGAATTGGTCGAGATAGTATGTGGCTTGCGCTTGGAATTGGAAGGGGTTGAATGAGCGGTCATACACTCCGGTCGAACGGTAAAAGCGCTGGCGCGGACTGAGATAGACTTGTAGCTTGCTGTCGAACAGCTTCACATTGGCCGACACACCAATTTCCCCCTGCATATAGTTGCCCGAGTTGATGAATGTGCGCAGCAACGCGCTGCCATCGTTATAGGGTTGGTAAATAGTCATCTGGCGGTCGAACAGCTCAAAGTAGTTGCCGTAAGCGCTCATCGATAGTTGGTTCGACGGCATCCACGCATAGCTGAGATTGAGGGTGATGTGGCGCGAGTTTTCGAGCAACGGATTGCCGGTTAGGTACATATATTCGTTGTCCTGCAACAAGTCAGAGGCCTTGGAATCGATGCCCGGCGTGTTGTTCGCAAACTGGAAATACGCGTCTGCGGAGTGATGCGAATTTGGTGAGTAGCTCAAGTTGACGTGTACAAAGGGGTAACGGTCAGCGTTTTGTATTCCATTGATGTCGCTCTTCTCATATAAAAAGCCGGCATCAGAGTAAAGGCGGAAGGATTCTAACCTCAGTTGGTAACTCAACAAGCCGCCGAGAAAGTAGCTTCGGAAGCGGTCGTATGATGAACTGCCGCCGGAATAGCGCAGTCGGTTGGCCCACTCACCTCCGAAACCGCCTAACACTAACGTGTGCTGCTGATTAATGCGCTTGTGGAGGTACGCGTCAAGCCGATAATTGAATGCGTTCTCGCGAGCATTGCGCACAATCGGGTCAGATGCAGAGGAGCTGTAAGTGAGCGCATCGTTGGTGTGAGTGTAGGAGAACTGTGGCGAAGCATCCACAGCGAAGTCGTTGGGCAGCACAACGTAGTACGAGCCGTTGTAACTCAGCGAGTTACTGTGCGACGGGTTGGTGCGCGAGTAGGTGTACCCGCCGGCCACGTTGGGCGAGTAAGTCAATGCACCGCTTTGCGTGTTGACCGGGTAAGAGGAATGGTTGTAGCCCACGGTATTGCGCATCTGCAGCTTCTCAGTGTTGTAGGTTGCACGTAAGGTTACCGGAAACTGGTTCTTGCGAAAATGCACATTGTCGGCAAACTCGGTGCGCGTGAGCGTGTAAGGTGTACCGGTGGCATCGAGCAACGAGTAACGAGCCTCGGCACTGTTGGCCGTATGGTGGTCGTTGTAGTTGTTCGATGCCACATAAAGGTCGTAGGTCAACTTCTTGAAAGTGAACTTGCTGAACACATTAACTCGCGACGACAGCCCGATAAGGAAGTCCTCATCGGCAGTGACTTTGGTGTAGCCTCCGTATTCATACTCATAGACGATGAAGTTGACCACCCATTTTGCGCCGCGAAAGCGTGGGTCGGTTGGGAATTCCAAGTACTCAACCTTGCGCACATCAGCCGTGCGCATGCCGTCCAACTCCTCCTGCGAAGCCGGCAAGTAGTTGATAAACAGCGACACATCTTCGCCGGCATTCGATTTCACCGAGTTCTCTACCGGATTGATTTGCAGCTGAGGTATAGCCATCTGCCGCAGCAAATCCATACCCGTTTGCGAAGCATTTTTCTGCCGCGCCGTAGGAATATAAGTGAGAGCCGTGGGCGAAGCGCTCTGCATTTGCGCATCCACCACCACTTCATTAAGTTGCTGCGTCTGAACAGTGTCTGCAGGAGCATCTTGCGCCGCAACCCGTACCGCGCAAGCCATCGCAAAGAGAAGTAAATAGTGAGTTTTCATCGTTTGAATATATATTACATTTATAAAACGAATGATACGACAAAATGTGACACCCGCCGCAGAATTTTTGTGCAAAAGTTCTGCGTTTCGAACGTGAGCAAAAAATCCACATGATTCGGTATACAGCCAAAGCGCCAACTAAAATCATTATAACAGGAACCGCGGAGCGGTTTCGAATACCCCCCAGCCCCACAATGGCACAGAGCGCAGGGCAAGCGCAGCGCCCGGAGTGTAGTGCCTTTGTGGGGGCCTGTTCGCCACCCTCTAATCTCGAACCGCAGAGCGGTTCCAAATCATCAGCCGGCGGTAACTCAGTAATTGGAACCGCGCTGCGGTACATTATTGATATACAGTGTGTTAACCCCACATAGGCTTCGCCAATGTGGGGTTAAGGAGTATACGCAACAGCTTCGCTGTTGGCCGTCATGACAGTTACATCTATAATCCAGCCACTGGAAAGAACCATTCCAGTGTTCCCTGAAGGAGTGCCTTCAGTCGAAGTCGGAATCCGGCTCGCCGTCGTAGTCGTATCCGTCGTCTACAATTTCCTCATCGAAATAGTCCGGCTCGCCGGTGTTCACATATTGGTCGTAATCCACCCACATGTCGTGTTCGGCCTCGCCGTTGTAGGTGCCTAAATCGTCGTAATCCATATTGCTATCTATCTATTACACAGGCTATTAACCTGAGGTTAAGGGTTTCAAAGAGTTCGTTCAGCGCTATTGCAGCGGACACCACCGGCACGTTGGAGAGTACATACCAGCCATTAGAGTGGAGTTTGTAGCAATCCGAATTAGTGAACCGGCGCAGGAGCCTGTAGTTAAACCTACCCTTCTTGGCATCAACTCCGGTGGCGTGAATCGCTTTAAATCCTATTCTACGGCCAGTCGAGTCGGAACACATCGAGGTTGTCTTCGAGGTCGTGCTTCTTCACCTCACGCGCAAGCGGATTCACCTTGGCGCGTGCCACGAAATCTTCAAATCATTAGCGAGCGATTTTTTTCCGAGAGCAAAAGCAAACTTCGCAAAATATCCGGACCGGCGCGCTCGCCAATAAGAAGCCTTGGGTTGTGTGGCGAGGCGGAAGCCGAGCTGCGGCGCGCCGACGTGGTGACAAGTTGGCAGGCTCGACGCGGTGGCACATTTTTTGCTACTGATTCGGCAGAATACAACTCATAAATCTACACATATATTATGACAACAGGTAAAATCGGGGTTACTACCGAAAACATCTTCCCCGTCATCAAAAAATTCCTCTACTCTGACCACGAAATATTCCTGCGTGAGTTGGTGTCGAACGCCGTCGACGCTTCGCAAAAGCTCCGCACCCTCGCCTCGGTGGGCGAGTTCAAAGGCGAACTCGGCGAACTGAAAGTGACCGTCTCCGTTGATAAAGAAGCCGGCACGCTCACCGTGTCGGATAACGGCATCGGTCTCACCGCTGAAGAAATCGACAAATACATCAACCAAATCGCATTCTCCGGCGCTGAAGAGTTCCTCGCCAAATACAAGGACGCCGAAGCCATCATCGGCCACTTCGGCCTTGGCTTCTACTCGGCATTCATGGTGTCGGACAAGGTTGAAATCAACTCACTCAGCTTCCGCGACGGCGCCAAAGCCGTACGCTGGTCGTGCGACGGTTCGCCCGAGTACTCGCTCGAAGACGGCACCCGCACCACCCGTGGCACCGACATCATCCTCCACATCGACCAGGACAGCGCCGAGTTCCTCGAACGCGACCGCATCGAAGCCTTGCTGCGCAAGTACTGCCGCTTCCTGCCCGTGCCCATCGTCTTTGGCAAGAAGCAAGAATGGAAGGACGGCAAGATGCAGGACACCGATGAGGACAACGTAATCAACTCCGTTGAGCCCAAGTGGATGAAGAAGCCGTCAGAACTCACCGACGACGACTATCGCTCGTTCTACCACGCCCTCTACCCCACCGAGGACGATCCCTTGTTCTGGATTCACCTCAACGTCGACTACCCCTTCACCCTCACCGGCATCCTCTACTTCCCCAAAATCAAGAACAACATCGAGATCCAAAAGAACCGCATCCAGCTCTACTGCAATCAGGTGTTCGTCACCGACTCCGTGGAAGGCGTGGTGCCCGACTTCATGATGCTCCTACAAGGCGTAATCGACTCGCCCGACATCCCGCTGAACGTGTCGCGCTCATACCTCCAAAGCGATGCTAACGTCAAGAAAATCTCCTCCTACATCACCAAGAAGGTGTACCAACGCCTCGAAGAACTGTTCAAAACAGACCGTGCCAACTTCGAATCGAAGTGGAACGACATCCGCATCTTCATCCAATACGGCATGCTCACCGATGAAAAGTTCTGCGAAGCCTCGCTCAAATACTTGCTGCTGCAAGACACCAACGACAAGTTCTTCACCATCGACGAATACAAGACCCTCATCGACCCCAACCAAACCGACAAGGACGGCAACCGCGTGGTGCTCTACTCCACCGACCCGGTGGCTCAGTACACCTACATCCGCGCCGCCGAAGACCGCGGCTACAGCGTGCTCCGTCTTGACGGCCAGCTCGACAGCCACTTCGTGGGCTTGATGGAACAGAAGCTCGAAAAGACTCGCTTCGTGCGCGTTGACTCCGACGTCCTCGACAATCTCATCCCCAAGGAGAACGCTCGCCAAGTGGAACTCACTCCCGTACAGCGCGTGATGCTCCAAAACGTGTTCCAATCGCAGCTCCCCACCCTCGACAAGGCCAACTTCCTGGTGTCGTTCGAAGCCCTCGCCCCCACCGACATGCCGATCGTAATCACACAAAACGAGTTCATGCGCCGCATGAAAGACATGTCGGCCCTCCAACCCGGCATGAGCTTCTACGGTGATATGCCCGATAGCTACAACTTGGTAATCAACACCTCCGCACCAATCATCGAATCCATCGGTGCCGAAGCATTCAAAGCTCTCGAGGCTCAAATCCAACCCCTCGAAGATGCCATCGCCGCCCGCAACGCCGAAATCGATGAGCACCAAAAGAGCGACGACCACTCCGCCGAAGCCCACAAGCAAATCGACGACCTGCGCGCAGCTATCGACCACGACCGCACCGAAGAAACGCGCCTCGCCGCCGACTACGCCGCCAACGTACCCCAAATACGCCAACTCATCGACCTCGCCCTCTTAGGCAACGGCCTGCTGCGCGGCCGCCAGCTGAGCGACTTCATCGCCCGCAGCGTCTCCCTCATCAAATAATCCCCACCCTTCATACACAGCGGGCGCTTGGCCATCAGCCAAGCGCCCGCTTTATATTTATGTGGTCATAATTGAACACGTTAGCATGATAATCACGGGTCAATGTATGATCCGGTTGTTAAATCTGCAAAAAAGGATATGTATTGAAAGCCAATGCAATAGGTATATAGTAGAGAGGCGGCCTTTTGATACAGCGGTATGGATGCTGAAATGGCTGGGGGCCGTGCTGGTGGGTGGGGCGTCGGGTTAAACGAAGCTACGAAGGACGAAGGAACGAATTTTTCGGCGTAGGACGTAAACGTAAAAACGAAATTCTATTTGTAGATTGGTAGTATTCAATCGATTACCTTTAGTGCCGCGGCTTGCTGCGTCACAGCCGGATGGCTTCGCTGGAGAGATCTCCTCCGGGGAACGGATGGTGGGGGGGTGTGGG
>CAMGBT010000003.1 GCA_946011725.1 uncultured Bacteroidales bacterium | reverse complement strand
GAACTCATCGATATGGGCCGCGAAAACCCCGGCACCAACGAACGCTTCTGCATGAGCACATTCGCTCTGAACACCTGCCAAGAAGCCAACGGCGTGAGCTACCTCCACGGCGAAGTATCCAAGAAAATGTTCGCCGGCATCTGGAAAGGCTACTCGTGGGAAGAATCCCACGTGGGCTACGTGACCAACGGTGTGCACATGCCCACCTGGGCCGCCTCCGAATGGAAAGAATTTTACATGGAAAAACTCGGTCCGGAAGTATTCTCCGACCAAAGCAACCCCGAAGTATGGCGCGGCATCTACAGCGTGCCCGACGAGGAAATCTGGAACATGCGCACTCTGTTGAAGAACAAGTTCATCAACTTCGTGAAGCGTGACTTCCGCGAAAAATGGTTGGCTAACCAAGGCGACCCCTCGCGCGTGATGGAAGTGCTCGACCGCATCAACCCCAACGCGCTGATCATCGGCTTCGCTCGCCGCTTCGCCACCTACAAACGCGCTCACCTGCTGTTCACCGACCTCGAACGCCTCGCCCGCATCGTCAACAACCCCAGCCGCCCCGTGCAATTCATCTTCTCCGGTAAGGCTCACCCCGCCGACGGCGCCGGCCAAGGCCTCATCAAGAAGATCACCGAAATCTCACGTCGCCCCGAATTCCAAGGCAAGATCATCTTCCTGGAAGACTACAACATGACCGTGGCCAAGCGTCTGGTAACCGGTGTGGACATCTGGCTCAACACCCCCACTCGCCCCTTGGAAGCTTCCGGCACCTCCGGCGAAAAGGCCGAAATGAACGGCGTGCTCAACTTCTCCGTGCTCGACGGCTGGTGGTACGAAGGCTACCGCTTCAACGAAAAAGCCGGTTGGGCTCTCACCGACAAGCGCACCTTCAAGGACCAAGCCCAACAGGACAAACTCGACGCAGCCACCATCTACAACATGCTCGAGAACGAAATCATCCCCCTGTACTTCGAAGTTAACTCCAAAGGCTACTCGCCCCGCTGGATCGACTACATCAAGGGCTCCATCGCCGACATCGCTCCCCACTTCACCATGAAGCGCATGATCGACGACTACATCGACCGCTTCTACAGCAAGGAAGCCGCCCGCGCTAAAAAGCTCGCCGCCCACGACTTCGCCAAAGCACGCGAAATCGCCGCTTGGAAAGAACGCGTGGCCGCCGCTTGGGATGGCATCAAAGTGCTTGACGTGCGTCAAAGCGTTGACACCGGCACACGTCCCGCCAACGAACCCTACCGCGTGGAAATCGTACTCGACACCAACGGCCTGGGCCGCGACCTCGGCATCGAACAAGTGGCTTACCGCTGCGAAGATGGCCAAGAAAGCCTCCACTCCGTTCGCCCCTTCAAAGTGGTGAAAGAGGAAGGCAGCATCGTCACCTTCGAACTCAGCGCCCGCACCAAAGATGCCGGTATCTTCAAATACGGCTACCGCATCTTCCCAAACAACGAAGCCCTGCCCCACCGCCAAGACTTCGCCTTCACCCGCTGGATCTAATCCTCACAATCCATACCGCCAACAGCGCCCGCCCACCCCGGCGGGCGCTGTTTCTACATACCCGCCGCCCCCGGCGAGCAAGAGCTCGAAGCTAATGCAAAAAGGCTCCGCGCGGATGGTAAAAATGGGTCAGTGTAAAAAAACGGTTGAAATATACAGTGCCGGTATGATCACAAACGCGCGGAGCGCGTTCCTTTTTAATTAACACCACGTTGGCGCGAAGCGACAACGTGGTGACTGATGCCCCCCATCAACCACGAACCGCGGCGCGGTTCCTTACAGCAAGTTGAGCGCCGGTCACGTATAAGGAGAAACTGTATCAACAGGTCAGAATCAGTAGGGACGCGGCTGTTTTTTTGGATGCTAAAAAAAGCGCTCGGCTTTTGGGCCGGGCGCTTTTGGTATGGGAAGGGGAGGGATTACATGTTCATGCCGCCGTCCACTTGGATGACTTGGCCGGAAACGTAGGAGGACATGTCGGAGGCCAGGAAGAGGGCCACGTTGGCGATATCTTCCACTTGGCCGCCACGGCGCAGGGGAATTTTCTTGCACCATTCGTCGCGCACGTCTTGGGGCAGTGCGGCGGTCATGGCAGTTTCGATGAAGCCGGGTGCGATGGCGTTGGCGCGGATGCCGCGAGAGCCTACTTCTTGAGCGATGCTCTTGGCCAGGGCGATGAGGCCGGCTTTGGAAGCGGCGTAGTTGGCTTGGCCGGCGTTGCCGTGCACACCTACCACGGAGGCCATGTTGATGATGGAGCCGGAGCGTTGGCGCATCATGATGGGGAGGGTGGCGTTGATGAAGTTGAAGGCGCTCTTGAGGTTAACGGCGATAACGGCGTCCCATTGTTGTTCGGTCATGCGCATCATCAGGCCGTCTTTGGTGATGCCGGCATTGTTGACCAGGATGTCGATGCGGCCGAAGTCTTCTTTGACTTGTTTAACCACTTCGGCGGTTTGGGCGAAGTCGGCGGCGTTGGAGGCATAGCCTTTGGCTTGTACGCCGAAGGCGGCGATTTCGGCTTCGGTGGCTTTGCCGTTTTCGTCGATAACTAAGTCAGTGAAAGCTACGTTAGCGCCTTCTTGGGCGAAGCGGATGGCAAGGGCTTTGCCGATACCGCGAGCTGCGCCGGTGATGAGCGCGGTTTTTCCTTCGAGTAATTTCATATAAGTAAGTTTTAATAGTTTTCCATTGAGAGTGCAAAGTTACGAAAAAAATCTCAACCGTGCAAGAGCGGGGGGGAGGAGGAGCCTCACCCCGGCCCTCCCCTGAAGGGAAGGGGAAGAGCGCGAGTTGGTGAAGAAAAAGCAGCCGCGGGTGGGGCGGCTGCTTTGTGTGGGTATGGGTGGGTGATTGTTTTAGAGGTATTTGGAGAAGTCGACGTTGCGCATGTCGCCGGTTTCGGAGAAGGCGGTGTGGAATGCGAAAGCGGCTTTGAGGGTGTGGGGAGTTTGGCCCAAGCCCATCTTGAGGTATTCGCGCAGCAGGGGACGGTAGTCGGGGTGAGCGCAGTTTTCGATGATGGCTTTGGCGCGATCCACGGGGTCGAGGTGGCGCAAATCGGCGATGCCTTGGTCGGTGATGACCACGTCGACGGAGTGCTCGGAGTGGTCGGAGTGGGCCACCATGGGCACGATGTTGGAGATGAGGCCGCCTTTGGTGACGGAGGGGCAGGAGAAGATCGACACGTAAGCGCTACGGGTGAAGTCGCCGGAGCCGCCGATGCCGTTCATCATCTTGGTGCCGAGCACGTGGGTGGAGTTGATGCCGCCGAAGATGTCGGCTTCGAGGGCGGTGTTCATGGCGATGACACCGAGGCGACGGATTACTTCGGGGTTGTTGGAGATTTCGGCGGGACGCATCACGATTTTATCGTGGAAGTAATCGATGTTGGCGAAGAGTTCTTCTTCCACTTTGTCGCTGAAGGTCATTGAGCAGGTGGAAGCGAAGGTGCATTTGCCTTTGCGGATGAGTTCGAACACGGCGTCTTGGATTACTTCGGTGTACATTTGGAATTTGGGGAGCACGGTGCTTTCGCCTAAGTTGTAGAGCACGGCATTGGCCACGTTGCCCACGCCGGATTGCAGGGGGAGGAATTCTTTGGGCAGGGCGCCGCGGCGGTATTCGTGCACTAAGAAGTCGACCACGTTGTTACCGATGAGTTTTGACACGGCGTCGGGTTCGGTGAAGGGCGACACGCCGTCGAGCGAGGAGGTCTTGACGATGCCCACTACCTTGTTGGGGTCGATTTTGAGCACGGGCGAGCCAACGCGGTCGGAGGGTTTGTAGATGGCGATTTCGCGACGGTAGGGAGGATCGAGGGGCATGTACACGTCGTGCATACCGAGCAGGGTCTTGGGCAGACGGTCGTTAAGCTCGATGAGGATTTTGCTGGCCATTGCGGCGAATGTGGGAGTGTTGCCCAAGCCGCAGCCGAGGATGATTTCGCCGTCGGGGGTGATGTCGGCGGCTTCGATGATGGCGAAGTCGATGTTGCCGTAGAAGCCGTAGCGGGTTTCCTGAGCCATGTCGGAGAGGTGACGGTCGCAATAGTGGCAGTCGTGGCTGTTGATGCGCTTGCGCAGGTCGGGCTTGTTTTGGTAAGGTGCACGCAGGTTGATGGCATTAGCACGAGCGAGCGCGCCGTCGGCGTGGTCGGAGGTGGATGCGCCCGAGAGGATGTTGATTTTGAAGGGGCGACCTTGAGCGTGTTCTTCTTCAGCGATAGCTGCAAGAGCCTCGGTAATAAACTTAGGCGCGCCGGGGGCGGTGAAGCCCGAGAAACCTACGGTGGCGCCGTTGGGAATCATTTGCGCGGCTTCTTGAGCCGTGATAAAGTTATAAGCCATTGGTTAGGAAGTTATTTGGGTATTTTTCTTGGATAAGAAATGGTTTAATAATGTTTAGAATTGAGGGCGGCGCAAAATTTGGCTCCAAATAATTGCACGGCGCAGAGTTTGGTGGCTGACGGCGGGGCGGTGCACCTCGATGGCGGCCGGCTGAGCAGCGGTCGGCTCCGAGGCAACGGCGCGCACGCCTTCTTCAGGCATGGCCGGCGCGTAGGTGCGATGCGGCGCGGGAGCTTGCGCACGTTGCACCTGCCGAATGAACTCCTGCGGGGGCATGGGCTGCGGCTGAGCTTGCTGTTTTGTGACATTGACGCCGGACTTGCTGGCGGCTTCTTTCTTCTTGGACTTTGCGAAGAGCGAAGACACCAAAATAATGCCAATCGGCACCAGCCAATCAATATTATCTGCTATGAAATTGCTCATATTTGAAGTAAATTTTGTAATTTTGCACAAAATTACTTATAATTGTGAATTATTACAAATTTTTTCGCAAAAATAATGACTAAAAACGAAAATATTTCTTCGGAAAGCCGATTTTTATACATTGAGACCTACGGATGCCAGATGAATGTGGCCGATTCGGAGGTTGTGGCATCGATTTTGGAAATGGCGGGATATGACCTCACCGACGAGTTGGAAAAAGCCGATGCAGTGCTGCTCAACACCTGCTCCATTCGCGACAACGCCGAGCAGAAAATCTACTCGCGCTTGCAGTTCTTGGCATCGCAACGCCGCCGGCGCAAGGGCGCACGCCTGATTATAGGTGTGATCGGTTGCATGGCCGAACGTGTGCAGCAAACGCTACTGAACGACTACGGCGTGGACGTGGTGGCCGGTCCGGATGCTTACCTGCAGTTGCCCGAACTTTTCGCCGCGGCCGAGATGGGCCACAAGGCCATGAACGTGGAGCTAAGCACCACCGAAACCTACCGCAACGTGGTGCCGCGCCGCATCGGCGCCAACCGTGTGAGCGGCTTCGTGAGCATCATGCGCGGGTGCAACAACTTCTGCTCCTACTGCATCGTGCCTTACACTCGCGGCCGCGAGCGTTCGCGTCCGCTCGACAGCATCCTGCGCGAGGTGGCCGACTTGGCCGCCCGCGGCTTCAAGGAAGTGACCCTGCTGGGCCAGAATGTCAACTCCTACCGCTTCGAGGCGGAGGACGGCACCGTCACCGACTTCGCCGCCCTGCTCACCGCGGTGGCCGATGCCGCACCGCAGATGCGCGTGCGCTTCACCACCTCTCACCCCAAGGACCTCAGCGACGAGGTTATCAACGCTATGGCCTCGCGTCCTAACATCTGTAAGCACATCCACTTGCCGGTGCAGTCGGGCAGCAACTCGGTGCTCAAGGCCATGAACCGCAAGTACACGCGCGAATGGTACCTCGACCGCGTGGCCGCCATCCGCCGCGTGATGCCGGAGTGCACCATCACCACCGACATGTTCACCGGCTTCCACAATGAATCCGAAGAGGATTTCCAACAGACTTTGGACCTGATGCGCACCGTGGGCTTCGATGCCGCGTTCATGTTCAAATACTCCGAACGCCCCGGCACTTTGGCCTCGCGTTCGATGCCCGACAACGTGCCCGAGGAGGTGAAAATCGACCGCCTCAACCGCATGATTGCGCTGCAAAACGAGCTGTCGCTGGCGTCGAATCGCCGCGACGTGGGCCGCGAGTTTGATGTGCTGGTCGAAGGCATATCGAAACGCTCGGCCGAGCAGTTGGTGGGGCGCACCGATGGCAACAAGACCTGCGTGCTGCCGCGCGGCCGCCATGGCGTGGGGCAGATAGCCCGCGTGCGCGTGGTCGAAGCCACCTCCGCTACGCTTATCTGCGAATTAGTTGACTAACTATCTGAAAATCAATCACTCTTATTGCTATGGCACGTAATCAATTCGCCTCGAAATTAGGACTATTGGCCGCCACGGTGGGCTCCGCCGTGGGCTTGGGCAATATTTGGCGTTTCCCGGCCGAGACTGCCGACAACGGCGGCGCGGCCTTCCTGTTGCTGTACATCGTGTGTATCGCCGTGTTGGGCATACCGGTGATGCTGGCCGAGTTCGCCTTGGGGCGCGCCGGCCGTAGCGATTCGGTGGGCGTGTTCCGCAAGATAGCGCCCGGCACCAAGTGGTGGATCGTGGGCATCGTGTCGGTGGTGGCGCCGTTTATGATTAATGCCTACTACTTTGTGGTGGAAGGTTGGACGTTCGAGTATCTAATCAGCTCTGTCACAGGGAATTTGTTCGAGCCGATTGAAGGCGCTACCACCAATTCCGAAATCTTTGCCGCACACATGCAGCAGTACATCGCCAGCCCGTGGATGCCGATTCTGGCCACGTGGGCGGTGATCTTTATCAACATGTTCGTGCTGCTGGGCGGTGTGTCCAAGGGCATCGAGCGGCTGTCGAACATCATGATGCCCACGCTGTTCGTGGTGCTGTTGGTGCTGTGTAGCGTTGCACTTTCGCTCCCCGATGCCGGCGCCGGCGTGGAGTGGTTCTTGGCGCCCGACTTCAGCAAAATCACCTTCCCGGCGGTGATTTCCGCCCTCGGCCAGGCATTCTTCTCGTTGAGCTTGGGCATGGGCATATTGGTTACTTACGCATCGTATTACCCCGAGGATGCTCGGCTCACTCGCACCTCGGTGGTGGTTGTGGCCTCCTCACTGTTGGTGGCTCTGCTTGTGGGACTGGTCATCTTTCCGGCCATGTCGGCCACCGGCTTGCAGGACCAAGCACTGCGCGGCACCACCTTGGTGTTCCGCACCCTGCCGGAGGTGTTCGCCCTGATGCCCGCCACCGGCTTATGCGCCATCCTGTTCTTCCTGCTGCTGTTTGCGGCCGCACTCACTTCCACGGTGTCGCTGCTGGAAGTGACCGTGGCATTCTTGGTGGAACGACTCAACCTCTCGCGCCGCGCCGCAGTGCTGTGGACCACCCTGCCGCTACTGCCGCTGAGCGCCGTGTGCTCGCTGTCGTTCAGTTCCATGGAACACGTGACCATATTCGGCATGACCATCTTCGAACTGCTCGACTACATCACCTCCAACTACCTGTTGCCGTTGGTGGCCATCTCCGTGTGCATCTTCGTGGGATGGGTGGCACCGCGCTCGCTCTTGCGCGACCAACTGTCGAACCACGGCCGCTTGCGCTGCCGCATCGCCACCCCCGTGGAATTAGTGGTGCGCTACCTCGCGCCGGCATTGGTGCTACTCATTCTCGTTTGGAACCTGGTACGCAATGGCTAAGCGCTTCCGCTTCACCGGTCCGCAACTCGCCGGCATCACCTTCGGATTGGTGGTGCTGCTGCTGACAGCACTGGCCGCCCACCGCGGCTGCTCCGCCCCGCAGCAACAAACCGTGGTGGTGGTCGATACCATAATCCAACCCGACACCGCCGCCAAACACTCCCGGAAAAAGCGCACCCGCAAACCGCGCAAGCCCCGCGCCAACAAGCCCGTTACGCCGCCACAGCAGCGCGACTTCCTCGCCGACACCGTGGTGGAGAGGTAAGAGAAATCACTTCGCTAAAGCTCAGAGCCGATACAAAAAGGTGCGGACAGCAGTTCGGCTTCCGCCTCACTACAGGACTCACAGCTACTGATAGGTAACGGTGGGCACTCCTTTGCGGGGGTGTCAGCGGGCGCGGAGCTGCCAGAAGGCTACGGCGGCTGCGGCGGCTACGTTGAGGGAGTCGACGCCGTGTGCCATGGGGATGCGGGCGGTGAAGTCGGCGGCGGAGATTACCTGTGGGGCGAGGCCGTCGCCTTCGGTGCCGAGGATGATAGCTAATTTTGGTTGGGCGGCGAGGTGGGGATGGTCGATGGGGATGGAACGGTCGGTGAGGGCCATGGCGGCGGTGGTGAAGCCCACGGTGTGGAGGGTGGCGGTGACGTCGCCGTCAATCCATGTCCATGGCACGAGGAACACTGTGCCCATCGATACGCGCACGGAGCGGCGGTTGAGCGGGTCGCATGATTGGCGGGTGAGCAGTACGGCGTCGATGCCCAGGGCGGCGGCGCTGCGGAAGATGGCGCCGATGTTGGTGGTGTCGACCACGGAATCGATCACGGCCACGCGGCGGGCGGTGGCGCACACTTGTTCTACGGTGGGTAGCTGCGGGCGGCGCATGGCGCAGAGCACGCCGCGGGTAAGGGTGTAGCCGGTGAGGCGGCTGAGCAGCTCGCGCGAGCCGGTGTAGACGGGGATATGAGGGCAACGGGCTATGATGTCGGCGGCGTCGCCGGTGATGTGGCGACGTTCGCACATCAGCGCCAGCGGCTCGATGCCGGCGTCGAGGGCCACGCGGATCACCTTGGGGCTTTCGGCAATGAAGATGGCTTGCTCGGGGTGGAGCGCGCAGCGCAGTTGGGCTTCAGTGAGGGTGGCGAACACTTCCACGCCGGGATGGGTGAGCGATTCTATTTCGATTATATTCATGGGCTATACGCTTATTAAAACATACAATGCCGATTTTCGCAAACCGGCATTATATTAACATACTGTGTACTTAATGTTAGATTAATATGTCTATTCCAGATCTTTTTTAATTAAATTCCACTATGACGAGTGTAGTTTTTTTCTATGAAAAAGCAGTGTTGTCGTTTCATTTCCGTTGCAAAGTTAGGCACTTTTTTTGTTATGGCCAAATCTTTTTATATGTTATGCGACATCTTTTAAAGATTAATGTTTGCATAAACCATATATGCCTGACAATATGAGACGGAAAGAGCGCTCTTTGCTGCAAATATCTATGTTTGATGGCGAAAATCCGGCAAAACAAATATGGTTAAATATTATTAAAGGCTGTAGAGCACGTAGGATGTACGTGCTTGGAGCGAGCCTTGCAGTTTGCCATTTTTCACGGTGAAAACGGCTCCACTTACAGCGTCGGTGTAGGATCCGTCGGGCAGGGTGGTGTCGAGTTTCACTTTGTTGGGGGTGGAGGCGAAGTTGATGAGCACTGCGCCGGCGTTGCCGCGGCACACTTCCACCACTTCGTAGCTGTCGTTGGCGAAGATTTGTTCGGCTTGTCCGGCCATGGCTGTGCGGAAGTGGTTGGCGGCCACGATTTGCGGGTGCTTGAATTCGTCGTTGCCGCGAGCGCCGATGCGGTTATTGCCCCAGTAGTTTTGGCGGGTGGAGCCGGCGGGACGGCTGTAGAACAGCGGACGGCCGTGCTGGCGCGCGGTGAGGAACACGAAGCCAACGCGGATGAGGTCGTCGTCCATGTCGGCGGATTCGTGGGCGTTGCAGTAGGTGTCGTGGCTTTCCACCCAGGTCACCAAGCGGGCGGGCGATTGGGAGTGGTACCAGTTGGTGAGCATGTCTTGGTTGAGATGGCCGGCGCGGAGTGCTTCGCGCAGTACGTGGCCGTAAGAGGATGCGGTCATGTCCATGTACTCGGCGTATTCGTCTTCGGGCACATTGCGGTCTTGGAGCACTTCGCCGTAGATGAACAGGCTGTCGGGCATCAACAGCGACAGGCCGCGGACGGCTTCGCGACCGGTGGCTACGTCCCAGAAGTTATTGCGTTCGGAACGGGGATCGAGGGGGTCGGAGTGCACGCCGATGTGCTTGGCGGTGTCGTAGCGGAAGCCGCGTGCGCCGAGGTTGATGAGGTCGTTGACGTACTGGAGGTAATAGTATTGGAAGTCAGGGTTTTCGGTGTTGACGTCCTTGAGGCCGCCCATTTCGCCGGTGGTGCATTGCAGGCGGTCGTTGTAGTCGGTGATGGGTGTGAATCCGTTGGCGTGGTAGAGGTTTTCTTCTCCGCCGACGGCAGCGTGGAGTGAGGGGAGCACAGCTGTGTGGTCGATGGCCACGTGGTTAGGCAGCACGTCCACCAGGACTTTGACGCCGTAGTGGTAAGCGCTGTCGCACATGGCTTTGAAGTCTTGGCGAGTGCCCATGATGTAGTTGCCGATTTGCCAATCGGTGGGTTGGTAGTAGAAGTACCATTTGCCCATTACGGAGTCGCCTTCTTCGCTGAAGAGGGCGGGGCCGCCGTTGTCACCTACGAAGCAGGTTTGCACGGGCGATGTCTGCACGTACTTATAACCGGCGGCGGCTATGTCGGCCATGTTTTCGGCGATGGTGTTGAGGTTCCAAGTCCAAGCATGGAGGATGACCTCGTTTTCGGAGGGAGCGGTTTGAGCGGCGGCGGGGAGGGCCATTGCCAAACCAATTATTACGGGAGTAATTTTCATGGGATGGAAGGTGTTAAGTAAGTAAAGGGGCGTCAAAAATTTGACACCCCCAAAGTTACAAAAAAATTTCCAAACCACCAAATTTCGCCGACATTCCGCGCGAAAAAAGCGCTTCGCTAAAGAGACCCCGCAGAAAGCCGCGAGGCTACAGAGCCGTTATAAAAAAGCGGGAGAGGGGATTGCGAGCATTTCTCGGCCTAAGGCGTGGATGCGCTGAATGATTGAGGCTTCGCGCTCCTTCGATGGCTTCTTGACCCCGTTGATGTAATTACGCAGAAGGGAGGGATTGATGCCGATGCTGTTGGCAAAGCCTGCCACGTTGATTTCGGGATGGGTGAGGAAAAAGCGTTGCAGATAGGAAGGCTCGGCATCCTCGTAGTCGAAACTCTCAAAACTGACATCCACATCGAGTTCAGGCCAATGGATTCCGTCAAAGCCAAAGCGGTATTTGGCTCGTTGGCTGTCGGAAGCGGTGCGCAGAGGGCGATACCACAGTAAGGACTGGCGACATTCCGTGCCATCGTCCTTGCGGCCGTAGATATAATCGCCGTCAAACCATATTTTATTGATTTTCATTCGAATACCTCCTTTTTCTGCAAAGATAGGAATTAAAAATGATTCCTGCAAGGTTTTGGGGATGAAAAAAGCGCCCGGTGGGGCGCTTTTTTCTGTGGAGAGGGTGGGTTGGGATTATTTGCGGAATTTGAGGGTGGAGGCGTTGGCCACGGCCACGTAGATGCCGCGGGCGAGGTGGTCAACGGCTACGGCGTCGGTGCCGGCGGCTACTTGGATGCCGGCGGCGTTGTAGACGCGGATGAGGCCGGATGCTTTGACGGTGGTGCCGTCGAAGGTGATGGCTTGGGCGGGATCGAGGGTGATGTCGGCCACGCCGGCGGGGCCTACAGTGACGTTGAGTGTGATGGTGGCGTCGAGGTAGGTGACGGTGATGTCGACTACGCCTTCGCTCAGGCCGCTGACGTTGAGTTTGAGGGATGCATTGCCGAGGGTTTCGAAGGACTCAACGGTGGCGATGCCATCGGCGGAGTAGCTGACGAGGACTTCGCTCTCTTTGGCGCCGGTGGCGGCGGGGAATGAGAGAACTAATTCGGCGGATTCGTCTTTGGCTACGGTGAGGGCGATGGCTTGTGCGGCGTCTTCAAAGTAGAGGACGGCTGCAGTGGCGCTTTCTTTCCAGGGGGCGTCGGTGGTTTCGCCGAAGGTGAAGCCGATGCCGGCGAGGAATTCCTGGTTGATGGAAGCGAGTTCGATTGAAGCGCCTTCGGTGGAGTCGGCGCCGGTGATTTCAGCATCGAAGGGAGCGATGGTGCTTACGGCGTAGTTGTCGGCCAGGCCATAGTCGGCGTGGAGGGGTTCGCCGTAGATGGGATAGTTCCACCAGTCGTCTTTGGTGTAGTCGTAGTCTACGATTTCGGCTTCTTCGTTAACGCCGGTGCGGCCTACGATGCGGTGAGCTGTGAGGTATTGGGTTTCCCACGAGGGTTCGGCTTCGGAGGTGGCGGCAAGGATTTGGTTGAGTGCAACAACGTTGCCTGTGATGATTTTGAGCTCCTCGGAGGAGTAGTCGGAGTCGAGGTAGCCGATAACGCCGCCGGTGGCGGGGCCGTCCCATGATGGGAGCAAGGACATGATGGAGCCTTCGATGAGGTTGTTGGCTACCTTGTCGCGTTTGGAGTAGCCGATGACGCCGCCCACGGTGTGGTTGGCGTAGATGTCGGCGTCGACGTGGCAGTCGCGGATTTCGCATTTGCCGTCGGATGAGCCTGCGATGCCGCCAATGGCGTTGTCGGCGGAGATTTCGCCGGTGAATGCGCAGGCTTTGATGACGCTGGAGGTGTGGGCTGCGCCGACGATGCCGCCTACGTTCGCGCCGTTGAGGGTGTTGATGTTAGCGGCGCGCACGGAGCAGTCGTTGACGGTGGAGTAGAGTGCGAGGTTGCCCACCAAGCCGCCCACGGTGGCGGAGGCGTCGGAGGCGATGGAGAGGTCGGTCACGTGCACGTTGGAGATGGTGGTGCCGAGGGCTTCGCCGCCGAGCAGGCCGATGTATTGGGCTTTGCCTTGGTCGGTGATGTTGGCCAGGTTGAAGTTGAGGTCTTTCACCAAGGAACCGTCTTGGAGGGTGGAGAAGATGCCTTGCACGTCGTCGGTGGATTGGATGCCGAGGCCGGTGATGGTGTGGTTCTGACCGTCGATGCTACCGGTGAAGGGGGCGGCGATGGGACGGAAGTTGTAGTTGAAAGCGTCGAAGTCGTTCGCTACTTGGTAGAAAGCGGCGGGGGCGAGTTCCACGGCTTGGAGGTCGCCGACGGTGGCGATTTGGAAGGGCGCTTCCTCGGAACCGTCACCGCCGAGGGCGAACTTGGTCAGAGGCAGGTTGTAGAAATCGTGGGTGAGTGTGATGACGCGGCTCTGGGTCATGTAGAGGATGTAGAGGGTGGCGTCTTTGGTGCCGATGTTGCAGGTGGAGATGGTGGCGAGCTTGCCTTTTTCTTCGTCGGGGGTGAGTTGGAGCACCACGGTGCCGTCGGGCTTGACGATTACCAGTTCTTCTTGGGTGGTGGAGCCCACGCCGGTGCTGCGCTTAACCAGGAACATGAACTCGTGCTCGTTGTCGGTGTCGAAGATGTATGGCGAGAAGAGTGTGCCGTTGAGGTTGGGTGATGCGAAGTTGACGTTGGTGCCGAGGTTGATGTCGATGAGCTGTTCGACGGTTTCGGCCATGGGGTCGATGAGGATCATTTTCTCGTGGGTGCAGCCTTGATCGTCGTCGATAACGTCGGCCAGCGATACCCACCAGCGGTATTCGGTGCCGTTGTTCACGGCCACGCGGTCCACCAGCGAGCGCATGGTGTGGCCTTCGAACACTTGGGGCAGCTCGGCCACAACGTTGCCGGAGTAGAGGTCGACGAAGCGGAAGATGTAGTTGCCGGCTTCATCGGCCACGATGAACAGTTGTTGGGGTTCGAAGCCGTTGATGTCGCTGAGGGTGGTTGTCACGAGCACGTCTTCGCACAGGGTCGACACTTGTGTGCCGTCGCCGTCGAAGATGTGGTATGAGGTGAGGTAGTCATCGTCGGAGGCGGTGGTGTACACTTCTTTGCAGACTACGAAAGCGGCTTTGTCGCTATCGGGGATGATGTTGCCGAAGTCGATGTCGTTGTAGTAGCGGAGGCCGCCGATGCTGTAGTAGGTGTAGAGGTAGCCGTCGCCCACTTCGGGGGTGGCGGCGATTTTGGTGGATTGGATTTGTTCCACGCCGGAGTAGGTGGTGGAGTAGAGGTCGATGACCAGAGAGTTGTCGGCGGTGATGGATTCATCGGAGCCGGTGGGGTCGTTGTAGAAGCTCTTTTCGTATTGGATGATGGCGAACACGGGCTTGGTGCCGTTCATTCGGGCGAGGAAGAACGGCGACGACATTTGGTCGCCGGGGAGGTTGAGCTGCGGCACTTCGAAGGTCTGAGCCACGGATGCGCCGCCGCTGTATCCGGCCTTCTTGTAGAGGCTGAGGACGAACTTGCATGAGCGGAGGAAGTCCATGTGGTTGTTGAGGGTGATGTCGCCGGTCTCTTCCATGAATGCGATGTAGAAGTTCTCTTCCCAGGATGCGGTGGCGGCGTTGACGCTGCCCACGCTGTAGCCGGGGATGGTGATGATGCAGGGGGTGTTGCCTTGCTCGTCAACTTCTGCGCCGATGGTGTAAGCCTTGGAGTAGTAGTTAAGGTAAGGGTAGGGGTTTTGGCTCATGTCGCGGTTCATCACCAACGATACGATCAGCTCGTAGTTATTGTCGGTGTTGAAGAATTTTTTGGTGATGGTGGGGTCGATCATGATGTCGGCCAAGCGGGTTTCGTCGCCGGTGAGCACCACGGAGTCGGTGACCTTGCCCACTTCGTTGAGCTGAGCGTCGTACACTGTGATGGTATATCCTTTGATCACTGTCTCGGTGTAACCGTCGTGCACAACGTCTTCTTTGATGTACTCGGCGGTGTAGTACCACCACTCGCCGTTGGGGGCGTTGAGGTAACCGAAGTTGGCGTCGCCCTTGAGCGAGAGGGCGGGTGTGGGAGCATTAAGGCGCTGTACGCCGGCGGCGGGCAGCTGTTGCTCGGCAAACGGGTCGGTGTAGTTGGCTTTCTGCGCATAGCGGAAGTAGTCGACGGGCGCTTCCGGGCGCTTGGCCGATGCATCAGGTGCAAGCAACAGGGTGCCGGCAGCTAACAGCATCATAGGTAGCTTGTAGAAATTTGCCATAGTTTAGCTGATTTTAGTAGTAAAAGATAATAGTATACTGTCAGAGTGTTAGTATTGTTAGCGAAATAAGGGATAAGCTATAAGCATCGTGGCGCAAAGGTACGACATTTTTTGTCATAAGCAAAACAAATCGCCATAAATCGCTGAATTTTAACATAAAAAAGCGTCTGAACGAAAAAAGAATCCACATAAATCCGAAGCGCATCACACAACATATAGCAAGCAGCAGCCTAAGCCGGATGGCCCGCGCCCGCATGGTATAGAATCTGTGCCAGCAGGTCAGAATCAGTATGGACGCGGTTGGCGGTGGCTTTGCTGATTCTGAGGTGGGTGTACACTTTCTGCGGGGTGGGTGAGAAAATGAAAGGATATGCTGAAAAACACTGTGAAAAAGTTGGTGGAGTGGGCGAAAAGTTGTAAATTTGCGCTGTTATGCATAAACACCTGCTACACATACTATCTATAATCTGTTTGATGCTGCTGCCGGCGCTTAGCTCGTGTCATTCATCGCGGCATGCGGTCGACGACCGCGACGACATCTATGCCGACGGACGGCCCAATCGCCATGGCTCGTCGTCCGGCGGCTCTTCATCGGGTCGCGAGGAAGAACCGGTGGCTGAGGGCGATGGCTTGCGGCGCGCACTGTGCGACTATGCCAAGAAGTTTGTGGGCGTTCCTTACCGCTATGGTGGCAATGACCGCAACGGGCTGGACTGCAGCGGGTTAGTGTGTCGCGTGTACCTCGATGTGGCTCGCTTCAAACTGCCGCGCAATTCGGCCGAGCAGGGCGAGTTCTGCCGCCAAATCCACCGGAGTAAGTTGCGCGCGGGCGACTTGCTGTTCTTCAGCGGCAAGCGCGGCGGCCGGGGTAGGGTGAACCATGTGGGCATGTATATCGGCAATGGCAAGATGGTGCACGCCTCGTCGTCGCGCGGGGTGATTATCAGCAGCATCGACGACGATTATTGGGGACCGCGGCTGCACCATTGCGGGCGCGTGGGGCAATTGGTCGACTGTGCCGAAGCATTACAATTATGTCCTTAATTTATACTATATGTTCATGATTATGGATACTTGAAAAAATTACGCTCCCTTTGTCCACATATAATAAACAACCTGATAAAACAACCTTTTTTACCCTAAAACCGATGAAACTCCGTCAGATTGCAACAGCTTTAATCATTGCTTGTTTGCCCGGCACTATTTGTATGCAGGCCGGAGCAAATGAGGAGGCTGTGCTTGCCGTAGTAAACACTTATAAGCCGGGCACTTGTGCCTTAGGCAATGTAGTGGTGAACAAAGTCACCATCAACACGTCGTCGCGCACCATCACCGTTGACTGCTCTGAAGCCACCGCTTACATCCCCTTCACGGCCGAAACCTTAGAGGCATGCAAAGCCGACATCCGCACCGCTTTGGGCTCGCGCTACGCCAACTACAAGGTGGTGATCACCGCCGACGGCGATGACCTCGACGCGCTCACCCTGTTCGCGCCGAAGAACGTGAGCGCCCCCGCCGAGTCCACCCCCTTCATCACCGCCGTTGGCGCTCCGGCAGCGCCCGCGGGCTTGGACGGCCGCATCATCACCATGTGGCAGAGCCACGGCTGGTACTTCGAACCGAAGCTCAACCGCTGGGAATGGCAGCGTGCTCGCATCTTCCAAACCGTGGAAGACCTCTACACCCAAGGCTACGTGATGCCTTTCCTTATGCCGATGCTCGAGAACGCGGGCGCTTACGTATTCAGCCCCCGCGAACGCGACACCAACACCACCGAAATCATCGTGGACGCCGACAACGCCGCCACTGCCGGCTATGCCGAGACCAACGGCGCAAAGAAGTGGAGCAACGCGTCGGTAGCAGGCTTCGGGTGGGATGGTCAGTACTTGATTAACTCGCAGAACCCCTTCCGCGACGGGTCCGCTCGCAGCGTGGCCGCTGTGGGTGAAGGTCAGCGCCTCTCCACCGCGGTGTGGAAGGCCGACATCCCCGCCGCCGGCGAGTATGCCGTGTACGTGAGCTACGTCACCGAGCCTAACAGCGCCGCCGATGCTCGCTATACCGTCAATGCCGCCAACGGCCCGCGCCAGTTCATCGTCAACCAAAAGATGGGCGGCGGCACGTGGATCTACCTCGGCCACTTCTTCTTCAATAAAGGCAACGACCAAACCATCGTGGAGCTTACCAATCAAAGCGCTGACAGCAAGGCTGTGGTCACCGCCGATGCCGTGAAAATCGGCGGCGGCATGGGCGTGGTATCGCGTATAGTGAAAGAACCATTGGACTCCATCGACTATCAATACGTGTCGAGCGGCTATCCCAAATTCGTGGAAGGTGCTCGCTATTTCATGCAGTGGGCGGGCGCACCCGACAGCGTGTACACTCCCACAGATAATGTTAACGACTACAACGACGACTACCGCGGCCGCGGCCTGTGGGTCAACTGGCTCGCGGGCGGCTCATCGGTGCTGCCCGACCGCGAGGGCCTGCACATCCCGGTGGACCTGAGCTTTGCTTTCCACACCGATGCCGGCACGTTCAAGACGGACAGCATCGTGGGCACCCTCGGCATCTACTCCACCGCGGGCACTCACTTCGACAATGGCCAAGACCGCAGCGCCTCGCGCGACCTGTGCGACTTGGTGATGACCAACATCTGCAACGACGTACGCGCCACCTACGAGCCCCGCTGGACTCGCCGCGGCATGTGGGATAAGAGCTACTTCGAAGCTCGTGTGCCAGAGGTGCCGGCCATGTTGCTCGAGCTCCTCTCGCACCAAAACTTCGCCGACATGAAGTACGGCCTCGACCCCGCATTCCGCTTCGTGGTTTCGCGCGCTATATATAAAGGTATGCTGCAATTCATCGCCCACCGCGACGGCCGCCCCTATGTGGTGCAGCCACTGCCGGTGCAGAACTTCGCCATCAGCGATCGCGGCAATCACAGCTACCGCCTTGCGTGGGCCGAAACCGTCGACAGCCTCGAATCCACCGCGCATCCCACATATTATATAATAGAGCACCGCGCGGGCGACGCATTGGGCTTCACCCGCTTGGCTACCTCCACCGAACCATGGTTCGACGTGACCATCAACGACACCGACATCCACTCTTACCGCATCATCGCCGCCAACGACGGTGGCGTGAGCTTCCCCTCGGAGGTGCTGGCGCTGTGCGACCTTCACAACGATTCCGCCCCGGTGATGGTGGTGAACGGCTTCACCCG
Organism: uncultured Bacteroidales bacterium; assembly: GCA_946011725.1. GTDB lineage: Bacteria > Bacteroidota > Bacteroidia > Bacteroidales > Muribaculaceae > CAG-873. Next base: position 54,189 of record CAMGBT010000003.1, on the reverse strand, counting down.
CGTGTCGGCTCCCGACTGGTTTGAGGCCTCCGACGCAGTGGCCGGCTTCTACGACCAGCGCGACCACGGCGTGCCCTACGTGCGCGACATCTCCTTCATCGGTTCGCAATTCGAATACCGCCGCGACATCCCGTGGATGGACGACGACGCAGCGGGCTTCGGCGCCTCGCGTTCCGACTACGAAGACCGCGTGATAGCCGGCAACACCTTTGACTACGTCTACACCCACGGCAAGGCCATCGTAGCCGCCGGTCGCTCGTTCATCTCCTCGTCGGTGGCTGCTTACCAAGCGTCGACCGAAAGCTATCAAGTGGTGGACCTCATCCTGGGCAAGCAGAAAGAAATCAAGCACGGACGCGGCGTGTACGGCACCTACTTCAAGACCTTCCCCGCCGCTTTGCAAGCCAAAATCACCGCCGACGCCCAAGCCGGCACCTGCTTCTTCGTGTCGGGGGCCTTTGTGGCCACCGACCTGTGGGATAACCCCAACAGCGACGAGGCCACAGCAGAAGCCGACCAACGCTTCGCCACCGAGGTGCTGGGCTACCATTGGCGCGTGGATCAAGCCTGCGTGGAAGGTCAGGCTTACCAAGTGCCCTGCCGATTCAAAGAGTTCACCGGCGGCCAATTCGACTACTCCAACACCCTCAACGAATCCTGCTACTGCGTGGAATCGCCCGATTCATTCTACGGCGCCGACCCGGCCAAAGCCTGCACCCTGCTGCGCTACAGCGAAAACAACCTTGTGGCCGGTATAGCCGCCAATATGGGCGGCTACCGCACCGTCATAGCCGGTTTCCCGTTCGAAACCGTCACCAACGAAGCTCAGCGCAACTCGTTCATGAGCCAAATTCTTACATTCTTTAGCAACAAGTAAACTAACCACCTATAAACCAACAACATGAAAACTATCAACTGTTTCGTACCTTACGCCGACGCCGCTCAGGTTCAAGCCACAGTCAACGCTCTGCGTCAAAGCGAGTTAGTGACCAAAATCTTCCTGCTCGCCACTTCTGATGATGCTCAACCCCTCGATGGCTGCGAACTCCTCCACATCGACACCATCACATCTTCCGCTACAATGAAAAAAATCGCCGCCGCCGCGGATGCCGACTTCGTGTTGCTCTACACCAAGTACGACACCCTGGTGCCCGGCTACTTCGCCCTCGAGCGCCTGGTGCGCTTGGCTGGTGACTCCCGCGCCGCCATGCTGTACGCCGACTCTTACAGCGTGGTCGACGGCAAGAAATCCAACTGCCCCGTGATCGACTACCAATTCGGCTCGCTGCGCGACGACTTCAACTTCGGTAACCTGCTCTTCTTCTGCGGCTGCTGCCTGAAGAAAGCCGCCGAAGGCATCACCGCCAACTACACCGCCGCCGGTCTGTACGACCTGCGTCTGCGCGTAAGCCGCTTGGGCGATCTGGTACACGTGAACGAATACCTCTACACCGAAATCGCCGCTCCCAAGAAAGAAGACGGTGAATCGCACTTCTCCTACGTTGACCCCCGCAACCGCGGCGCTCAAATCGAAATGGAGCAAGCCTGCACCGACCACCTCAAAGCTATCGGCGGTTATCTCGAACCCAAATTCGACAAAATAGAGTTCGACAAAGGCAACTTTGAATATGAAGCATCGGTTATCATCCCCGTGCGCAACCGCGTTCGCACCATCCGCGACGCAATCCGCAGCGTGCTGAGCCAAAAGACCGACTTCCCCTTCAACCTCATCATCGTCGACAACCTCTCCACCGACGGCACCTCCGAAGCTATCGAAGAATTCACCGCTGACGAGCGCGTGGTTCACATCATCCCCGAACGCGACGACCTCGGCATCGGCGGCTGCTGGAACATGGGCGTACACAATCCCAAATGCGGTAAGTTCGCCATCCAGCTCGACTCCGACGACATCTACAAGGACGAAAACACTCTGGCCAAGATGGTGGCTGCCTTCTATGAGCAAAACTGCGGCATGGTTGTGGGTACCTACATGCTCACCGACATCAACCTGCAGATGCTACCTCCCGGCGTAATCGACCACAAGGAATGGACCCCCGAAAACGGCCGCAACAACGCTCTGCGCATCAACGGCCTCGGCGCTCCGCGCGCGTTCTACACCCCGATGCTGCGCGAAATCAAGGTGCCCAACACCTCCTACGGCGAAGACTACGCTCTCGGTCTGGCCTTCTCGCGCCACAACCAAATCGGCCGCGTGTACGACGTGGTTTACCTCTGCCGCCGCTGGGAAGACAACTCCGACCACGCGCTGGACATCGTCAAGACCAACAATAACAACCTCTACAAGGACCGCATCCGTACTTGGGAACTCCAAGCTCGCATCGCGCTCAATAATAAGTAATTGCGATGGCTGAAAAAGTGACATCCGCGCAAATTAACGACTTCATCAACGCGCAAATTGCCGAGTGGCCCACGGCCGCCGGCAATTTCGAGGCGTTGAAAGGCGTCAAGGTCAAAGAAGTGGCCCTGCCCGGCTGGACTGTGAAGGTGCAGTTCAACCCCGCTCGCATCGTGTCGTCCGCCGCAAAGGTTGACGCAAAGTCGTTAAAGGAACGCAAGTGCTTCCTGTGCGCTCAAAACCGTCCCGATGTACAGCGCGGCATCTCGTGGGGTGATAAGTACACCATCCTGATCAACCCCTTCCCGATCTTCCCGCGTCACCTGACCATCCCCGACGACGGCCACGTGGACCAGCTCATCGAAGGCCGCATCGCCGACATGATGCGTCTGGCTCAGCAGCTCGACGAGTACACCGTATTCTATAACGGCCCTCGCTGCGGCGCGTCCGCCCCCGACCACATGCACTTCCAAGCGGGCAACTCCGACTTCCTCACTCTGGGTGAGGCACTCGAAGCAGCCGAGCTCAAGACCGTGGCCACCGACGGCGACTCGGTGCTCGCTTTGGTGGACACTCTGCCGCTGAACGTGTTCGTAATCGACGCTGACACTCCCGAAGCGGGTCAGCGCCTGTTCTCGCGCCTGTATGCGGCCATTCCCGTGCCCGAAGGCGAACGCGAACCCATGATGAACCTGCTGTGCTACGCCACCGCTGCCGGTGTGCGCCTGGTGGTGATTCCGCGCAAGCGCCATCGCCCCTCGTTCTACGGCACCGAGGGCGAAGGCACCATGCTGCTGTCGCCCGCGTCGGTCGACATGGGCGGCGTGTTCATCACTCCCTTAGAAAAAGACTTCAATGCGCTCGATGCTGACAAAATCTGTCAGGTGCTCGACGAATTGTGTCTATCCGACGAAGAAATCAACCAAATCGCCCAAAACATCCAATAATGGCAAATCAACCCCATATCAGCGTAGGCATTCTGAGTGCTCCCCACATCGAAATCGAGCTCTTGGAAGCCTACACGATGGGCGCCACTGAAGTGCGCGGCCCGCAATCTTTCGACATCACGCCCGCCGGCAAAATCGCTTGGAACGGACAGGAGTACGACTCCTTGGCGTTCATTCCGGTGGACCCCGCCACCGCCATCTTCGAGATTCGCGACGTGATTATCGGTGTGAACTTCCACTGGGAACGTCGTGAAAATCAACGCTTTTCGGGCGCTTGCCGCCTGATAGTGGAAGGCGACAAGCTCACAATTATCAACCAACTGCCGGTGGAAGACTACCTGCTGAGCGTCATCTCCTCGGAGATGAGCGCGCACGCATCGCTGGAGCTGCTCAAAGCCCACGCCGTCATCTCCCGCTCGTGGCTGTTGGCTCAAATCGATAAAACAAAGAAAATACAATCGTCGGGCGAAGCCTACACGGCTATGACCGTTACCGACGACGAAATCATCCGCTGGTGGGACCGCGAAGACCACGTGAACTTCGACGTGTGCGCCGACGACCACTGCCAGCGCTACCAAGGCGTCACCCGCCAGTCCACCCCCAAGGTGGCCGAAGCCATCAAAGCCACTTTCGGCCAAGTGCTCACCTCCGAAGGCGAGCTCTGCGACGCTCGCTTTAGCAAGTGCTGCGGCGGCGTGTTCGAAGAGTTTGAATACTGCTGGGAGCCCAAGAAGCTGAGCTACTTGGTGGCACGTCGCGACCACGTGGACCCCACAGTGTTCCCCGACTTGCGTCTCGAGCCCGAGGCCGTGCGCTGGATTGAATCGCGCCCGGATGCGTTCTGCAACACCGCCGATGCTGAAATCCTCAGCCAAGTGCTCAATAATTACGACCAAGAAACCACCGATTTCTATCGCTGGAAAGTGACCTACACCCGCGAAGAGCTCGCTGCCTTGGTGCATCAGCGCTCGGGCATCGACTATGGCGACATCATCGACCTGCAGCCGCTCTCGCGCGGCACCTCCGGCCGCATTTGGCGCTTGCGCATCGTGGGCACCAAGCGTACCATGATTATCGGCAAGGAGTTGGAGATCCGTCGCACGCTCTCGCCCTCGCACCTGTATAGCTCGGCGTTCACCGTGGAGCGTCACGACATCGACCCCGCCACCGGCATCCCCGCATCCATCACCCTGCATGGGGCAGGGTGGGGCCACGGCGTGGGCTTGTGCCAAATCGGCGCCGCCGTCATGGGTGCCCGCGGCTATAATTACCGTCAAATCCTCGAGCACTACTTCCCCGGTGCCGACCTCACCAAACTCTACGACTAACACCTAAAACTCAATACACTAACTATGGCTGCAACTTATCGTAACCCGTGGGCTTGGATTCCCTCGCTGTATTTCGCCCAGGGTATACCGTTTATCTTCATCAACATGGTGACCATGGTGCTGTTCACCCAGCTGGGTATGTCGGAAAGCGATGCCGCGCTGTACACCGGCTGGCTATACCTGCCGTGGGTAATCAAGCCCTTCTGGGGCCCCATCGTGGACATTATCCGCACCAAGCGGTGGTGGACCGTGACCATGCAAATCTGCATTGCCGTGGGCTTGGCTGCGGTGGCATTCACCCTGCCGCTACCCGACGCCGCCGCCATCGCCAAGGGCGTGCCGGTTAGCACCTTCGCCGTGTGCTTGTTCTTCTACTTCATCACCGCTTTCTGCTCCGCTACTCACGACATCGCCTCCGACGGCTTCTACATGCTTGCGCTCGACACCCGTCAGCAGAGTATGTTCGTGGGCATCCGTTCCACCTTCTATCGCTGTGCCAACGTCTTCGGCCAAGGCGGCTTGGTGATGATTGCCGGCTACCTGCAAAGCGATTGGTGCGGCGGCGACGTTGCTATGGCTTGGAAGTGGACCATCATCGGCACTGCTGCCTTCTTCGGCATCGTGTCGCTGTGGCACTGGACCATCCTGCCCGCTCCGGCTGCTGACCGTTCCGTAGGCGGCTCCTCCGAGAAGAAAGGTGTGGGCGCTATCCTCAAAGAGTTCCTCGGCTCGTTCGTCACCTTCTTCCAAAAGAAGCACGTGGCGCTGGCCATCCTGTTTATGCTGCTGTATCGCTTGCCCGAAGCTCAGGTGGTGAAGCTGTGCCAACCGTTCCTGCTGGCCTCGCGCGATGCCGGCGGCTTGGGCATGACCCAAACTGAAGTGGGCTTCGCTTACGGCACCTTGGCCATCATCGGCCTCACTATCGGCGGCATCATCGGCGGCATCTGCGCCTCGAACGGCGGCCTGCGTCGCTGGATTTGGCCCATGGCATTAGCTACCTCGCTCAACTGCGTGGCTTACATTATCCTGTCGAACCTTACCCCCGACTACGCCACTGTCTCCGGCAAGATCACCGTGTACTGCTGCATCGTGCTCGAACAGTTTGCCTACGGCTTCGGCTTCACCGCATTCATGCTGTTCATGATGTACTTCGCCGACGGCCCCTACAAGACTTCGCACTACGCTATCTGCACCGCATTCATGGCTCTGGGCATGATGCTCCCGGGCATGGCTGCCGGCTGGATTAAAGAGGTGATGCTGGGCAATTCTTACATCAACTTCTTCTTCTGGGTGCTCGCTTGTAACGCCGCCACATGGACCGTGACCGCATTGGTGCGCAAGCATATCGACCCCAAATACGGTGCTAAAGAAAAGTAAATACGTTATGAAAAAATTTCTCATCGCAATATTTGCCGGCCTGCTGGCCGTGGGCGCTGCGGCTCAAACGGTTAAACCCGGTATCGAGGTGCTGCGCGACCAAAACTTCGCGCCTTTGCAAGGCAAGCGCGTGGGGTTGATCACCAACCCCACCGGCGTGGACAATAACCTGCGCTCCACCATCGACATCCTCCACGAGGCTCCCGGAGTGGAGCTGGTGGGACTGTACGCACCCGAGCACGGTGTGCGCGGCGACGTGCATGCCGGCGACCATGTGGACAACTCGGTGGATCCGGCCACCGGTGTCACCGTGTTCTCCTGCTACGGCGCCACCCGCAAGCCCACCCCCGAGATGCTCAAAGGCGTGGACGTGCTCATCTACGACATCCAAGACATCGGCTGCCGCTCGTACACCTTCATCTCCACCATGGGCGTGGCCATGGAAGCGTGTGCCGAGCAGGGCATTCAGTTCATGGTGCTCGACCGTCCCAACCCCGTGGGCGGCAACAAGATTGAAGGCTGCTTGGCCGAGGATTCGTGCATCTCGTTCGTGAGTCAGTTCCCCATACCGTATCTCTACGGTCTGACTCCCGGCGAGCTGGCCATGTACCTCAACGAGGAAGGCCTCATCGGCAACGGCCTTCACGTGGACCTCACCGTCATCCCCATGGAAGGGTGGACCCGCGACATGGACTTCCGTCAAACCGGTATGCCCTGGGTGCTGCCGTCGCCCCACATCCCCAACCCCGAAGCTGCCGTGCTCTATCCCGTGACCGGCATCCTCGGCGAGATTGAGTACATGAACATCGGCGTGGGCTACACCGAGCCATTCAAACTCTTCTGCGCCGAATGGTGCAATGCCGAAGAGCTGGCTCGCGCCCTCAACGATCTCCACCTCCCCGGCCTTGTCTTCCGCCCCATCCACATCAAGCCGTTCTACTCTTTCGGCAAGGGCGAAAATCTGCAAGGCGTGGAAGTGTACGTCACCGACCGCCATGCGGCCAACCTCTCGCTCACCCAGTTCTACGTGATGCAAGAGATTGCCCGCCTCTACCCCGACCACAAGGCTATGGAAACTTGCAACCCCAAACGTTTCAGCATGTTCGACAAGGTGTGCGGCTCCTTTGAAATCCGCCGACGCTTCTCGGTGAACCACTCCGTGGCCGACATCATCGACTACTGGAACAAGGACGTGGAAGCTTTCCGCCTGGCATCTTCGAAATACTATCTCTATCAATAACGTCTCTTCCCATCCCTTAAGTCTCTGACAATGAAACTCGATTCTTTGCAGCATCAAGCATTTTTGCGCGACATCCAAATGTTTGTAGACGCTGAGCGCATCTACACCGACGAACTGCGCACCTTGGCTTGGGGTACTGATGCCGGCTTCTACCGGCTCATACCTAAAATCGTGGTACGCGCTTCCAACGAAGCCGAAGTAGCACACTTGCTGCGAGCGGCCTCGCGCCATGGCGTGCCCGTTACCTTCCGTGCGGCGGGCACCAGCCTCTCGGGGCAGGCCATCACCGATTCGGTGCTCATTGTGGCCGGCAAAGGGTGGGAGAGCTACCAAATTTCACAGGATCTTTCGACCATCACTCTCGAACCGGGCATTATCGGTTCGAGAGTGAACGAGATCCTCGCGCCTTATGGCCGCATGTTCGCCCCCGACCCCGCCTCGAAGAAGTCGGCCATGGTGGGCGGCATCATCATCAACAATGCCTCGGGCATGAACTGCGGCACGCACGCTAACAGCGACCGCGTGCTCCACGCCGTGCGCATCGTCTTGGCCGACGGCACGGTGCTCGACACCGCCGACCCCGCCTCGCGTCAGGCTTTCGCCCTGAGCCACAAGCCCTTGTTGGACGAAATCATCGCCATCCGCGATGAAATCCGCGCCGACGCAGCGCTCACCGCGCGCATCCGCCATAAGTACTCCATCAAGAACGTCACCGGCTTGAACATCCTGCCGATGGTGCTGTACGACGACCCGTTCGATATCATCGCGCACTGCATGGTGGGCTCGGAAGGCACGTTGGCGTTCCTGTCGCGCGCCACCATGGCCACCTCGCACCTCTATCCCTGCAAGGCCTCAGCGATGCTCTACTTCAGCAGCGTCACCGAGGCGTGTCGGTGCATCGTGGCGCTCAAAAAGGGTTCCCCGGCGGATTCGTGCGAGCTGCTCGACAGCAAGTCGCTCGCGGCCGTACACGACGTCACCGGCTCGGATCTCACCGCCGTGCTGCTCGACACCAAGGCCGACACCCCCGAGCTGCTGCAGCAAAACATCGACGCCATCAACGCCGTCATCAGTCAATTCACCCTGTTCAAACCCGCTCACTTCTCGTCCGATCCGGCTGAAACCGACGGCTGGTGGGCGCTGCGCTCGGGCGTGTTCCCCACCGTGGGCGGCACCCGCCCCAACGGCACCACCGCGCTGATCGAAGACATCGCTTTCCACATCGACGACCTGCCGCAGGCCACCGAAGACCTGCTGCAGCTGCTGCACGACAGCGGCTACGGCGACGCCTGCATCTACGGCCACGCTTTCGAAGGCAATTACCACTTTATCATCGGCCAATCGTTTGAAACTCAGGCCGATATCGACAAGTATCGCCACATGATGGAGATGGTCGAACGGTTGGTGGTCGACAAATACGACGGCTCGCTCAAAGCCGAGCACGGCACCGGTCGCAATATGGCTCCCTTCGTGGCAAAAGAGTGGGGCGACAAGGCTTTCGGCCTGATGCGCCGCCTCAAAGCGGCTTTTGACCCGATGAACATACTCAATCCGGGGGTGATTTTCAACGACGACCCCGAATGCTTCATCAAGAACATGAAACCGCTGCCGCCGGTGCACCCGCTGGTGGATAAATGCATCGAGTGCGGCTTCTGCGAGGTGAACTGCGTGAGCTGCGGCTTCACCCTGTCGGCCCGCCAGCGCATCGTCATCGTGCGCGAGTTGGCCCGTCTGCGCGCTCTCGCCACCCCCGAAGCCTTGGCTCGCGCCGCCCGCTTGGAGCGTGCGTTCGCCTTCTTAGGCGAGCAAACCTGCGCCGGCGACGGCCTGTGCAGCACCTCCTGTCCGATGAAAATCAACACGGGCGAATTGGTGCACGTGCTGCGCGAACAGCTCCACCCCAAGGGATCGTTCAGCTACCGTCTCGGCGAGTTCTCCGCTAACCACATCGGCGGCATCGCGTCAGGTGTGCGCTTCGCTTTGGGCGCAGCGCACCTGGCTCACAAGCTGCTGGGCGATTCGCTGGTGAACAGCATCGGCGAAGGTCTCCACTCGCTGGGCCTGCCGCGGTGGACGGCTGCATTGCCCGCGCCGTACTCTATCAGCAAGACGCTGGCTACACCGCAACCGCAGTCGGAGCGCGTGGTGGTGTACTTCCCATCGTGCCTTAACCGCACAATGGGTATAACCCCCGAACCGGGCAAAACCATCGCGCCGCTGGTCGACACCATGCTCAGCCTCTGCAACAAGGCCGGCTACCGCGTGGTCTTCCCTCAGAACATGGACCAACTCTGCTGCGGCATGATTTGGGAAAGCAAGGGTATGCCCGAAATCGCCGACCAAATGACCGCCAAGCTCGAGGCCGCGCTGTGGGCTGCATCCAACAATGGACAATACCCGGTGCTGTGCGACCAGAGTCCGTGTCTGCACCGCATGCGCGACCACATCAAGTCGATGCACCTCTACGAACCGGCTGAGTTCATCGCCACCTTCTTGGCACCGCATCTGCAGTTTACTCCCACCGACGAACCGGTGGCCGTGCATGTCACCTGCTCCACCCGTCGCATGGGCTTGGCCAACGTCATCATCGACTTGGCCCGCCGTTGCTCCACCAACGTGGTCGTTCCACCCGAAGTGGGCTGCTGCGGTTTCGCCGGCGACAAAGGCTTCACCGTGCCCGAACTCAACCGCTGGGCGCTGCGCAAGCTCCGTCCGGTAATCGAAGCCAACGGAGTGAAGCAAGGCTACTCCAACTCGCGCACCTGCGAAATCGGCCTCACTCACAATAGCGGCATCCCCTACAAGTCCATCGCCTACTTGGTTGATGCCCATACCACCCCCAAACCGTAACCCATAACCCGTAACCCCAAAAATGGCACAACAAAAACGTCTGCTCGCTCTCGACATCCTCCGCGGTATCACCATAGCCGGTATGATTATGGTGAACAACCCCGGGTCGTGGGGGCATATATACACCCCGCTGGGGCATGCCGAATGGAACGGCTTCACACCCACCGACTTGGTGTTCCCATTCTTCATGTTCATCATGGGCGTGAGCACTTACTTCTCCCTGCGCAAATACAACTTTGAACTCTCCATGGCGGCCGCGCGCAAAATCGCGGTGCGCACGGTGGTGATCTTCGCCATCGGCTTGGGCATAGCGTGGTTCAGCAAGTTTATGTACGGCATTTTCAGCGGGAAGTCGCTCCTCGACAGCGTGTGGACTTTCGATCATCTGCGCATCCTCGGAGTGATGCCCCGCTTGGCGCTGTGCTACGGCTTCGGCTCGCTGCTTGCCCTTTGGCTGGGCAAGCGTCGCCTGCCATGGCTCATTGCCGCAATCTTGGTGCTGTATTCCGCGGCACTGATTTTCGGCCACGGATACGAATTTTCCGAATCTAACATTATCTATATTATCGACAACAAAGTCCTCGGCGCTGACCATCTCTATGCCGACACTGTGGGCGGCATCACCCTCCACCTCGATCCCGAAGGCCTGCTTTCCACCCTGCCGGCCATCGCGCACATGCTCATCGGCTTCCTGTGCGGCTCGCTCATCCTCGGCACCAAGGACAATCATCAACGAATCAACCGTCTCTTTATCGTAGGCACATGCCTAACTTTCGCCGGCCTGCTCATCGCTTACGGCCTGCCTATCAACAAAAAAATTTGGTCGCCCACTTTCGTGCTCACCACCTGCGGCCTCGCCTCGTCGCTGCTCGGTCTGCTCATCTGGATCATCGACATCCGGGGGCACAACCGCTGGTGTCGCTTCTTCGAAGTGTTCGGCATCAACCCCCTGTTTCTCTACTGCCTGGCCGGCGTCCTGTCCATCACCCTGGGCGCTATCAAAATCCCTTATGCTGCCGCCGAATCCGGCCTCATCAGCATCAAAGGACTGGCTTACCAAACGCTCATCCCCGCCTGCGGCGGCGATGAAACTTTGGCATCTCTCATCTTCGCTCTCGCTTTTGTCGCCCTCAACTGGCTTGTGGGCTTAATCCTTTACCGTAACAAAATATACATTAAGATATGATACTCGTAGCTGACTGTGGCAGCACCAAAATCGACTGGTGCCTGCTCAACAATGGAAAAGTTGAAAAACAAGTGTTCACCCTCGGCATGAATGCCGTGATGCTCACTGAAGAAGAAATGCGCACTCGTTTGGCCGACGAGCTCGCCCCCGAAATGGCCGGTTACCCCATCGACGAAGTCTACTTCTACGGCGCCGGCTGCATCTCCCCCGAGGTGTGCGGCAACGTGGCGCGCGCTATCCAAGCTAACATCCCCGACACCAAAATCGTCGAAGTGCACACCGACCTGCTTGCCGCCGCCCGCGCCCTCTGCGGCCGCAACCCCGGCATCGCTTGCATCATGGGCACCGGCTCGAATTCTTGTTACTACGACGGCGAAAAAATCTGCGACAACGTGTCGCCGCTCGGCTACATCCTCGGCGACGAAGGCTCCGGCGCCGTGTTAGGCAAGCTCCTCATCGGCGACGTGCTCAAAAACCAACTTCCCGCCGACCTCTGCCAAAAGTTCCTCCAACAATACGAACTCGACCGCATGACCATCATCCGTCGCGTCTATAAAGAACCCCAAGGCAACCGCTTCCTCGCTTCCATCACACCGTTCTTAATCCAAAACATCGACCGCCCCGAAATCCACGCGCTCGTGCTCAACTCATTCAAGGCTTTCTTCGTGCGCAACATCCAGCAGTACCACAACTACAGCAACCTCAGCGTCAACTTCATCGGCTCAATCGCTTTCTACTACCGCGAAGTGCTCGAAGAAGCCGCCGCTCAATGCGGCTGCACTGTCGGCTCCATCATCAAGAGCCCCATGGAAGGCCTTATCAAATTCCACACTGCAATCTAACACAATCCATTTATAAAGCAACAACATCATGGCATTCGTAAAAATCAGCGAGCAATCTTCGCTCTACAACGACCTCGAAAAAAAATCTGTTGGCGAAATCCTCCACGACATCAACACTGAGGACAAAAAAGTGGCCCTCGCCGTGGAAAAAGCTATCCCCGCTATCGAAAAACTCGTCACCGAAATCGTGGCCCGCATGAAACGCGGCGGCCGCATCTTCTATATGGGCGCCGGCACCTCCGGTCGCCTCGGCGTGCTCGACGCCTCCGAAATCCCTCCCACATTCGGCATGGACCCCTCGTGGGTAATCGGCCTCATCGCCGGCGGCGACACCGCCCTGCGCAACGCCGTTGAAAACGCCGAAGACGACACCAAGCAAGGCTGGCTCGACCTGCAGCAATTCAACATCAACGAAAAAGACACCGTTATCGGTATCGCCGCTTCCGGCACCACGCCCTACGTGATCGGCGCACTCAACGACTGCCGAGCACACGGCATCCTCACCGCTGCCATCACCTCAAACCCCGACGCCCCCATCAGCCAAGCCGCCGATATCGCCATCGAAATGGTCGTCGGTCCCGAATACGTCACCGGTTCATCCCGCATGAAATCCGGCACCGGTCAAAAAATGATCTGCAACATGATCTCAACCACCGTCATGATCAAAATGGGCCGCGTAAAAGGCAACAAGATGGTCAACATGCAACTCACCAACGCTAAACTCGTGGACCGCGGCACCCGTATGGTGGTCGACGAACTCAAACTCTCTTACGACGAAGCAAAACGCTTGCTGCTGATGCACGGCTCAGTCAAAGCTGCCGTCGACGCTTACCGCGGCGTAGTCGAAGAATAATTTTTGAAAAATTATGCTGCGCAAACTCTTACTCGGATTCTCTGTGCTGACAGCCATGGCGCTGTCAGCGCAGACTTCCTCTTTCGTTCCCGACCCGAAATTCGGCGAACTCTACGGACAGCGCGCCACATTGTTCGACCAACTCGGCGTTCGCTCCGACAATATCGTCATGCTCGGCAACAGCCTCACCCACGGCTGCGAATGGCGCGAACTGCTCGACAACCCATTGGTAGTTAATCGCGGCATCAACGGCGACACCGCCGAAGGCATCTACCAACGCCTCGGCTCCGTGCTCCGCGGACACCCCGCCAAAATTTTCCTCCTCACAGGCGTCAACGACGTCAGCCACGACCTCACCGCCGAGGAAGTAGTCGACGGCATCGTCAAAGTCCTCGAGCGCATCCGCCAAGAATCCCCCACCACCCGCATCTACCTCCAGTCGCTGCTGCCCATCAACCAATCCTTCCAGCGCTACCACCGCCTCGACGGCAAGGAAGACGTCATCCGCGAAATCAACCGCCTGCTGCAACTGCGTGCGGCCGAATTGGGCGTGACGTGGATCAACCTCTACCCCCACTTCACCGACGGCGAGGGCAACCTGCGGCGCGAACTCACCAACGACGGCCTGCACCTGCTCGCTCCCGGTTACCTCATCTGGCGCGACCTGTTGCTCCCCTACATCAACGAGTAATTGCCCGCCCGGTTGCGCTCCCCGGGCGAGCAAGAGCTCGAAGCACGAGCAAAAAGGCTCCGCCCGCTCGTCCACTCCTAAATAATCTGCGTGAGGCCCTCGCTGCACCTCGTCCACTCCTAAATAATCTGCGTGAGGCCCTCGCTGCCGTGAGGTTGGTCAGTTCCACTTGCGCGTTAGGCGAAAATTTGCTATCTTTGCAGAAAATTTCTGAATTATGAAGATTGTAATTTTGGATGGATATGTGGCTAATCCCGGCGATTTGAGCTGGGAGGGGCTCGAGCAGCTCGGTGAACTCACTGTGTATGATCGCACTGCGCCGCAGGATGTGGTGGCGCGTGCTGCTGAGGCTGAGGCTGTGTTTGTTAACAAAATCAACCTCACGGCTGAGGTGATCGATGCCTTGCCGCGCTTGCGCTTCATCGGCGAGTTGGCTACGGGCTATAATAACATCGACCTGGCGGCGGCCTCGCGTCGGGGCATCACCGTGTGCAACGTGCCCGCTTACAGCACGGCTTCGGTGGCGCAGACGGTGTTCGCGTTGCTGTTGCAGTTGAAGGTCAACATCGGCCGCTACACCGCGGCGGTGGCTGCCGGCCGGTGGGTTGCTGCCCCCGATTTCTCCTTCACCATGGGTCCGATTGAGGAACTTGAAGGCTTGACCATGGGTGTGTATGGCTTGGGCAACATCGGCTCGCGTGTGGCCGCTATCGCCCACGCCTTCGGCATGCACGTCATCTCGCCCACCTCCAAGGCTGTCGAGGCCATCGCGCCTTACGTGCGCAAGGTCACCTTCGAGCAGATGCTCGCTGAGGCCGATGTCATCACCATCCACGCGCCGCTTACGCCGCAAACCCGCGGCCTGTTCGGCGTCGCGGCCTTCGCCGCAATGAAGCGCACGGCGGTGCTGATCAACACCGCCCGCGGCCCCATTGTCGACGAGTCAGCCTTGGCCGACGCGCTCCGCAGCGGCACCATAGCCGGTGCCGCTACGGATGTACTGGCCACCGAGCCGCCCACGGCCGCCTGCCCGTTGCTGGCCGCCGACCTCACCGGTGGCGACACCCCGCGCTTGCTCATCACACCCCATATTGCTTGGCAGTCGGTCACCGCGCGCCACCGCCTACTGCAGGTGAGCGTGGCCAACCTTGCCGCCTTCCTCGCCGGCCACCCCCAAAACCGCGTAAACTGATCCCATGGCCACCCTCGACACCCGCGACCGCTCGCTGCGCTACTGTTACTATGGCTTGGTGGCCGCAGTAACCGCAGCTTTCGGCCTGATGTACGCCCTGATGCCGCGCGCCGGCGACGACTACTGGTTCATGGCGGGCGTGATGGACAACGCCCGCACGGACGGCTCAACCGACTGGCTGCGAGGCTTTTGCGAGTGCTGGCGGTGGCATATCTATAACGACAACTCGCGGTTGAGCAACATCCTCGGGCCGCTGACCCTCTTCTTGCCGCGGTGGATTCCGGCGATGGTGTCCACGGCGGCGGTGGCGTGGTCGCTGACGTTGCTGGGGCGGATGGTGGGCGGCAGCCGGCCGTGGCGCCGTCCCGCGGCCTTCAGCGTGGTGGCCGCCGCCTTCGTGTTGGCGCTGCCGTGGTGGGAGTGCGTGTTCACGGCCGTGTTTGCGTACAACTACCTGTGGCCCACGCCCGTGATGCTGTGGCTGATGCTGTGGCTCAGCCGCTTGCCGCGCCGCCGCGCGTGGCTGATGGCGCTCATCGGCATGTCGTTCGGCGCGTGGCACGAGATCTTCTCCCTGCCGCTGCTGGGCGGCACGGTGGTGCTGATGTTGCTGAGCCGCCGTCATCGCCGCCTTGACGTGGCGGCGATGGCCGCGGGAATGCTGGCCGGGTGCGCATGGGTGTTGCTCTCGCCGTCGGTCATCAACCGCACCGGCTATTGGCATCGGGTGCATCCGCTGTCCGAAGAGTACCACATCCTGTGGTGGCTCGTGGCCGCGGGCGCGTTCCTGCTGCTGGCCGCCGCCTCGCTGTTGGTGCGGCGCATGCGGCCTCGCGTGTTGCATCCCTATACGGTGATAATCGCTTGCTACGCAGGTGTTTGCGCAGTGTCGCTGGTGGTGTCGCAGGCCATACGTGCCGCATGGCCCATCTACCTGCTGGCCTACGTGGGCATCGTGCACCTGATGCTCGGTTTGTGGCGCGGACTGCGCCGCCCCGGGCGCGGCGCCATGGCCTTCTCCGCTGCCGTGTGGGCATTCCTGCTGACCCACTTGGCTGTGGCCGTGCCCGTGGCCTTCACAATCCACCGCCAAGAGCAGGCCATCGTGGCCGAATACGAGCGCACCCAAGGCCGCGTCCGACCCATCGTGGCCGACTTCCTGCTGCCCCAAGACGCTCCCATACTCGCTTTCGGCAAACCTTACACCGGCCTATACAGCTACTATTGGCACACCGGCAACATGGCAGACTACTACAATTGGCCCCGCCCCGAGTTGCTGCCCCGCGCCTTGGCCCACTACCGCGCCGGCATGGGTGCGCCCGTGCCCGGCAACCTCCACGCACGTTGCTACCGCGGCTACTTCGTAGCACCCATGCAAGAGTGTTTCGCCTTCCCGATCACCGCCGGCAAGATTGACTACGGCATGCGCTTGGACATCAACGTGCTCTATTGCGTGCGCTTCCGCGGCGCCGACGGTGGCGACTACGTGTACATCACTCCGCAGCAAGCGCCGTTGCAGTGGTTACTGGGGCGCTCTCCGTCCATCAACGCACGCTATCCCGACCGCTGCGTCCCCATCGCCGAAGAATAACCCCGCATGCGGGCAGAGCTCACGCAGATTTTGCGTTTTTTTGGGGGGCGCGATGCAATATTTTGGGGGCGTTTGCGATTTTATAGAGTAGACTAAATTATCTGACTATGAAAAAGTATCTTTATTTATTGCTTTTGCCATTGGCATTGATGGTGGCTGCTTGCGACGACGACCCCGAACCGATGCCTGCCCCGGAGCGTCCACAAGTAGATTTGCTCGATTGGGAAGTTGTATCCAACTCCAATCCCGACAAGATTATGACACGCTATAGTTCGCCCGACCCCGGATGCGGCGTTCCCAAGAGTTTCGAAATCGCCACCGAGGAAGACGAAGGCCGCGTGGTGGTACGTTGCACCAACAGCGACGACGTGTCGATGGGCGCGGTGGCCTACGAAGGCAAGTACACCATGGGCGAAGTCCGCTGCTTGGTCACCCAACTTGATGCCAACACCTTCGAGTTTGTGCTGCTGCCCATCGAGGAATCAGCGATTCAAAAGCTCGAAATCATGGGCACCTGCGAAGGCAAGCGCGCCAAAACCTCGTTCTTCGTTCACCGCTGCAAGAACTAATATCACCTCTTCACCGGATATAGTAATGGCTCTGCTTGGTTCTGCAGAGCCATTACTATTTTGTTAGCGGCGGATTTGGCGGCCGTCGGGGGTGAAGGTGTCGTGACCGCGGTGGATGATTACTTGGCGGTTTTCATCGAGGGTTTTGTATACACCTTGGTCGCCGGGAAGTCCGTAGATGGAGCGCAGACCGAGTTCGGTGAGGTCGAACACTACGGGAGCGGCTGTGGTACCAAGAGCTGCACCGTCTTCGAAGGGTATGGTCTCGGTGAGCTGATACTCGGTGACGTGGCCCTGGGCATCGGTGATGGCTACTCGGAAGGAGATGGCTTGCGGGTGGTCGGCATGCACTACAAGGTAGATGAGGCGGCGGTCGTCCTCGTCGTGGGTGAACTTGTCGCCGCAGAGGTCACCGTTGGCATCGAAAGCGGCGAGCTCGCAATTGCTCAGGCGATGACCCTCACACTCAATGGCGGCGGTGATGGTCATGGTGCCGTCGTAGCGGGCTGTGTCGTAGCTGCCGAAGTGGCCTGCGGTGGTCATGGCCGGAGTCTTGGCGGGAGCGCTCTGCACTTGAGTAGCCGATGATGGGTAGGTGAACTCCTTGGTTTCGGCGGCGCAGGAGCGGTAGAAGTAGCCCTCGCCGGGAGTGATGGCCTGCAGAGTGCCAATCCATCCGCCGTCGGTGAAGATGGCCATGCGGGTGCGGTTCTTGATGACGTCGCCTTCCTCGGGATTCATGTCGGCCAAGGCTGTGGAGAGCATCATCGAGGATGAGATGTTGGCGCCGAGCCAGTTCCACATGGGCGTGATGGTAATGGGACGACGGAGGTTGTTGGCGGCAGGACCGATGATGCTGAGGTGGGAGAATCCGGAGGCGTTGACCTTGTACATTAGGCCGATTTGCACGGCGGTGAGTTCGCCCGACCACGAGCCGTCGGCTTCGCGACGCGCGTAGGCATCGTTCTGCACCACTTCGGTCACTACGGGCTGACCGGCATAGTCCACGATGTTGAATACCGAGGCCACGGACGGGTCGACCGGGTCGGCATAGAACGAAATCCACTGCCAACCGTGGTTGATTTCGGTGGTCTGCTCGATGTTCTCGTCGGGCGCCCAGATGAACGGCTGCCCGATAGCGCCCAGCACCGCGTTGGGAGTGAATACAGGCTCCTGCACCACACCGGCTAAGGTCATGCGGAACGATGGGCTGATTGTGCCGTCGTTGGCATCGTAATAGCGGAAGTGCAGCGGCTCGGTGCCCTTGGCGTTGCCGTAGATGGTGAGCATGAAGTAGGATGTACCGTAGCGCGAGAAGTTGGTAGGCAAGGCAGTACCCACGCACACATCATCGCTATCGAAAGCGGCGATGATGCTGTAGGGGTTCTCTTGGATGACACCGTCGACCACCACCTGACCGATGATGTTCATGGTGTTGGAGTAGCGCGATTGGTCCACATACCAGTCGGGGCGGTTGACCAACTTGGTGAATGAGTAGGTCAACGCATGCGAGATACCGTTGGAATCCACCAAGTAGATTTGGCCTTGGTTGATACCCACGGGGAGGGCTTCGCTCACGGTGAGGTGCACGCTGTAAACATCTCCGGCATTGAGTGTGCCGGAGGTTTGGTCAGCTTCCAACCATGCGGGCAGACCTTCGAGCGTCCAGGCTTCCTCGTCTGCGCCGCCGTTGTATATCATCGCTATGAGTTTGCGATCCTCGTCGGTGGAGTACTCGGTGAAGATTTGTTCGGCGGAGGAGATTACCCAGTCGATGGAGTTGTCGTCGACGGTGAACGACCACGTGACTTGGTCGACGGTGTTGCCGGCATTGTCGCGGACATCGCGCACGGTCACATAGAGCTTACAGCCTTGGATGGTGGCCGGTTGCTCGTTGAGCTTGATGAAGATGGTGCGCTCGGTGGTGTAGAAGTCGAAGTCGACATTCTGCACGGTGGCTGAGCGTTTGAGCGCGGGTGCTTGGTCGGCGGTGCAGGCGAGGTCTTCACCCTGCAGCAGGATAAGCTCGCCTAACGAGGCTGTGCCTTGGTCGGAGAGGGTGGGCACCACTTGCTCCAGGCCGTATTGGTCGAGTTGGACCTTCTCGAAGGGGAAGTAGCCCTTGAGACCCATCACTGAAGCGTTGAGCGAGTCGGAGCGCTGGTAGATGTTGCTGATGATGACGTCGGAGGTGTAGTAATCGTGGAGGATGCGCACCTCGTCGACGTTACCGGTGAGGCCGCCGCCGAGGCGGAGCTGTCCGGCAAGGTTGGCAACACGTGAGGACGACACCACTGCCACACTCTTACCATCGAGGTAGAGGTTGGCATTGGCGTTGGTGCTCTTGTGCACCATCATGGAGAACTGGTGCCACTGTCCGTCGCGGATGTCGGATGTGGTGACGGCGGTCTCTGCACCCGAGTTGAGCAGACCGAGGTGGCCGTCCTTGCCTGAGACGATGAGGCGGGTTTGGCCGTCGTTGAGCCACAGGATGTTGGCGCCGTTGGCCACGGTGCTTTCCACGCGGAACCACAGCTGCAGCAGGTAGTCGTCGTCGCTTCCGGTGGCGCAGTTCGACAGGTTGATGGCTGCAATCTGCGCCGGAGCGAGAGCCAGAGAGTAGTTCTCGCCGGCCAGCGCCCAGGTGGTGCCGGAGAGCATGGCCAAGTTGCGAGCGGCCACTTTGTCGTAGAGCACCGAGCCGTAGCCCTCGTTCATGGGCCAGTAGGCGATTAGATGCGATGTGTATTGGCTCTTGGGCTTGGACCGTTCGCTCACGGCCACGGAGAAGGGCCGTGCGTAGTCCCATACGGTCACCTCGTGGATTTCGGCCTTAAGGTTGGAGCCGATTTCTACGATTCCCACCACGGAGACGGTGCCGGTGATTGTGGAGCGGTCGAACAGGCTGATGGTGACGTCGTCGTAGGCCGCGTCGGCGGTGATTGAGGTGCTTGCACCGTCGGTGGCAGCCACAACCGACAGGAACAGCCACTGATTAGCCGGCAGAGCGGCTTCGGAGGTGACCGTTTGGCCGTTGGCGCTGACGGTGAGTCGGCCTTGAGCGTCCAAAGCGATGTCAAGCGAACCGATGCGGAAGAGCGAGCCGCCTTCGCCCTTGTGACGCAGCCACAGGTTGAGCGATTGCGCGTTGCCCTTGAGCGGCAGTTTGGCCTCGGAGGCCGCACCGCTGCCGCCGCTGAAGGCAGCCGCTACGTCGTGAGTGAGCGTAGCGTTGTTCAGTCGGCCGATGACCGATATGTTGTCGTCGGCGGTGAGCAGTTCGCCGCGGATGTCCTCGTTGAACGATACGCTGATTTCCGAACCGTTGTTGTATATGCCGTTGGAAGGCGAAGGCGTACCCACCACGATTGGCGAGGTGGTGTCCTTCACCACGGTGACCTCGTCGCCGTAGAAGTACTCACTCTGCTCGCCGAACAGGCTCATGGTGGTGACTTGGAACAGGTAGGTTTGCTCCGGCCAGTGGTGCGGGTCGCTCATGTCGATGTCGAAGCGGATTTGGGCATCGGTGAGCGCTTGGAGCGAGTCCTCGGGGGTGACGCAGTTGGCGAGAGTGTTCCACACGTGGTCCACTGTCCATTCTTGGTCGTTAACCCCCTTGTGGCGGAGGGCAACGGTGCGGAGGTTGCGCAGGTTGAGGTTGTAGTCGGAGATGGTGAACGAAGCTCGCGATGAGGTGACACGCTCGTTGATGTAGGGCGTGGAGGTGGCGAGCACGGCCTTTGAGGAGGCCGGCACGAAGTGGGCTTCGATGTAGGCAGTGTCGGCGTTGGCCGGGTAGATTTTATTAGGAGTATCTTGCGAAGCGTCGAACAGGATGATTGCGATGCGATAGTCGAGGGCATCGTAGTTGGTTTGCTTCACTACGATGGTCTGCTCCACGGGGCTGCCGTAAGAGAGCACATCGCCGATGCCTTGGTTGAGTGTGCCGCCACCCATACGCACTTCAGCACCGTATGGGTTGGAGAAGTTGTCCATGCCCATAATTACGGATGTGGTGCCGCGGGTTTCCGATTCGTTGGCGAATGTGACCTTGAACATGGCCGATTCGCCCACGGGCACGTTCTCCACGATGGGATTGTCCACATAGATGCGAGGCACCACAATCTTCTGCGTCTGGGCCATGATTTCGGTGCCGGGACGGTAGTAGTGAGTGACTTGCTGCGGCTCCCAGTTGCCGGAGGTTTGGCCACCGCGGGTCACGAAGATGGGGCCGAATTTGTCGGGAGCGTTGAACACATCCACCGACAGCGCGTCGTTGGTTTGCTTCTCGGCTAAGGTGAAGGAAGTGGTGAACGTGCTGTCCTGCGACTCCATGAGAGTGGAGGAGTTGTGTCGTTTATACCCGATAGAGATGTTGTTGGAAAATCCGTGGCCGGCAATATTTACAGAGAATCCGATGGTGGCTTTTTCTGTTACTTCCCATTCGTAACCGCTACCTGACGAGGTGCTGTGGGAGTGAGTTTGCGAAATGGTGACGTGCGAGCCGGCGTCGAAGCTGTAGTTCTTCTGCAGGTACCGCGAACGGTCTTCGAAGGCGTCCACTTTGGCTTTCTCGTTGTTGTAGAGTATCTGTTCCCAGCGCGCTACTTGGTCGTTGCACCATTGCACGCTGTCCACGGCAAATTGCTGCTCTTCGGGCAGTGAGGAGAGACTTTCGGGCGGGATGGAGTGATAGTAGCCATGGCGACCGAAGTTGGGGTCGGTACTCTCAACCGTCGACACATATTTATATGTGATACCGGGGTTGGAGAGCGATGTGCCCATGGGTTGGATGAGCGAATTGCGCGTGCGGATGAGGTTGGGGATGAGGGTGGCACGCACGTAGTTTTGGGTGTAGTTGAATTCGGTGTCGAACTTGGTGCCCATAGTGAACACTTCCTGCATGTCGAGGTGGAGCTCGCCGTCGTCGCCGCGGTGGGGGCATACTTCGCGCGCTCGGCCGATTATGATGTTGGAGGAGCGGCCGATGAATACATCGGCTTCGGGGCCGTCGAATTGCTGCTCGGAGGATGTGCTGATGCTTTGTTTGGCGGTGGTGGTCGTGGTCCAGCCATTGGGATGGTGCCACGTTTCGCAGCCGGTGACTTCGTTCTCAGCGCTAGCTTTCTGCGATTCGGGAATGATGACCATACATCCGGGCACACCCGAGGCTACGGCCATTTCCACGCCAAAGCGGGTGGACACTTTCCAATCTTGGATGGCTGAGTTCACACCATCGTAGCTATAGCTGGTGGTGTGCGATGTACCCATCTCCCAAGTGGCGGAGGATGCGGTGCCGGGCGGGTCGCGCAGAATCATGGTAACGACGTCGGGTCCGGCGGTGATGAAGTTCGACCCGGTGGGGATGTTGCCGAACACGATGCCGCGCATGTCGGGGTAGGAGTAACGGTTGCCGTTGATGCTGTAGCTGATGGCGAGGGTGCGGGAGTAGTTCTCCGACTCAAGCAGGCAGGGTGCACCGATTTGGAACACGTATTGCGCGCGGCCGAGGCTGTCGAGCGAGAAGCCGTCGGGGGTGACCGGCGCAAGCGTGCCGTCCTCCTGGCGGAAGGCATTCTTCACGGAGAACTCGTTGGCCACGTTGATTCCGACTTTTTGTAGCGGTACTTTTTGCGATGGTACCGCTGCACCTACGTCGCGGTTCTCATACAGCTCGTAACCGTGGAAGTCGAGCTTGTACTGCTCCAATTGCAGGTACACGGGGTGCTGGTAGGTGTAGGTCACATTGCCCGAATCGTCCACTTTGTAGAGGGTAACCGTTTCGGAGGTTCCGTCGTTGTCGAACACGGTGTAGGTTTGCGCACCGAAAGCGCCCTCAGCGGCGTCGGGGTCGCTGACTTCGAGCACGGGGGTGGAGCGGTAGGCGAGGTTGAATTTGGAGTTGTACTTGAAGTACTCGTATGCACCGGAGGCCTCGTTGCGCAGCGAGTCGGTGTACTCGCGCGAGGCCTTCGAGGCGTCGATGGTGGCGGCGTACTGGCCGAAGTCGATGTCGGGGTTGGACAGCACGCGCACGCTCTTCACGGTGTAGAGCACCGGCGGGAGCATGGCGCAGAACTCGCCGGTGCGGGCGTCGGTGGTGATGGTGATCTGCTTGGCGAGGTCGGTGGAGCCGTAGCCGCCGGTGATGCCGCAGACGACACGGTCGTTACCGTCGTCGAACGACCGTGGTTCCGTGGCATACTGCCATTGTGTTGCAGATCCGATGGTTTCTTGGCGAGCGTTCATCATGTAGTCGGCTTCGAGCACGATTTCGGCCACGCCGATGTTGTTGACGGAGCTTGCGAAGCCCATCGGCTTGGCGTATTCCACCGCACCGCCGTCCACGCGGCCGGTGACCATCACGGTGGTGTTGTCCCAGAAGGTCAGGCCGCTCAATTCGCTGTTGAAGTCGTACTTATCCACCTCGGGGAAGCGACCGCCAAGCACGAATGTGTGGCCATCGCGCTCCACGGAGACGAAGTGTTGGCCGATGGGTACGTCAACGGTGAAGCGACCGTCCTTGCCGGTCTTTATAAGCTCGCCGTCGCGGCTGGCTGCCGTACCGTCGATTTTCACCAGGCAGTCTTCCACGGGGTAGTTGGTGCCTTGGTAGTAAACCACGCCCGACACCGGGAAGCTGCTGGTGTCGGTGAACGACGAACCGCTGTAGACGTTGCTGGTGGCGCTGATGAAGCGGGTCATGGTGACGGGTGAGAACTCGTGGATGCCCAGCTGCGGGCGCACGATGTAGTTGGTGCCGGTGCCGCTGTAGTGGATGCCGCGGATGATGTAGTTGCCGGTGGCGTCGGTCACGGCGTAGATGCTCAGCTGCGATGCTTCGGGCACGATGAAATCGATGAGGCCGTTGGGCAGGATTTCGCCGTGGTTTTCGTTGGGGGCGCTGTTGGTTTTGGAGTAGTCGTAAGCGTCGCGCTGGTTGGGCGCGCCTTCGTCCAAGGGCCAGTAGGCCAACAGGCCGCTCTCGGTGCCGGAGAGGGTGTGGTCGTAGTCGCGCAGAATCTCATCTTCCGACAGGGCGCGTGCGGCGAAGAAGCGTACCTCGTCGATGTAACCCACGAATCCGTCGGCCTCGCTGCCGGAGGCCGATGCACCGAAGTAGATTGCGGTGGCTGCGTCGGTGAATCCGGAGTAGGAGGTCGATGCGGTGGCCTTATTGAGCGTACCGTTGCGGTCGATGGTGTAGAATTGCATCGACGCACCGGTGTAGGCAGCGGTGAGGTGGGTGAATTGGTCGGCACGCAGGCGGATACCGTTCACGGGTACGTTGTTGAGCACTAATTGGAATGTGCTGTCCACCTCGGAGTAGTCGGTAAGGCTCAGTCGCACCCCGTCGGCGTCGAAAATGACCGGGGTGAGGCATGCGGTGGTGGGTCGCACATACATTTGCATGGTCCACTTCTTGCCTGCAAGGCGGTTCTTGGCTTGCTGTTGGTCGATATTCCAGCGGATGCCGCCGTTGGCTCCGCCGCAGCGCAGCGAGTAAAACTGAACGACGTTGGCGGTGTTGCCCGACGAGGCTAATTCCAGGTTGACGCGCACGCCTTCCACGGCCGTGCCGCTGCCGTAGTTGATATTGCCCGAAATGGTGCCGGTGAGCGAGCAAAAACCGTTGGTGGAGACCTCCGATTCACCGTAGCGTTGATTGTAGTTGTCCAAACTGTAGCTCACCACACGGTATTCGTAGTAGATACCGTTGCCGAGTGTTTGGTCGTTGAAGGAGTAGTTGGTGGCGGTGCCGGAGGTGGAGTGGAGCAGCTGCCAGGCGTTGCGGCTGTTGAGCACGCGTCGCGACAGCTCGTAGTAGGTGGTTGTGGACCCGATTTGAGTGGCGGTCCAGCTCACCTTCACCGAGTTGTCGTAGCTGCCCTTGCTGGCCTTGATGGAGGTGGCGCGGGAGAAACCGCTCACCGAGGCCACCTGCTTGTCGCTCTCGAAGGTCTGGTCGAACACCTTGATGGCTACGTAGTAATTATACGATGCCCCGGCGTCGGGAATCGACTGGTCCTCGTATTCGTAGTGGGTCTGCGCGTTGTTGGTGACGTTGATTTTCTTCACGGATTCAAACGCACCATCACCGATGCTGCGGTAGATGACGTACTGGTACGAGCCCGTGTCTTGGATGGCGGGCGCGTCCCAGCACAGGCGGATGCTGCTGTCGAGGCCTTCGACTTGCATGTCGATGTCGAAAGCGCACGGGGTGGATGCGGTGGTCGACGCTTTCAAGTCGTCGGCTCTCTTGGCGGAGCCGGGCTCGCCCCAGCCCTCGGGCAGGAAGTACACGCTGTAGGTGTAGTCCTGACCATAGCGTATCGAGGAGTTGGTGTCGACGAAGGTGCGGTCGTTGAAGTTGGCAGTGGTACCGGCCAGCGAGGCCATTCCGTCCTGCTGGCGGAAGATCATCCAGCGGCCGGCACGTGAGGCGCCGTCGTCGTAGCTCTCCACGTCCCATGTCAGGGTGATGGCCTTGCGCCACTGGTCGAAGGAGTAGCGCACGTTCTTCGGTCGGTAGAAGTAGGGCGTGTTGAAGGGCGAACAGTAGTCGAAGAAGCGCATACTGTTCACCGCGTCGGTGTTCGCGGCTATGTAGTAGCGCGGATAGAAGGTGGTGGGACGGTAGTTGCTTTCCACCGAGAAGTCGCAGTCGAACCCTTCTTGGAGGTCGCTGCGATTCTCTTGCACCACTGTGCGGCCGAACACCGAGTTGTTGTCGTTCGGCTCAATCCAGCGGTCGCGGGCGGTGTTCGACTTCATGATGGCCACATACTGCGAGCGCCAGTAGGGCGCAGCAGTGTTGTGCCAGCGCACCTTGTTGATGCCCACGCTCGACACAGTGCCGTTGGCCGGCATGTAGGTCCATTTGGCATCGGCGTTGATGATGAAGGTGTACTCGCGAGTGTCACCGCGGTTGGCACACCACTTGGTCACTACTTTGATGGTGTGACCGGCAATGTAGCCCACGTTTTGCACGTACACCTGCACTTGAGCCCAGTAGTCGTCGCCATCATGGGCGAAGCCGGTGGTCCTGGCCACCACCTTGCCGTTGGTCGACGAGGAAATGCTCACCGACTCGGTGTTGATAGCGGTGGTGTTGAGGCCGTCACCGGCCATGTTGCTGAGCGAGCCGACATACTCGCCGTCCACGTAGATTTTCAGGCCGTCGGACCAGCTGTCGTAGCCGGCATCGTTGTAGTAGCAGAAGTTGAACTGCACATACATGCCCTCGTTGGTCATATCATACCGGGTGTGAGGACACCACTTGTGGTAGGACGCCGACGACGTCTCCACCACCGGTTCGTCCTCGGCAGCGCGAGCCGCCAAGCCAACTGTGAGCAGCAACAGTAGCGCCAACGGCCGCCACAAGCCACTCGTTCGGCTCCTCTGAAGTAGATCGGTAATGTTTTTCATATATAATTTGGTTTAGTTATAATCACTAAGTTAGCAATCGACACAGCGCCACAAAGTTAGCAAAAAAATCCAAACGGCGCAACAATTTTCCCAAAAACTTTCCGCTGCATCCCCACCGCGGAGAATCTCACGCAGATTTAAGCGGAGGTGGGTCGGCTTGCGCGGTCGGTCTCACGCAGATTTTGCAGCTTTTTTCGGAGTGCGTCGGCAGAGCAAGCGGCGTGCGGAGCTTTTTTGCGATAGCTCCGAGTTCCTGCCAGGTTAAGCTCCATCGCCAACTCACGGAATGAATTTGCGCCAACTCAAGGAATAAAAATGCGCCAACTCGCGGAACGAAACAGCGCCAACTCACGAAATTCTTCTGCTAAATAGTTGTAAATCAATCCACCAGACAGTCTCGCGGTTGTTCGCGAGACTGTTTTGTGGATTGGTAGCATTATGATGAACTTTTCGACAGGGCTTTGTTATCTCACGATAATCTTTTGGCTTTTGCCCGGGTGCGGGGTGGGTGTGCTCTGCCAATTCTGCCCTTTCGAGATGCTCTTTTAATGGTTTAGTAGCCGGTTTTTTGCGTTGATACGTTTTTTTTGTTGAAAAAATTCGTATCTTTGCAAAAAATAGTATGTAAAGGAATATGTTTACGGAAGTAGTTCGCGCTGAATATGTTGGCGGATACCGCATTCGTTTGTGGTTTAATAATGATGTCAACAAGGTTGTCGATTTGAAATCGTCGCTCAAGGGCGTTGTGTTTGAGCCGCTGAAGGACTTGGATTACTTCAAGCGGTTCACGGTAAGATACAACACCGTTGAATGGGATAACGGAGCGGATTTTGCTCCGGAGTATCTATTGGCATTGCCGGAGGCGTAACCGCCCGCCGGCCGCGGGGCCATCCGGCTGTGCCACCGTCGGTAAAGGCGAATCCCTACGATTTTTTACGATTGCCATCCGGGTGTATTGCGCGTCAACAGGTCAGAATCAGTAGATCCACGGCAGATCGCGGCGTGGGGTGGGCGCGCGGAGCTTTTTTTGCAACTGCTCCGAGCTCTTGCTCGGGCGGCGGTGGTGGGGTGGGGCTGAAAACAGGGCAGCCGCTGCGGTGGGGCAGCGGCTGCGCGGTGTATGGGGAGGGTGGGATTAGATGCCGAGTTTGGCTTTTACCAAGGGGGTGACGTCAACTACGTCGGCGCCTTGGTAGAGGATCAGCGAGGGTTCCAAGGGGAAGATGAAGGTGAAGTTGCCTTCTTGGCCAACGGCTTTCACCGCGTCGTTGACGCGTTGTTGGATGGGTGCGAGCAGTTGCTCTTGGAGGCGTTGGAGATCCTGAGTGGCGGTTTGGCGGAATTGTTCTACCTTTTGAGCGCGGTCTTGGATTTCTTGGAGGCGGCGTTCTTTGATGGATTCAGGAGTGGCGGGGTCGTTTTGGATAGCCTGGTAGTCGGTGTAGAGCTTGTTGAGTTCGTCTTGGAGCTTTTGGAATTCGGCTTCGTACTTTTGTGAAGCGTCGGTGAGTTGTTGCTGCATGTCCTTGATTTCGGGCATGGCGGTGATTACTTCATCGAAGTTGAATGTGCCGAATTTTTGAGCGGCAGCGGAGATGGGAAGCGCTACCAACAGGGCTAAGAGAAGTTTTTTGATCATGATTGAATGATTAGTTGTTATTTTTATTTTGTTTGATTTCAATTAGTTGGCGGTGGAGTATCCGAGGCGTTGGAGCACTTCGTTACTGATGTCGATGGTGGGTGAGGCGAATATGATGTTGGAAGATGAAGCGCGGTCGAACACGCATTGGTAGCCACGCTGGGTGGCCACTTGCTTGATGGCTTCGTACACTTCGTCTTGGATGGGTTTGAGTAGGGCTACGCGCTTTTGGTAGAGTTCGCCTTCGGGGCCGAAGTATTTATAACGCAGGTCGGTGGCTTCTTTTTCTTTGTCCACGATTTCTTGTTCGCGCTGTTTGATTTGGTCGTCGGTGAGGAATACCTTGTCGGCGAGGAAGTTTTGGTACATGGTTTGGGCTTCTTGGGCCACGGCTTCAACTTCGCGTTGCCAACGTTGCGAGAGTTGGTTGAGCTGCTCGTTAGCCATTTCGTAAGCGGGGACATTGGAGAGGATGTACTCCATGTCGACCAGGGCGAATTTTTGAGCTGAGGCGGAAGCGATTCCGGCGATAAGCATCAGCAGTGCTATTGTGAACTTTTTCATGATTAAGCGTATTGAAGAGGTGATTTGCTGCAAATATAGACTATGAAGGGGGTAAATGGTTTAAAATTCTTGGCCGAGGACGAAGTGGAAGTGGCTGCCGCCTTTGTAGCCTTGGACGCGGTCGAAGCCGTAGGCCCAGTCGATGCCCATCATGCCCACCATGGGGAGGTAGATGCGCACGCCGAGGCCGGCGCTGCGTTTGAGGGTGAAGGGGTTGAACTGGCTGACTGAAGTCCAGGCGTTACCGCCTTCGATGAACGACACGGCGTAGATGGTGGTGGTGGGCTGGAGCATGAGCGGGAAGTGGAGCTCCATGCCGAGGCGGGTGTAGGCGTAGCCTTCGGATCCCCAGGGGGTGAAGGCGCCGTTGTCGTAACCGCGCAGGGCGATGGTTTCGGTGGCGTAGGTGTATGAGCCCGACATGCCGTCGCCGCCGACGTAGAATGTTTCGAACGGTGAGCGCAGGTAGCGGTTATACGAGCCAAGCAAGCCGAAGTCGGCGCGGGTCATCAGCACCGGGGTGTAGGTGCCGTCGGCATTACACAGCGGGGTGTAGGTGCGCGAGCGGAAGCGGATTTTCCAGTATTCGATCCAGCGGTAGAGTTCTTTCTTGCTCTCCTCGGTGTTGGCTTCGGAAAGGGCTTTCCAATCCTTCTTGCCGAAGAGCGAAGCCGGGGGAGTGAAGTTGAAGGTGAGCGAGAATTGCGAGCCGCTGCGGGTGTACAACGGGTTGTCGATAGAGTTGCGGGCGAGGGTGAGGCCGAACACCAGAGCGTTGGAGGTGCCGTTGTTCATGTAATAGAGGTATTCCCAGTTCTTGAGGTAGTACCAGTTGTAGGCCAATTCGGCGGTGAAAGTGAAGTAGTCGTCGGGCCATTTTAGGCGCTTGCCGAAGCCCACGCTGACGCCCACCATTTGCAGCACCTTGTTGGGGTCGTAAGATGCTTGGTAGGAGTTTTGGTAGTAGTCGTTGCCATATCCATATCCGTAGCCGTACCCATACCCGTAGCCGTAGTAGTTGTAGGAGTTAGCCCAGCGTTGGTTGTAGAACGAGGAGTTCACGCCGGTTTGGCGGCTGTAGTAGGCCGACACCGACAGCGAGTTAGGACGCTTGCCGCCGAACCACGGGTCGAGGAACGAGATGGAGTAGGCTTGATAGTAGCGGGCGTTGGTTTGCGCCGAGATGGTGAAGGTTTGGCCTTCGCCCTGCGGTATGATGCCCTTATATGTGGAGGGGTAGAAGAGGTTCTTGATGGAGAAGTTGGTGAACTTGAGCGAGAGCTTGCCGATGACGCCGGTTTGACCCCAGCCCATGGAGAATTCGATTTGGTCGTTGGCCTTTGATTCGAGGTTGAAGATGATGTCCACGGTGCCGTTCTCTTCGTTCGGCTCGGGGCGGATGTCCATATTCTCGGGGTCGAAGTGGCCGGTTTGGGCGATTTCGCGGGCGGAACGCATGAGGTCGCTCTTGGAGAAGAGGTCGCCGGGACGCACGCGCAGTTCGCGGCGGATGACGCGTTCGTACAGGCGGTCGTTACCGTTGATTATCACGTTGTTGATGCGCGCTTGGGGACCTTCGACGATGCGCATTTCCAAGGAGATGCTGTCGCCTTCCACGTCGCGCTCGATGGGCACGAGGTTGTAGAACAGGTAGCCGCGGTCCATGTAGATATTGGCCACAGCGTCGTCGTCCTCGCTCAGACGCTTGTTCATGAGGGTCTGGTTGTAGACCTGCCCGGGCTCCATGCCCAGGATTTGGCTGAGGACTTCGGTGGGGTACACGGTGTTGCCCACCCAGGTGATGTCGCGGATGTAGTAGCGCTGACCCTCGTCGATGGTGATGTACACGTCCACGCGGTTGTCGGAGTACTGCACCACGCTGTCGGCCACGATGCGGGCGTCGCGATAGCCCAGCTCGTTGTATTTCTCCAAGATACGGTTAAGGTCATCGCGATAGTCGGAGTATACGAACTTCTTCTGGCGGAAGAGGTTGCGGATGTCGCCGTTTTCGTTGGTTTTTTTGATGACGCGTTTGATTTTGCCGTCGGAGAGCACTTGGTTGCCTTCGATATAGATATGGTGCACGCGCATGCGGTCGCGCTTGTTGACGTTGATGTCCACAATCATGTCGCCCGGCGAGGAGAGGTCCTCGTGGAGCACGATGTCCACGTCCACATTGTTAAAGCCCTTGTCTTTGAAGTATTTTTCAACGATAAGTTTGGCTCGGTTGACGATATTTTGTGTGATTTGGTTGCCTTTCATCAGGTTGAGGCGCTCTTGGAGGTCCTGCCGTTCGCCTTTTTTGACGCCGTTATAGTTCACCTGCGATATGCGGGGCTGAGTGCGCACGGTGAGCAGCAGCCAAGCGCGGTCGCCCACGGTTTTGACCAGCGAGAAACGCGCTTGCTGGAAGAGGCCTTGGCGCATGAGGCGTTTGGCGGCGTTGGTGATGTCGTCGCCGGGGATAGCCACGCGTTCGCCCACCTTCAAGCCGGTGTACCCCAACACGATTTCGGGGTCGTAGTTAGCGTTGCCTTCCACGGCAATGTCGGCGATTTCATATACTTTGGGCATGGCGGTGTAAATCACCGGCGGATTGAAGATAGTGTCGGTAACAGCCTGGGCGAAGGCAGCGGAGGCCATCGACAGGCAGAGAATCGACATCAAGAGTTTGAGCAATTTATTATGCATAGTGACGGGGATCATTGGCAGGTTGAGACTTGTTCGCCGGTAAGACCGAATCGGCGTTGACGATGCTGAAATTCGGCGATGGCCCGGGCGAATTCGTCGTTAGAGTAATCGGGCCAGTATGTGGGTGAGATGATGATTTCGGAGTAAGCGATTTCCCAGAGGAGGAAGTTGGAGATGCGTTTGTCGCCGCCGGTGCGGATGAGCAGGTCGGGGTCGGGCATAAACGCGGTGGAGAGGTGCGATTTGATGGTGTTGGAGTCCACTTCGCCGGGGAAGAGCTGTCCGCGGGCGGCTTCGTCGGCGATTTGGCGAGCGGCGTTGGTGATGTCCCAGCGGGCGGAGTAGCTTAGCGCCAGCACCAAGTTCAGACCGGTGCAGTGCGCGGTGTCGGCGATGCATTGCTCCAAGCGTTGACGCGCTTCAGCGGGAATGCGGTCCATGTCGCCAATGACATGGAGCGACACGTTGTTGGCCAGCATGATGGGCGTTTCGCGCTCGATAGCCACCACCACCAAGGTCATTAGCGCGTCCACTTCAGCTTGCGGCCGCTTCCAGTTCTCGGTGGAGAAAGTGTAGAGGGTGAGGTATTTGATGCCCATTTGGGCGGCTAATTCGGTGATACGGTGCACGGTGTTCACCCCTTCGACGTGTCCGGCCGAGCGGTCGAGGCCGCGCTGTTGCGCCCAGCGACCATTGCCGTCCATAATGATGGCAATGTGAGCGGGGAGGCGCGTGGGGTCGATGTTGTATTCTGCGGTGCTCATGGTGCTTAATCTACGTAATGACAGGTTTCACAGCGTTTGCCGAACTCGTAAGTGACGCCTACGGCCAAGCGCGACACCCAGTCGGTGTTCTTCACAAAGTTGGTCTTGATGCCGTTGAGGTCGAGCAGTTGGTTGCCGTCCACCTTGTCGCTGAATATCTTGGTCATGGAAAATTCGGCATAGACGTTGAGGCGCTCTTTGAGTTTGTAGCGCACGCCGAAGGCCATCGGCAGCGAAGGCGCGAAGGCGGAGTTGCCGTCGCACGATGCCATGCTAAGGCCTACGCCCACAGCCAAGTAGGGCGAGATGCGGCGCAGGCGCTTGTAGGTTTCGCCGATGCCGAAGCTGAAGAAGTTGACCTCGCCGCGGACGCTCAGGTCGAACACGTTCGAGGAGAATGAGTACACGGCATTGCCGGGCAGCACGTTGGCCATGCCTTCGGTGGAGCCGCTGAGCGAGGCGTAGGTGAGGGCGCCGCGCACGGCCCAGCGGGTGTCGAAGATGTAGCGGGCGGCCAAGTCGGCGGTGAAGCCGGCCGAGGAGAAGGGGTTGGAGGCGTTAGCTT
Source organism: uncultured Bacteroidales bacterium (assembly GCA_946011725.1). Classification (GTDB taxonomy): domain Bacteria; phylum Bacteroidota; class Bacteroidia; order Bacteroidales; family Muribaculaceae; genus CAG-873. The sequence continues at coordinate 21,512 of CAMGBT010000003.1, read as the reverse complement.
CGCCGATGTAGCCGCTCAAACCCACGCTGCCCCCGAAGTCGAACTTATAGGGGGCGGTAGCGCTTTGGCCGGCGGCTTTGGGAGCCGCAGCCATGGCCGCGAGGGTGATTATCAGCAGGAATCGGCGCATAGACACGGGTTATTGGATGGGTTTGTCGGTCAAGCGGTTGATTACGCCGCGCCACATTGTATTATATGTGGAAGCGTTGGCGTTGAGGCCGCCGAAGAGGTAGATATAGGGACATTGCCACTGCTCGATGGGGCGCGAGGCGCGGGAGTTGGCGTACAAGGTCGATTCCACCACCACGGCCTGAGCGCCGTAGAACGCCGGCACGTAGTCGGGCAGTTGCATCTCGGCCGAGGCTTTGCTCCAATTGATGCCGAAGTCGTTCGACACGTACACCGTGCGCGACAGGGTGCCGTCGGCCAGTTGGCCGCCGACCAAAAGCATTGTGGCAAAGCGGGTTGTGGTCCAGTCGCTTGCCACGCTCACGGTGTAGTAGGGCACCAAGGTGGCGCTGTGGAGCGCCACCGGCAATTGGCGACGCGAAATCTTAATCCACGCCTTGCCGTCGTAGCCCCAAGCGTCTTGGCTGAGCGAGCCGTCGAGCAGCCGCCCGCCCGCCACGATGAGCTGTTGGCGAGGAGTCATCTCAAAGCCGTAAACCACTGACGATGAGGTCAGTTCGTAGGGCATGCCCGCCGGCAGCGGCGCTACTCTCCCGCCGGGGAATGCACCCACGCTCCACGAGCCGTCGGCTTCTTGGCGCGAGGCGATGATCTCGGAGCCGTAAGCGCCGTAGATGTAGTGGAGCTTCTCGCCGGCATTCTGCCATTGGATGCCGTCGGCGGAGGTGTATAGATTGCCCTGATTATCAAGGATATAGAGGGCATTGGAGGTGGCGGTGAAGGAGTCGATGTCGGGGGTGAAGCCGAAGGTGACGTACTGCGACTGCCATTGGCCCAATCCGCCGTCGGCGTTCTCAGCTAACTTGCTCACTGCCAGGCAGTATTGCTGCTGGTAGCGGGTGAGGCAGTACACTGCGGCGGCGTTGGATGTGGTGTGCTGCTCGTTGGGCACCTCAAACAGCGAGGGCAGCGCGGTGCGCTCGGCGCGGCTCCACATCAGTGTGTCGGCCTTCTGCCGGCGCACGTTCACTTGGATGGTGTAGTTGCGCTCCATGGTACCGTCCAACGATACCAAGCGCAACTTCACCGGGTTGGTGAAGTCGATGGTGTCAGTGGAGTTCTCCAAGTAGTTGTACACGGTGTCGGAGCGACCGGCGCGTTGCACGGTCAGCTCGGCCAGCGACACCGACGACATGGTGGTGATCACCGGTATCAACTTGTTGACATTGGTGCCGTAGGGCAGCGAGTCGGCGTTATATATCAAGCAGCGCTTTTGGTCGATGGCGAAGAACACGGAGTCGAGATTGGCTATCACCGAATCGTCTTCGGCAAGGTTGAACGACTTCACCGCCGCGTTGAACGTGACGGAGGAGGTGGTGTCGGTGGTCGGCTCATCGTCGTTGCAAGCCGCAAAAACAATCGTGGCAAAAACCACTGCAAAACATATAGTAAGTTGTCTAATCATGAGTGTCTATAATATTTCAGACTACAAAGTTAAAACATAATGCGAAAATAACAGCAAACTTTGACCAAGTTTTAGTGAAATTTGTCATTATTTTATAGGTTTTTAACGGACTCGGGGTAATTTCGGGCGAAAAAGTCGATGCGATTGCCTTCGATTCGGACGGTTTTCACCGGAGCGCAGGGTAGGGTGGGGGCTGCGGCCCGGCCGTGATTGGCAAAGCGCACAGGAGCAGTTTCCACCCGTGCCGCGTCCCACAAATCGGCCGCCACAAACTCGGCAAGGATGCGGCTGCCGCCTTCCACCAGCACCGAGGTGATGCCGCGGCGGTAGAGCTCGCGCAGGTCGTCGGCCAAGTCGGTGCACCCCAGCACCATGGGCGGCACGGCGGTGGAGAAGTCGCCCGCGCACAGGCGGCGGCTGCGGTCGAGCACCACCGGTTGAGGATTGTGTCCGGGCCAGCAACGGCAGTCCAAGCGCGGGTGGTCGGCCAAGATGGTGCCGCTGCCCACCAAGATGGCGTCGTGGAGAGCTCGCAGACGGTGGGCGGTCAACGCGGTGAGCGCGTTGGAGAAGCGGTAGGGATGGCCGTCCGGACGGTCGTCGTCGAGGAAGCCGTCGGCACTCTGCGCCCATTTGAGGGTGACCCACGGCCGCTGCAAGGTGTGAGCGGTCATAAACCGCGCGTTCAAAGCGCGGCATTCATCCTCCAGCACCCCTTCCACCACTTCAATGCCGGCGGCGCGCAGCATGGCCACCCCGCGGCCCGATACCTGCGGAAAGGGGTCGGCTGCACCCACCACCACCCGCCGTACATTGCTCTCAATCAGCAACTTGGCGCAGGGCGGCGTCTTGCCATAGTGCGAACACGGTTCGAGGGTAACGTACACTGTGGATTGCGCCAACAGCTCGCGTCGGCGCACCGACGCGATGGCGTTGACCTCAGCATGCGGCCCGCCGCAGCGCCGGTGATAGCCCTCGCCGATGATTGTACCATCCGCAGCCACCACCACCGTCCCAACCATCGGGTTGGGCGAGGCATTGCCCATTCCGGCCGCCGCCAACTGCAGCGCCCGAGCCATATATCGCGTATCTACATCCATTAGCAAAAATTTTCTGCAAAGTTACAAAATCTTCGCCAAATTTTCACCCCAAATCCGCAGATTTTTTCAGCGACACGGCGGGCGCGCAGGGCAGGTGCCCAGCAAGCGGCAGGACGGGCGCGGGGGCGGGGCGCTTCCGCGCCGCTCGGCTTCCGCCTCGCCACTGAACCGCACTGCGGCGGGCGCTTCGCTGCGCCGAGCCTTGGCGGAGTAGCGCGCGGGCGGAGCCTTTTTGCACCTGCTCCGAGCTCTTGCTCGGGCAGGCGGGCGGGGCGGGTCGTTAGCGGACGAGCAGCTTGTGGGCGCGGCCGTTGATGATGGCGTTGTAGCGGCCCGGGGAGGGGAGGGTGGCGCGGGCGGGCGTGGTGTGGGTGAGCAGTTGGCCGGCGGCGGTGTAGATCTCCACGGTGGCGGGTTGGCTGAGGGTAAGTGTCAGGCCGTCAAGACGATAGCTCACGGTGTCGGTGGTGATGTCCGCAACGCCTGCGCCGTCGGTGATGCGGTAGGCGGCCAGGCCGTTGCCAGGGCTGTAGACCACCGCTATGAGGGTGCCGTCGGATGCTTCCACCAGGGCGGTGGGCGCGGCATTGGTGCCGGAATTGGTGGTGCCTAAGCCGGCGGCGGGCACGGTCCACAGCAGGGTGGGCACCTCGCTGATGTTGGCTATGGCGAACTGAGCGCCGTCAGCCGGAGCGGTGCACGGATATGCGGCAATGGTTTCTTGGCCGAAGTCGCCCACGGAGAAGCCGTTTTCGCTTACGGCCACCGGTTGCGACTGGTCGAATGCCTTGGCCAACAGCTTGTTATCGCTGAACGAGTACATGGCCGGTGCGGTGTTGCCGCCATCGACGATGTACCAATCTTCGTCGAGGGCATAGATGATGGGTGCGGTGCCGAAGGTGGATGCGCCGGAGGCGAACTCGCTGACCTTGATCACCTCGCACACGGGGTCCACGCCCTCTTCATCTGTGACGGTCCAGCGAGCCACGTGGCCCTTGCCCGACACGGCGCCGAACACATAGTATTCGCTTGAGGTTACGTCGCCGTACAGTGCTATGTGGTCAATGCGAGTCACCACGGTTTTGGAGCCGCGCAAGTCAGCCAACAGGGAGAGTTGGCCGGTGCCTAACTCCACCTGATACAGGAAGATATGATTGGATGTGGATTTGGTGGTTTGGTTGGCGATGCACAGGTGTCCGGCCTCGTCGAGCAGCACCGTGTTGCACGGCAGCGAGGGCACCTTGCCCTCGTCGCTGAGGGCGATGCGGCGCAGGTGTTCGCCGGTGCGCAGGCTGTATTGGTCGATGTAGATGTCGGCATCCTCGGCGTTGGCCGAGCGGCCTGCGATGAACACGAAGTCGCGCGAGGCGGCCATGCTGCGGTTGAGCGAGCCGTCGGAGTCGAATGCAATGTTGCCCAAGGCGGTGGACCGCATCCACAGGCTTTCGATGCTGCAACCCGAAGCGGCGGCATACTCAGCCGGGTCGGTGGCGATGGTGTAGCCCTGTTCGTAGCTGCCCGTCGCCGGTTCGACGATGGAGAACAGCCCGTTGTCGGATCCCACGGAGTTGAAGCGGCTGCCGTAAGCCCACACGCGCCAAGCGAACGAGCCGTAGCCTAACGAGGCAGTGGGCAGAGTGATTTCAGTGGTCGGGGCTTTGATCGACTTCTTGAACACCGGGTTGAAGAAGTCGCCCTCGCGCGCAATCATCACGATGTAAGTTTCAGCATCTTGAACCGCCTCCCAGGCGAATGTGGTGTGGCTGTCGCTGACGATTTCGCCGTCCACGTGGTTGAGCAGCGCCGGCTGGGCGGGGGTGGTGCGAGTAGGCGAGTAGAACGAGCGCACCTCGGAGGGGGTGACCAATTTTGACGGCTCGGAAGCCACTACGCGGCAGTAGCTCAGCGTGTTATTGTTGAACTTGTCCAAAGCGAAGGTGGCCGATGTGGCGGTGATGTCCTTCTGCTCCAAGATGATGGAAGCGAAGTTGACGTCGCGGGCGATTTGGGCGGTGTAAGTGGCGCCGGGCACCTCGGTCCAGGTCATGGTGAAGTCCCAGTCGGCCACAGTGCCGTCGGTGGTGGGTGTGAGCAACTCGGGCTTGCCCGACTGCTCGCCGCTGTAGTTGACCAAGGCGGGCGCGTACTCTATGGAGTAGCCGTCGAGCACGCACACGGCGTACCAGAAGCGGCCCTGCACCTCGGCCGGAAGCGTGTAGCTCGGCTCGTAGGTCACGCCCAAGAGGTATTGGCCGTCGATGCCGTCGCCGTCCTCGGCCATGGCTTGGTCATAGTTCACACTCAGGGGAATAGCGTACACGGAGTAGCGGATGATAGCCTGCTCCTCGGCCTCCGGTGCGCTCCACACGAGCTTGCCGTCAGTGAGGCGGGCGGCATCTACGGCCGCGTAGGTGGGGTGATCTTTCCACGTCACCGCCGGCGATAGCACCGGGGTGGTGTAGCGATGCTCCAACAGGTAATCGCCCATGCCGCGGTACGACGGGCCATCGATGAAGCGAGCGCTGTAATAGATTTGGCCGGGAGCGTTGCTCTCGCCCGCGTAGGCGCGGCACAAGCTCACCTGCTCGGCGATTTCCGAGTAGCCTTCGGAGTTGTTGCCGCCGAATTCGTCGGTGGTCACCTTGTAAGCGGCGATGCTCACATAGTTGTGGATGCCGAAGTGGTTGGCCACCATGCTCCACCACTGGCACAGCGGGGTGTACGGCGCCGATGCGTTGTCGCGCGACCAGTAAATCTGCGGCGCGATGAAGTCGATGGAGCCGTCGGCCATCCAGGCCAACGGGTCGCAGTAAATCTTGCTGTAAGGCCAGTCGCTGCCCACACCCGGGCCGCTGAGGCCGTACTCCGGTGCCGATGTGCCGCTCACACCGGCCGGACCGATGCCGAAGCGCATATCGGGGCGGTCAGCTTGGATTTGGTCGTAAACGGCTTTTACAAAGGTGTTTACATTATTGCGACGCCAGTCGGCTATGCTCATGGTGGTGCCGGAGTCTTTCCACTGTTGGTAGTCGCCGGCCGAGGAGTCGGACGCCATGCCCGAGCCGGGGTAGAAGTAGTCGTCGAACAGCAGGCCGTCGATGGCGTAGTTGGTGTAGATTTCCTTGATGACATCGAGACTGTGTTGGCGAGCGCCTTCCAGCGCGGGGTTGAAGATCTTCCAGTCGCCGGAGGTGAGAATCCAGCCGTTGGCTTCCCACTGCTTGTAGAAGCTGTCGGTGTAGGTGGCGCCGGAGGCTGTGATGCGGAAGGGGTTTACCCACGCGTAGCATTCCAAGCCGCGCTTGTGACATTCTTCCACGGCGAACCCCAGCGGGTCCCAGCCCGGGTCGACGCCGCGTTTGCCCGACACCGAAGCGCTCCACGGCTCCAAGGTGGAGCGGTAGAAGGCGTCGGCCAGCGGCCGCACGTGGATGCACACGCCGGTGAAGTTTTCGCGTTGATACGAATCAAGGTAATCAGTCAGTTCTTTCTTGGCCGCAGCTTGTGCTTCGGGCGTGGTGCCGGTGGTGTGAGGCCAGTCAATGCCCATACCGGCCATCCACACCGAGCGAAACTCGCGCTTGAGGGCCGAAGCATCCCATGCCGAGCCGCACAATATCGCGGCTATCAGCAATAATTTCAGTAGTGTTTTCATGATATAATTGTGTAACGGTTTAAAATTGCGTAACGGTTTGAAGATTCAAGCTAAAGCCTTCACCGCTCGACCGCGGAAGAGGCGGTCGACGATTTGGGCTATGGCGGCATCGCCGGTGATATTGCAGGCGGTGCCGAAGCTGTCGATGGCGATGTAGATGGCTATCATCAGCGCGTTGTCGGCATCAGAGAAGCCCAACATGGAGCTAAGTAATCCTAACGAGGCCATGATGGCGCCGCCGGGCACACCCGGAGCCGCCACTATGGTGATGGCCAACATGGCAATGAAGCCGGCGTACAGTCCGAAGGAGTAGTCGCCGCCCGAGAGCATCAAAATGGCTATCGAACACGACACTATCTTCATGATCGAACCCGACATGTGGATGGTGGCGCATAACGGTACCGTAAAACCCGCCACGTTGGGGTCCACGCCGAGCGAGATGGTCTGGCGCAAGGTCACCGGAATGGTGGCCGCGGACGACTGCGTGCCCAAGGCCGTGAAGTAAGCCGGCAACATCCGCCACAAGGCTTTCAGCGGGTTGAGCCCGCTGAACAGCGAGGCGATGGAGAATTGCAGCAACAGCACCACCACTTGCAGGGCTATTATCACGCCAATAATGCCGGCGAAAGTGGCAATCACCGTGCCGGCGGTGCAGCTGTAGGCGATGTTCATGAAGATGCCGAAGATATAGAGCGGCAGTAGCGGTATCAGCACGTGGGTGATAACCATCACGATCACCTTGCGCAAATCATCGAGACCGCGCCGCAGGCCGCCCTGCTCCAAGCGCGCCGCGCCCAGCCCGAGGGTGAAAGCCAACACCAGTGCGGTCATCACCGTCATCACCGGCGGGATTTCAAGCGAGAAGTAGCAGGTGAGTTCACGCGCCGCCCCGCTGCTCACCGCGCCCGCCTCCACTATGCTCGGGAAGGTGAAGCACGACACTCCGTAGGTGAACAATCCCACCGCCACGCTCATCACGTAGGCTATGGCCACCGTCACCAGCAGCATCCGCCCCGCGCTCTTGCCCAAATCGGCAATCGCCGGCGCCACCAGTCCCAAAATCAGCAGCGGGATGATAAACGACAGAAATTCCGAGAAAATGCCATTGAACGTGGCGAAGATACGTCCCGCCCATTCCGGCAGGATGAACCCCGCGCCAATGCCAAGGACAATGGCAATCAGGATGCGTGGAAGTAAGCCAATTCTTTTCATCAAGTATCAGGTATTAGAGTTAGGTAGTTAATGCTTATTCAGGGGTGGATTTGGGCACGAGCAGGGCACCGAACTCCCACAGGATGTACAGCGGGAAGAACACCACCGACAGGGTGAACGGGTCGCCGGTGGGGGTGATCAAGGCAGCGGCGATGAGCAGCACCACGATGGCGTGGCGTCGCCAGCGGCTGAAGAAGCGGCGGGTGAGAAGCCCGGCTTTGCCCAAAAGCCATGCCACCAAGGGCAGTTCGAACACTGCCCCCATGGCCAGCAGGAGCATGAAGAAGTTGTCCATATACGATTCCAACGTGATCATCGGATGAATCACGCTGCTCAGACTATAAGTGGCCAAAAAACGCAGCGCCAGCGGGAACACCACGAAGTAACCCACCGATGCGCCGATGTAGAACATAAAGTTGCCGGCGAAGAATGCGCGCACCGCCCCGCGTCGCTCGTGGGCGTACAACCCCGGCGCGATGAAGCTCCACAACTGGTAGATAATCACCGGAAAAGCGGCGATGGCGGCCGCCCAACACGAGGCCGACACGTGCATGAAAAACTGGCTGGCCAACTCGGTGGTGATCAACTCCGGTTGGAACTCCAACGAGGCCCCTTCAGGCGCTAAGATGCCCAGGCCGCCTAAGCGCTCTAACAAGCGGTAGGTGGGGAAGGACGCATGACACGGACCCATCACCACGTGATCAAATATCCACGGCATGAAGCAAAATGCCGCTATGCCGAAGATAAACACCACGGCGGCTATGCGGAACAGCACCCGTCGCAACGCGTCCAAGTGCTCCCAAAACGACATCTCCTTCTGAGCCAAAACTTACTTCTTTTGCTCCGTTGGCTTCTGCTCGTCTTCGCCCTTTACAGGCTTATTGATTTCCTCGCGTGCCTCGTTGAGCCCCTGCTTAAACGAGTGCACACCCTTGCCGATGCCGCGCATCAACTCCGGTATCTTTTTGCCGCCAAACAGCAGCAACACCACCACAAGGATGATTATCCACTCAAATCCACGCAGATTGCCCAAGAAAGCCATCATATTCATTATCATATTACAGTTAAAAAGAATTTTCGGCAAATATAGCAATAATTCCCCAAATCCGCAACATTTTTCGCCCCAATCTAAAAAAACCGCCCGCCGCACGCCCGAGCAAGAGCTCGGAGCAGGTGCAAAAAGGCTGCGCGCCGGTGGACTGGGCGCAAACGCAGCGGAGGCCGCAACCGATTGGTTGCAGCCTCCGCTGTGCCCGAAGCGGGACTCGAACCCGCACAGCCGCAATGGCCAAGGGATTTTAAGTCCCTCGTGTCTACCATTCCACCATTCGGGCGGCCTAAGCGAGTGCAAAGTTAAGCATTTTTTGTCACCCTACCAAATTTTTTTCCAAGAACGGGCGTTTTTCGGGGATTTTTTCGTAATTTTGCACTGTGATTCAGGCGGCCAATGCCGGCCGCTGTCTAATTTTGATAAAATATGTGCATCGTAGTATATGATCCGGGGCATGTGAGCCCCAATCTTCTTCCGATTACTTACACTCGTCCGGTGGGCGATATCCGCGTGGGCATTTCCACAATGGCTGAACGTTGGCAGGCTTTTTTGCCGGGCAATTATGCTTGGGGCTCGGCGGAGTATTTGCGCGAGCTGTTTCCGGCGCCGGAGCATGTGGACGGCAGCACGCTGTATGTGGCCGGCAACGTGGTGGCCACGGCTGAAATCGCAGCGGCTGTGTCGGCGCTCGCTCCCGGGCAGCGCTTGGTGGCCGGAGAGGTTGAAATCGCATACCGCGGTGCCGACCCCACCGCCACGGTCGACTACCACGGCGAGGTGTTGGCATTGCAACACGTCTACGACATCTTCACCCTCAACGACCGCGTGCTCAAGATGGACTTTGACCGCATAACGGCGGGTAGGACGTCCGCACCCATCGACGAGTCGAACACTGTCTTGGGCGACCGCTCGCAGCTGTTCATCGAGGAAGGCGCCACCATCGAGTGCGCCACCATCAACCTGCGCCAAGGACCGGTGTACATCGGCCGCGATGCCGTGGTGATGGAGGGTTGCCACTTGCGCGGGCCAATCGCCCTGTGCGAGCATGCGCAGGTGAACATGGGCGCGCGAATCTACGGCGCTACAACCCTCGGCCCGCATTGCAAGGTGGGCGGCGAGCTCAATAACGTGGTGATGTGGGGCTTCTCCAACAAGGCCCACGACGGGTTCTTGGGCAACGCCGTCATCGGCCAATGGTGTAACCTGGGCGGCGGCACCACCGCCTCCAACCTCAAGAACGACTACACCGAGGTCAAGCTGTGGAACTATCCCGCGGGACGTTTCCTTCGCACCGGCCTGCAGTTCTGCGGCCTCATCATGGGCGACCACAGCAAGTCGGCCATCAACACCTCGTTCAACACCGCCACCGTCATCGGCGTGGGCTGCAACATCATCAGCGAGGGTATGCCGCGCGTGTTCATCCCCTCGTTCACCAAGGGCGGCACCGCCGGCTTCGACAATGTCAATCTCAACGAGTTCTTTGCTGTAGCTCAGCGAGTTATGGCTCGCCGCAACCAGCAGCTCACCGACGCCCACCGTCGGCTGTTCCAATACATCAACGACTTTGCCGACAACTTTAAATAGTCCGGCGCTTGGCCGTGTCGCCATTTTTTCGTAACTTTGCACCACATTAATAATAACGCCAACAAAATTCAACCAATATGGGAGGTTTCTTCGGAACTGTTTCACACAAAGCCTGCGTGGCCGATCTTTTCTACGGCACTGACTACAATTCGCACCTTGGCACCCGCCGCGGCGGTATGGCCACCTACGATGCCGACAGCCGTCAGTTTCGCCGCTCAATCCACAACCTCGAAAGCACCTACTTTCGCACCAAATTCGAGGACGAACTATCCAAATTCACCGGCAACTCGGGCATCGGAATCATCTCCGACACCGACCCCCAACCCATCATCTTCAATTCCCACTTAGGCCGCTTCGCCATCGTCACAGTTGCCAAAATCTGCAACATCGACGAATTGGAAAAGCGGCTTCTTGATGCCAACCATCACTTCGCCGAGCTGTCGTCGGGTTGCACTAACCAAACGGAGCTTGTGGCGTTGTTGATCACCGAGGGTAAGACGTTTGTGGAAGGTATCGAGAACGTGTACCGCAGCATAAAGGGCTCGTGCTCAATGCTTATCCTCACCGAGGACGGCATCATCGCCGCCCGCGACCGCTTGGGCCGCACGCCCATCGTGGTGGGCCGCAAAGAGGGCGCCTACGCGCTGTCGAGCGAGTCGTCGTCGTTCCCCAATTTGGACTACGAAATCGACCGCTTCGTGGGTCCGGGTGAGATTCTGCACGTGCGCCCCGACGGCATCGAGCAACTGCGCGCACCGGAGCAGGAGATGCAAATCTGCTCGTTCCTGTGGGTGTACTACGGCTTCCCCACTTCGTGCTACGAAGGCCGCAACGTGGAGGAAGTGCGCTTCGCCAGCGGCTTCGAGATGGGTAAAACCGACCCGTCGGAGGTTGACTGCGCCTGCGGCATTCCCGATTCGGGCGTGGGCATGGCCTTGGGATACGCCGAGGGCAAGGGCGTGCCTTACCACCGCGCCATCGCCAAGTACACCCCCACCTGGCCGCGCAGCTTCACCCCCGCCAACCAGTCGATGCGCTCGCTGGTGGCCAAGATGAAACTCATCCCGAACGCGGCCATGCTCAAGGACAAACGCGTGCTGTTCTGCGACGACTCCATCGTGCGAGGCACCCAGCTGCGCGACAACGTGGGCGTGCTCTATAGCTGCGGCGCGCGCGAGGTGCACATGCGCATAGCCTGCCCGCCGCTGATCTACGGCTGCCCCTTCGTGGGCTTCACCTCCTCCAAGAGCGACATGGAACTCATCACCCGCCGCATCATCGAGCAGTTCGAAGGCGACGCCAACGCCCGCCTCGAGGAGTACGCCACCACCGACTCGCCCTGCTACAAACGCATGGTCGAGGAAATACGCCGCCGGTTCGGGCTGACCTCGTTGCGCTTCAACACAATCGAAACACTCATCAAAGCCATCGGCCTGCCCAAGTGCAAAGTGTGCACCCACTGCTTCGACGGCTCCTCACACTTCTAACCGCCGCCCCCGCCCGCCGCGGAAAGCGGCGGGGCGGCGGAAACGTCCCGGCCGGATGGCATCGTAAAAAATCGTAAGGGATCGTCTTTACCACACGGCTCTTTCATTTAAACTTCGGTAATTGCAAATGGCGGCTAAACGAATAAAACGAATCAACGAATTAACGAAAAATATTAAAAATTCGTTATTTCGTACTTCGTTTCTTCGTTTAACCCCACGACTGCACCTTAAATGAAAGAATCGTGTCTTTACCACACGGCGGGTCGGTGGGTATGGGCAACAAAAAAGCCACAGCCTCGGCGGCTCCGGCTAATTTGTTTGAAAGCCCTAATTTCAGCCCCCCTTTTGGGGGCTAAAATGTCTGCGGGCGGAAACAACCTTTTCTTACAAAAGAAAAACAACAACTATTGGAATAGAAAAAACTACCTAACGAGTGCAAAGTTATAGCTTTTTCTTGATTCTGCAATACGAATTTCGTTAAAATTTGTTAACTGGATTGCATTTTGTCAGAAAGTAAAGCAGATTGCTTTTCAATGTGCTCTTGCTCGCTTGTTCTGCTTGCATTTTGATAGTTTAATTTTTCTTTTGTAGGCTCGAAAACGGGGCGGGTTATTGGTAGAGGTAGCGCTTGATTGAGCGCTTGGGTGTTTTCTCGAACTCTTCGGCCATGATTTTGGTGTCGGAGAGTTGGCTGTAGCCGGGCAGGGAGGAGTTGAGCTCGCGCACGTTTTTGATGATGGCGTCGTGGAGTTCGTTTTCGGCGAGGTTGTCTTGGCGGGCGGCATCGTAGTCGGGGTGCACCAAGGCCACGAGGCGGCCGTCGCGTTCCACCACCAAGGATTCGCTCACGTAGGGGAGGTTGTTGATCTTCTGCTCGATTTCTTCGGGGTAGATGTTTTGGCCGGAAGATCCGAGGATCATGTTCTTGTCGCGGCCGCGGATGTAGAGGAAGCCGTCGGCGTCGAATTGGCAGATGTCGCCGGTGATGAGCCATCCGTCGACGATGGCGGCGGCGGTGGCTTCGGGGTTATTGTAATACCCCATCATGACGTTGTCGCCGCGAACGCGCAGCACGCCGGGGGTGTTGATCGGGTCGGGGGAGTCGATTTCGCCTTCCATACGGTCAACGATCTTGCCGCAGGATGCGGGGCGCTGCACGTCCCACTGGGCATAGGCTATCAGGGGCGCGCATTCGGTCATGCCGTAGCCCACGGTGAACGGGAAGTGGATGCGGCGCAGGAAGGCTTCGACGTCGGCGTTGAGGCCGGCGCCGCCGATGACGATGCTGAACATGTTGCTGCCGAAAGTTTCGATCAGGCGGTCTTTGATTTTGGCCAGCACGCGGTCGTTGATGAAGGGCGTTTTGAGCAACAGGCGCATCCATGGCTTCTCCAACATGGGGAACACCTTGGTCTTGATTATCTTTTCGATAATTAGCGGCACGGTGATGATGACCTTGGGGTGGACGGTGGCGAAGGCTTCCATGATGATGCGTGGCGAGGGCGTGCGGGTGAGGAAGTTGATGTGGGCACCCACGGTGAAGGGGAAGAGCATCTCGATGCAGAGGCCGTACATGTGGGCCAAGGGCAACATGCAGATGTGGCCGTCGGCCCGCTTGAGGAAGGGGAAGTGCTCGCGCGCGAAGAGGATGTTGGAGTAGAGGTTCTTGTAGGAGAGCATCACCCCTTTGGAGAAGCCGGTGGAGCCGGAGGTGTAGTTGATGAGGCAGAGGTCGTTCTCGTTGGGGTCGGCGTACTGCACGTCTTCCACTTTAAAGCGCTCGGGGAACTGCTCGCCGAAGAGGCGGTTGAGGTTGGCGCGGGCATCGGTGAGCTGTCGGCTGCGGGAGAACAGCAGGGAGAAGTCGGCCAAGCGCACGGCGCCGACGATTTGCGGCAGCGAATCGGGGTTGAGGTTGTTCCAGATGGTGCTGTCGACGAAGAGCAGTCGTGCATCGGAGTGGTTGACCAGGTGGTGCACGTTGTCGGGCTTAAACTCGTGGAGGATGGGCACGGCCACTGCGCCGTAGGTCAAGACGCTGAGAAAGGCGATGGCCCAATTGGAGCCATTGCGTCCGCACAGGGCGATTTTGTCGCCGGGGCGGATGCCGGCATGTTTGAAACCGAGGTGGAGTTTTGCCACTTTTCGGGCTACATCGCGGTACTGGAAATTGGCGCCTTGGAAGTCGCTTAAGGCAAAGAGTTCCTTATTATTTTCGATGGACTCTTTGATGAGATATATAAGAGGGTTGTTTATGCTCATGACAATTGTTGTTGTTCAATTTGCAAATCTACGAAAAAATCTTGCAACGGCCAAATAATATAATCAAAATGAGCGAAAAAAGTAGAAAAAGTGCCAATATAGCCAAAATAGCAAAAAAGACAGCCACCCGCGCCTTGTGGGGCGCGGGTGGCGGATATTTGATGGAGGGGATGTCTTATTTGAGGGCGTCCTTCACGGCGTCGTTGGGGACCATTTCTTCTTTGAAAACGTAAGCGCCGGTTTTGGGCGATTTAACCATTTTGATGATTTTGGAGTAGGTGCGGCCTTCACCGGTTTGAAGGGTTGCAACGGTTTTCTTTGCCATATCTCAGGATTATTTAATTTCTTTGTGAACAGTTACGCGCTTAAGGATGGGGTTGTATTTCTTAAGCTCAAGTCTTTCGGTGGTGTTCTTGCGGTTTTTGGTGGTAACATAACGGGAGGTGCCGGGCATACCGCTTGCCTTGTGTTCGGTGCATTCGAGGATAACTTGCACGCGATTACCTTTTGCTTTCTTTGCCATAGTTCTTTAGAATCCTAAGAATTTGATGTCTTTTTCGTTGAGGTAGCCTTTTTCGGCGGCCTGAATCATAGCGGCGTTGAGGCCGAGTTTGTTGATGGTGCGGAGACCGGCAGCTGAGATGGTGAGAGAGATCCAGATGCCTTGTTCCACCCAGTAGAACTTCTTGTTAAAGAGGTTCACATTGAATTTGCGTTTGGTACGACGCTTGGAGTGCGAAACGTTGTTGCCGACCATCGCTTGTTTGCCGGTGATTTGACAAATTTTTGACATGGCTGTTACGGTTTATCTTTTTACTTTTCGTTACTAAAAAAAAATGTCGTGTTGGTGGCACCAATCGCAGGTCTCATATCACCTCCAAGCGCATCTTTCTTGGCGGCTTTCAAGGATGAGCCACAAAACAGCGTGCAAAGTAACGAATTTTTTTTGACATACACAAATTTTCCGCGATTTTTCTTCAATTTTGCCCGATTTTTTTGGCGAGTAAGCTTAAACGAAGCTCCGAAGTAAGTGGCAGCGATTTTTTTCAACGTAAGAGCGTAAACGTAGCAACGTATTTTTTTAACGTAAGAGCGTAAACGTGGCCACGTATTTTTTTAACGTAGGAACGTAAACGTAGCAACGTATTTTTTCAACGTAAGAACGTAAACGTAGCAACGTATTTTTTTATTATTATTTTTCGTTGATTCGTTCTTCGTTGATTCGTTTAATCCGCTGTTTTTTCGTTTAAACCTGATGAGAGGGGGCAAATTGGGGAGTTGAAATATTAAAGTTTGTTAATGTGATGAATTTTTTCGCCAAATTTATATGTTGTTTTTGATAAAATTTTTATTTTTTCTTCATTTTTTCATTGTATTTTATTTAATTAAAGAAGATTATTCGTCGCGACGACGGATAATTTTTTTGTTTTTGGGCTTTTTATTTGCCCAAAACGCTAAAACTCCGTAACTTTGCACTTGATTTCTATGGGACGCCTCCTTTCAATCGATTTTGGCCGTAAGCGGTGCGGCATCGCCGTCACCGACACCCTGCGGATTGTGGCCACCGGCCTCACCACAGTGCCCACGGCGCAGCTCATCGACTTTGTTAAACGCTACATTGTCGCTGAGTCGGTGGATCGTATCATTGTCGGACTGCCCACCACATTGCGCGGCGAGCCCTCGGATTCGATGCGCTATCTTACCCCGGTGATCAACCGCCTGCGCAAGGAGATAGCCCCGATGCCGATTGAGTTCTACGACGAGCGCTTCACCTCCACCTTGGCCCACCGTGCCATGTTGGACGGCGGCATGAAGAAGATGGACCGCCGCAACCGTGCCATCGTTGACGAAATCTCGGCCACCATATTATTAAATGATTATCTACAAAGTAAAGCATATAATTGAATGAAACTACCTGTATACCTCTACGGCCATCCGGTGCTGCGGAACGTCTCCACCGACATCACCCCCGACTATCCCGGGCTTAAAGAGTTGATTGCCAACATGTACGACACCATGTACGCCTCCGATGGCGTGGGCCTCGCCGCCCCGCAAATCGGTCGCAACGACCGCATCGTGGTCATCGACGCATCGCCCTTGGCCGAAACCTTCCCCGAATTGGACGGCGTGCGCCTCACCCTCATCAACCCCCACATGGAGGTGATTGAAGGCGGCCCGAAGGAAAGCCGCGGCGAGGGCTGTCTCAGCCTTCCCGGCATCAGCGAAAACGTCACCCGCACCGAGCACATCCGCCTGCGCTGGGTCGACGAAGACTTCCAACCCCACGAACAAGAGTTCACCGGCTTCCTCTCGCGCATCATCCAGCACGAGTACGACCATCTGGAAGGCCACGTGTTCATCGACCACATCTCGCTCATTCGCCGCCAACTCATCCGCGCCAAGCTCAACAACATCATCAACGGCAAAGTGCGTTGCGACTACCCCGTGCGCTACGCTTCCAACCGTCGCAAGTAATCACCAACCACATTATTATATATATGGCTGACGACAAAAAAATCATTTTCTCGATGGTAGGTGTGTCGAAAACCTACCCTCCTCAAAAGACCGTACTCAAAAACATCTACCTCTCGTTCTTCTATGGCGCCAAGATCGGCATCATTGGTTTGAACGGCTCCGGTAAGTCCTCGCTGCTGAAAATCATCGCCGGCGTGGACAAGAGCTACCAAGGTGAGGTGGTGTTCTCGCCCGGCTACTCGGTGGGCTACCTCGAGCAGGAACCGCAGCTCGACCCCGCTAAGACCGTGATAGAAGTGGTGCGCGAAGGCGTGCAACCCATCATGGATCTTCTGGCCGAATACGACCGCGTGAACGAAGCCTTCGGCGACCCTGAAGTGCTGGAGAATCCCGACAAGATGGATGCGCTTATCGCTCGCCAAGGCGAATTGCAAGATAAACTGGACGCCGCCGACGCGTGGAATATCGATTCCAAACTGGAACGCGCCATGGACGCGCTGCAATGTCCGCCCGACGACCAACCCATCGAGACACTCTCCGGTGGCGAACGTCGCCGCGTGGCCCTGTGCCGTCTGCTGCTCCAACAGCCTGACATTCTGCTGCTTGACGAACCTACCAACCACCTCGATGCCGAATCAATCGACTGGCTCGAACAGCACCTGCAGCAATACCCCGGCACGGTGATCGCCATCACCCACGACCGCTACTTCCTTGACCACGTGGCCGGTTGGATTCTCGAACTCGACCGCGGCGAAGGTATACCCTGGAAAGGCAACTACTCCTCATGGCTCGAGCAAAAGACCAAACGCATGGCCCAAGAAGAGAAGCAAGCATCCAAGCGCCGCAAGACCCTCGAACGCGAGTTGGAATGGGTGCGCATGGCGCCCAAAGCCCGCCAAGCCAAGGGTAAGGCCCGTTTGAAATCCTACGACCGCATGCTCAACGAAGACCAAAAGCAACGCGAAGAACGTCTGGAAATCTTCATCCCCAACGGCCCGCGCCTCGGCAACAAGGTCATCGAAGTCAACCACTTGGCCAAGGCTTACGGCCACAAGCAACTGTTCAAAGACCTGTCGTTCGCCCTGCCGCCCGCCGGCATCGTAGGCGTAATCGGCCCCAACGGCGCAGGTAAAACAACCCTCTTCCGCCTAATCATGGGCCAGGAAACCCCCGACGCCGGCACTTTCGAAGTGGGCGAAACCGTCAAGGTAGCCTACGTGGACCAACGCCACCACGACCTGCTGCCCGAAAAGTCGGTGTACGAAGTCATCTCCCAAGGGGTGGAATCCTTCCGCATGGGCGGCCGCGACGTCAACGCTCGCGCCTACCTGTCGAAGTTCAACTTCACCGGCGCCGACCAAGAAAAGAAGATCGCCGTGCTCTCCGGCGGTGAGCGCAACCGCCTCCACCTGGCCATGGCTCTCAAGGAAGAAGGCAACGTGATCCTGCTGGACGAACCCACCAACGACATCGACGTGAACACCCTCCGCGCCCTCGAAGAAGGCTTGGAAGACTTCGCCGGTTGCGCCGTGGTAGTGAGCCACGACCGTTGGTTCCTCGACCGCATCTGCACCCACATCCTCTCGTTCGAAGGCGACGGCAACGTGGTCTTCTACGAAGGCTCCTACTCCGACTACGAAGAGTACAAACGCGCCCAAAACGGCGGCAAAGAACCCCCGCGCCGACGCTACCGCAAGCTCATGGAATAATCCCCTCCCAACCAATAAGCAGCGGGCGCCAACATCGGCGCCCGCTGCATTTTTTTCGTGGGTGGGTTCTCAGCAAATATTATGTCAGTAAGGGTGTTACTTGAAGCAATCGGCGTAGGCGGCGATGTGGTTGAATAGGCGGCGGTGTGCGTCGGTCAACGAGCAGTGGCGACGAGCCATCACGCGTTCGGCCACGGTGTAGAAGTCGTCCAAATGGATGTCGAGGAATCCGCCCGAGCCGCCGCGGCTGAACGAGGAAATGAACGTGGGCGGGAAGCCTTCGGAGATGACGTTGCAGCCGATGCCCACCACGGTGCCGGTGTTGAACGAGGTGTTGATGGCGGCTTTGCTGTGGTCGCCCATGATGAGGCCGCAGAACTGTAGGCCGGTGTCGATGAAGCGGCCCGAGGGATAGTTCCACACGCGCACCTTGGCGTAGTTGTTCTTGAGGTTGGAGGCGGTGGTGCCGGCGCCGAGGTTGCACCATTGGCCGATGACGGCGTTGCCTAAGAAGCCGTCGTGGGCTTTGTTGGAGTAGCCCCACATCACCACGTTGTTGATTTCACCGCCGACCTTGCAGTGCGGGCCGATGGTGGTGCCGCCGTACACGAGCGCGCCCATGTTGAGTTGGGCATGTTCGCACAGGGCCAGCGAGCCGCGCAGGCGACAGCCTTCCATCACCACGGCATCGCGGCCGATGTAGATGGGACCGTCCTCCACATTGATGGTGGAGCAGCGGATTTTGGTGCCCTCTTCGATGAAGAGCTGCGAGGGATCGCCCAGCAGCACGTTCGACGGATGCAACGGTTGGGAAGTGCGACCGGCTGTGAGGCGTTCGAAGTCCATGCGCAGCACTTGGTCGTTGAGCATGAATATGTCGTAGATATGATTGATAGCCAGCACCTTGCCGGGGAAATGAACGTCGGACGAAACAGAGACGCCGCGGTGAGCGATTTCCACATCGTCGGCCAAGAGGCGTTGGCCGGGGTGGAGAGCGGCGGCAGCGGCAGCGATTTCAGCGGTAGCAACCACGTTGCCGGCCACAAAGAGAGTGTCGTTGCCGGCAGCTTCGGTGCAAGGGAAGAGCTCGCGAAGATAGTCGGGCGCATCCCAGTCGAAGTCCTCGTTGAGGAAATACTGCCAACGTTCAGCCATTGTAGAAATACCTAATCGCAGGTCACCCATTGGGCGAGTAAGCGTAATTGGAAACAGATTGGGGTTAACGTCCCCCACATTATACACCTTGAATTTCATATAAAGTTAAGTAAGTAAGACGCGGCAAAGTTATATAAAATCCGCAAATGGTGCAAGAAATCCACAAGCTAAAATAAAGTAAACTTTCAATGTTCTGCAAATTTTTAACTTTAATTTAAGTTTATTGAAGGAATTTAGAAGTTTCAGTGCAAAATAATGTATTCATTTCTTAATTATTGTGAATCAATTGAATTTTGTCAGTGAAAAAGTTGTTTTTTCGTGATTTTGGCAGTAACTTTGCAATCGGATATCACCTACGACTTAGTCTTAGACCGTTTATTTACGCAATTCTTCTCAAGAGACCCTAAGCTAAGGCGTATCCGCAAATACATCGCGAGATGCCAATACTCGGATATTAGGTGTTGTGATAAGTAAGTATGATATAATCTCTGCACTTTTAGATGCTATAAAACAACTCAATTGAATCACAAATTACGCCTATCGGCTTAGGTCCTCATCATTGAAGAAATGAACGAGGACTTTTTTATGCCCACCCCTTCCCCACCATCGCAGTATGGACGGCGGCCTGCCGCGTCCTCCCCCGCATAGCCACACGCCCGTCCGGCGGCTCGCTGTGGGTCCTGTGGCTGTAGCCTCGAGGCTTGCCTCGGGGTCTGCGGAAGCCGAGCTGCTCGCGGCTGCAATCATAGCTTGTGTCCCTCCGTTAATCTTTTTTAAAAAATCGGGAGGGGTACTTGCCAATCCGCTTTTTCTTCGTAAATTTGTATCGATTATTTGGAGCTGCACACCGACTTTTTGCAGATTAGTATGTAACATATTGGCTCACTGATTAATATGACGCTACAGCTCCACAATTATCGTAAACCAAATAACTAACTATAATGAAACAACTCATTAGATTAATTTGTCTGGCTGTGATGGCTTGCGCTGCCATCACAGCCTCCGCATGGGAATGGAAAAATCCCACGGAGATGCCGGCCACCCCATTCTCCGGCGGCTCGGGCACACAAACCGACCCCTACCGCATCTCTACCGCGCAAGACTTGGTGAACTTCTCCTACATCTGCAAGAGCGCCTACACGAGTGCAACCCGCGGCAAGTACTATGTGCTCACCAACGACATCACTCTCAATGACGTCTCCAAAAAAGAAGACTTGCTCAGCCCTTCTTGCCAATCCTTGGCAATCGAAAACTGTAATGGCCCCTTTGCCGGCAACTTCGACGGTCGCGGACACACCATCACCGGTCTCGTTTTCGAGACATCTCGCTATGGCTTTTTCGGCGACTTGGAAGATGCCAAAATCAGCAACGTTACTTTTAATTTTGTAGGCCTTGCTGCTCCTTATTATGTGGAATTTGCCAATTTATTTATCTTGGCTAGAGACGTTGAAAACTCCGTTTTTAGCAACGTCCATATCAACAATGCCTATTGCTTTTATAACTATAGTGAAAGCACCAAGGCACCGATCCTTCTTGGCGGAATGGTTTATTATACCGAAGGAAGTGTAGTATTCAGCGACTGCTCGATGGATTTGGATATTCATGAAAAATGTGAAGTCGTTTGCGTAGGCGGTTTCCTATATAAGAATGATGGCGATTTATACATCAATAGATGTAGAGTTGATGGCGTATGGAACAGTACGTTTCATTCGTATGCAACTTTTCCGGATTATTACATCGGCGGATTCTTGGCACTCAACTACAAGGGCTCAGCCACTATAAATCAAAGTGTGTCGGCTATCGGACTCAATTATACCAATGGTGAGTACGACCATGAAGATGCTTCCTTCGGCGGCTTTGTCGGCCAGCAACACAGTAAAGCTGATCGATTAACTATCGGTGAATCTGCTTTCTTGGGCAAGCTTAACTTCAAACTTTATGATGACCCGGATATTTCGTCCGACGCATCGCTGGAAGATTGCAGAATCGGCGGTTTCATCGGCTATTGCAATGAAGAGGCAGAACTTTACAATTTAGCTGTAATTGGCGATATTAACTTTGAAAATACTGTTGAAGATGATGAGGAGCATTATCTCGGTTTCATCATTGGCGATGTGAATGATGATGTCACATACCATAGATGCTCAATCGTATCGTTTAATTCCAAGTTCTCAAGTGTATCATCTTACGATAATGGAATCGACCCGGTGGCTCATTACGATGCAGAA
>CAMGBT010000002.1 GCA_946011725.1 uncultured Bacteroidales bacterium | reverse complement strand
TCCGGCCGCTTCGCTTGCCCTGCGCTTCGTGCCATTGTGGGGCTGGGGGGTATGCGAAACCGCTCCGCGGTTCGCGTTATATCCATTTTTGTTGGCGCAACGGCGGCATATCGGTTCCTGTAGATTTTTGCCAACTGTGCTACTCGCGATCAATTTTTGACACTCTTTCTTTTGCAGATTTAACAACCGGTTTTTACATTGATCCATATTACCTGCTTACAGCATATCATCTCGAAGGGAAAGATGCAGCGAGAAATAAAATTATGAGTAAATATAATCGCCGTAGATTGCCCGATATCCTATAAAAAGCAAAAAACGCAGAGCTTCAAGGCTTGCGTTTTTCGATTTCCTTTCCTCAGATGAGGAATGAACTCCGGTGCAAAGATACGAATTATTTGCGTATCCGCAAAATTTAAACAAAAAAAATCCAAAAAAGTTTGCTCCTCGAAAAGCCTTTGTTGGAAATCGCTAAAGCAGAGACGTAATCCCGGCCAATTTTTTGCACCTATTTGCCACTTTTTCGCTTGCAAATCTCGAAAATTGTTGCTACATTTGCACGTAAATCTAACCCACCTGACTATGACACATCTCCCTCAACTCAAAATCCGCAATTTCGGCGCATTGACCCACGTCGATGCCGAGTTCAATAAATACACGCTGTTCATCGGGCCGCAAGGCTCGGGCAAGTCGACCATCGCCAAACTCTACTCGCTGTTCACCTGGCTGGAAAAGCGCCTCAAGCGCGGCATGCTCACCGTAAAATACGTGGAGCAATACCAGCGCTTCCGCAGTTCGCTCTGCGCCTACTCGCGCCTGACCGACTACTTCCACGACGACACCGAAATCGAGTTCACCGGCCGATTCTACACCTTCACCTACAAAGATAACGCGTTGAAAATCAACGCCAACAGCGCCGACGACACCTCCACCGCCATGTCGAAAGTGCTCTACGTGCCCGCCGAGCGCAACTTCCTCACCACCATCGGTTCGCCGGCCAACATCAAGTCGCTACCCGAATCCGTCAGCACCTTCTTGGGCGAATTCGAGATGGCGCGAGCCGCCTACACCCAGGGCTACGAGATGCCCGTGGGCGATGCCGTGTTTGAGTACGACAAGCTCAACGGTGTGTCGTGGCTGCGCGGCAAGGACTACCGCATCCGCCTGTCGGCCGCCTCGAGCGGCTACCAGTCAGCCCTATCGCTGTGCCTGGTCACCCGCTACATCAGCGACAAGGTGGAGAACTCCAAACGCGACGCCAACGAGCTGTCGATGGCCGAGCGCGAGGTCATCGCCCGCCAAGTGGCATCAATCATCGACATGGACCTCAGCGACGAAGTGAAAGCCGCCGCCCTCAATCAGCTGTCGAACCGCTTCAGCTACTCCGAGTTCATCAACATTGTGGAAGAGCCGGAGCAAAACCTCTACCCATCGTCGCAGAAGGACATCCTTTACTACCTCATCGCCATCGCCAACCGCTTGGAGGACAACAAGTTGGTATGCACCACCCACTCGCCCTTCATGATCAACTACCTCACCCTCGCCGCCAAGGCCTGGCAGCTGCGCCAACAAGCCGCCGACCAAGCGTGCCTGCTCGAACGCCTCGACAAAATCGTGCCCGAACATAGTTGCATCAACCCCGATCTGTTGCGAATCTACCAACTCACCGACGGCCAAGCACGCTTGCTGCCCGTAAACTACGGCCTGCCCTCCGATGCCAATCTGCTCAACATTGAAGCCGGCCTCACCAACGATATTTTCGGCGAACTACTTGAAATTGAGGAGGATATAGAATATGGGTGCTGACTTTTTCGTTAAAAAATGCCAGACTAAGAACGTCACGGCCAAGGAGTTCGGCATCTGCGACCGCGCCCACGGCACTCCCGCCTACGTAAGCTACGAACGCCCGCGCGAGTGGATCGCCCGCATCACCAACCTCACCGGCCGCCCGGTCAACTTCACCGCGGTGGACAACTGCGTGGACCTGCGCCGCCCCGATGGCTCGCGCGACTTCCGCTGCGACGCCATGCTCACCTCCGCCACCCACATCGTGTTCATCGAGCTCAAAGAACAGCGCCACAAATGGGTGCGCCACGCCGTCGAAGACCAGCTGCAAACCACCATCGACCACTTCAAAGCCTCATACGACATCTCCCAATACCGCCACAAGTTAGCCTTCGCCTGCAACCGCCTCCACCCCAACTTCCAGTGCTCCCGCATGCAATACCTGCAAGACTTCTGGAACCGCAACCACGTGCGCCTCTCCCTCTCCAACCACGTCATCCTCCGCTAACCAACCGCCGCGCTGCCCGAGCAAGAGCTCGGCGGTGGAGGGGTCTACAGGTGGGTGGCCGGTTGGCGGGCTTCGGGGTGGAAGGAGTCGATGTGGCGGCGCTTTTTTTCGTCGAGGATTTCGTCGATGGCGCTGAGGCTGCCGCTATCTGCCACGTTGCCAAATCCATCGTTGATGGCGGGGCCGACCATGCGCATGGTGGGCGATAGGCCCATGTAGGCGTTGACCAGCGGCGGGATGTTGCAGCCGTAAGCGCGCACGTGGTTGTTGAGTATGGTGTAATCTTCCTTGAATGATGAGCCGCTGAAGATGGCGGCCATCTCGTTGACGTCGGTCTTTAGCGCCAGCGGTGTGCGCGGGGTCACCAGGTGGTCGCGGTCGGGGAAGTGTTTATGCAGGAAGTAGAGGATCAAATCGCGGCAGCATTCGGTGTAGTTGGGGTACATGGTCACCTTGCCGAAGAGGTACTTGATTTCGGGGTGGAGTACGGTGAGCGATCCAAGGCCGTCCCAGAGGTTGTCCAAGGTGAACAGGGCCTTGGCGCCGGCGCGCGACGATTGGTACTCCGGCCGCACGAACGAGCGACCTAATTCGATGGTGTACGGCAGGTAGTCGCGCAGAAACTTATCGGAGAAGTCGAACATGTGGCTGGTTGCGATGCGCGGGCGGCCGTTGGCGTCCATGCGGATGTCCTTGCCGCAGATGAAGCGGTAGCCGCCGAGGATGAGTTTGCTCTCGGGGTCCCACACAATGAGCTGACTGCAGGGCGGCTCCATGGTGTCGTAGAGGTCGATGTCGCAGTCCTTGCCCGTGCCGCCGCCGGCCAGGCGGAAGGCGATCTCGCGCAGACGGCCCAATTCGCGCATCACGTTGGGCGAATTGTTGGCGTCCACCACATATATTTCATTGCCACCCTTGCAGGTGGTGCGTAAAAAGCGTTCGGGAGTGAGTTCGGCCTCTATCAATTCCTGAGGCACCGGAGCAATAATCGGTTGATTCATTGTGTTTTAGTGTAAGAGTCAATAGCCAAGGCGTCGCTCAGCGAGCGCACTGCCGCTGTGGCCGCGCGCGCATCGGCCGGAAGGGTTGACGGCTCCACCGGTGAGCCGCATACTATCGTGAAAGTCTTGCCGCGCGAGCGGAAAACCTCGCTCGGGAGCAGCACCATTTCCAAATTGAACGGTATATGTAATCGCTTGCGCCACAGCGCCGTGCGATAAAATTTCATGGAATTTCGGGCCTCGAAATGCAGCGGCACGATGGTGCGGCCATATTGGCGTGATTTCTGCACAAACATCTTGTTCCACTCCAAATCCTGCACGCGGCCGCCGATGAGGCGCGAGCACAGTCCGGCGGGGAAAACCAGCACCGGGCGGTCGCCGGCCATAGCGGCTTCCACGGCCTCCACCGCCGCGCGCGACTGGCCGCCGTGCTTGTTGATGGGCACGAACACCTCGCTCAGCGGCTCCACCGCCATCAGCAGGTCATTAACCACGAACAGCGGCTCGCAGCCATAGCGCCGCGCCACCATGTCGATGAGCGCCAAGCCGTCCAGCCCGCCCAGAGGGTGGTTCGACACGATGGTCACGCGCCGATTCTCCGCCGGGGGCAGCTGCGCCTCGCCCTGCAGGTTCACCGTGATGTCGAGGTGCTCAAGCACCGCCCGGCAGAAGGCCGACCCGCGCCGCGGGAACACCTCCCGCAACATCCGGTTCATCTCATCCTGGCAGATGACCCGCTCGAGCCATCGCACAATAAAGCCGGGCACTTTGCGGCGCAGACGCGCGCGCAAAACACCTTCCAAATCGATGCGAATCGGCTCTTTCGGACTGTTTTGGCTATCGTTTTTCATTTCCGACTGCAAATTTATCAAATTTATTTGTTAGAAACGCAAAAATTCAGTAAAAAATCTGTAAATTTGCACTATGAAACAATTACGAAGGTCAAAACCTGCACTCTTTGCTATCATCTGTGCAATATTCTTCGGCATAGTATCCATGGGATGGCTACTATGGCCGGTACCTTCGTCATTAAGTGTCAAGATAATTGTGACAGTGTGCCCATTGCTGCTGTGCCTGCTGTGTAAGCGCTTCCTGCTACGAGATATTAGCGGCGGCGAGTACATTTTGCTGTCGGCGTGGGCCACGGTGACCTTGGGCGCAATCTGCAACGGGTGGTACTACACCACGGCCATGGGCGCCACGGTGTCGGACCCGGTGTTTGCCAACTTTGATTCGATGCGCGATTGGAATGATGCCACGGCTCTGTTGGCCGGCGAACGCCCGCTCGCCGCTTACGGTTTCTTAGTGAGCATGCTGCGGTTGGTCTGCAACGACGTGATGGCGGTGATCGGCTTCAACGTGATGTGCTACCTGCTCACCATCGTGCTCATCGGCCGCATCACCTTCGAGCTGACAGAGGACAAGCGCACCGTGTTCATCTCCATGCTGATGACTGCGCTGATAGCCTACCTGTGGGCGCAAGCCACCACGGTGATCAAAGACGCGCCGGTGGCGCTATTGATGTCCGTGCTCACCTTGATAATGGTGCGCATACGCCGTCAGTCCGTCGATAAGCGCCGCAATGAGTCCGGCAATTGGTATGTAAACCATCCGATAGAATGCTTAGTCATGATATTTGCGTTGGTACTTTTGGCCTTTATCCGCATCAACGCCATGTTCATGGTGGTGCTGATGGCCGTGGTGATGAGCCTCGGGCAGGGCAAGGACAAAGCGCCGGCGGTGGCGTTAATCGCTCTTTTCGCCATAGCCGCCTACTTTTTATCGGTGTATATGGGGACCCACGCGCCTTCGCCGGTGGCGCTTGTTGCAGTAGATCCCCGTGCTGAAGCGGTGATGGCCGACACGCACACCGCCCCGTGGGACAACCTGTTAGGCGGCGACTACACCGCGCTGCCCCTGTATATGAAGCTACTGTGGCTGCCGGCTTCGGTGGTGCTGCAATTCCTGCTTCCCTTCCCGTGGAACTTCGAGAGCGCTTACATCTTTGGCCCGGCCAAGGTGGTGTCGCGCATCGGCGTGGTGTGGTACTACTGCGGCGCACTGCTGCTGTGGTGGTTAGCCACGCAGTGGCGCCAAGCCTCCGCCACCACCCGCCGCTTAGTTACCTGCGGCATACTCCTCTCAATCATAACTGCATACCTAAACTCCGGCCGTGCCTCGCGATACTGTTTGGCCTACTTGCCGATGCTGCTTCCGGCATCGGCCATGGCGTGCAACTACCTGCGCCAACCGAGCATGCGCCGCTGGCTTATCATATTTACCGCGCTACTTATCGCAACCATTTTAATCTGCTACCACTTGCATAAACCATGGATTTAACCGTATCAATAGTCACCGTCACCTACAACGAAGCCGATGTGCTTGCGTTTGCTCTGGACAGCGTTTGGCGGCAAACGTATCGCCACATCGAGCATATCGTGGTCAACGGCAACAGCACTGACCACACCGAGGAAGTGGTGGCTAAATACCCCAACATAAAGCTACTCCGCCGCGAGCCCCGCGGCGTGTACGACGCTCTCAACTTCGGCCTGAGCCACTGCACCGGCCACATCGTGGGCTGTGTGCACGGCAACGATGCACTCGCTTCCGACAATGTCATATCGCTCATTGCCAAGCAGTTTGCTAAAGACCCGGAGCTTGACTTCGTCTACGGCGACATGCAGTACATCGCCCCGAAGACTCACCGCCGCGGGCGTATCTACCACGCCGACCGCTTCGTGCCGACACAGTTGCTCGGCGGCATGGCTCCGCCCCACCCCACGCTCTACATCCGTCGCTCGGTGGCCCAACGCATCGGGCTGTACAACACCGACTTCCGCAACGCCGCCGACTTCGAAATGTGGATTCGGCTGTTCAAAGATAAGTCGCTAAAATACAAGTACATACCCGAACTGATCGCCGAGATGACCACCGGCGGCCGCTCCACCCGCTGGCGCGCGCGCCTGTTCTACAACAACATCGAAAAACTCCGCGCTCTGCGGCTCAACAACCTTCCGGCCAACCCCATCCGCCTGGCCATGAAGTACGTGTACGTGGTGCGCGACGCATTCTCCGATATATTCAATGGATAAAGCTAAGAAACTGTATATCAACGCCCCGGATGGCGAGTTCCTGCGCCCGTATATCGAGCGCGAACTGCCTGATTGCGAGTTGGTTGACTCGCCCGACGAAGCCGACTACACCTGCGCCATCGTCGGCCTCGACACCCCGACGCCCTCCGACTGCGCCATGGTGCTGCGCTGCCCCTACATCGTGGGCACCGGCATGACCGGTATGCCCATGGAGTTCGCCCGCCGCATCGCCCGCGGCACGTTCTGCCATATCAAGGACACTGAGGCCCGCATCTCGCTCATCCACGCGGTGGATGTGGCCGTGGCCGTGCGCTTAACCCTCGGACAGTCAAGCGAATACGTCATCACCGACGGCTGCGAACACACCATCCGCGACTTCGCCGAAGCCCTGGCTTGGCGCATCGACCAAAAGCGCATCTTCACCCTCAAACCACTTTGGGCGCGCTTGCTCATCGGCCGCTCGATGTTGCAGTTCATCACCTCCGACCACCTCACCGACGGCTCGGAGTTCGCCTCGCGCTTCAACTTCCAACCCAACAACGTGTGCGAATACCTGCGCACACACGTCTACGACGATGAAAGCCTCTGATTTCCTGACACTTACCGCGCAGTCAATCAAGGCCGCCGCCAAGATGCTGCTGCAGTCGCGCCCGGTGGTGAAGGCCGCCGACCGCGCCTCCGCGCCGGAAATCATCATCCTCGCCAACGGCCCATCGCTCAACCAAACCATCGCCGAGCATGCCGACCGCCTGGCCGACACACCAACTCTGGCGGTCAACTTCATGGCCAACGCGCCTCAGTTTCAGCAACTTAAACCGCGCTATTACGTGCTGGCCGACCCGCATTTCTTCGTGGGATTGGAGCACGACAACGTCAAGAGTCTGTGGGGCAACATCGCCGCCGTCAACTGGCCGTTGACACTATTCGTGCCGCGCACTCGCCTCAAAATCGCCCGCAAACTACTGGCCAACAGCCAAGTACGCGTGGCCACTTACAACTTTGTCGGCATCGAAGGCTTCGCATGGCTCGAGCGCCTCGCTTTCAGTCGCGGCTGGGCCATGCCGCGCCCGCGCAACGTGCTCATTCCGGCGCTAATGGCCGCCATATCAGCCGGTTACACACGCATATACATCACCGGCGCCGACCACTCATGGATGGAGACCATCCGCGTGACCGACGACAACCGCGTGGTGTCAATCCAACCCCACTTCTACACCGACTCCAAGGCCGAACAACTGCGCAGCGCCACCGAATACCGCGGCTACCGCCTCCACCAAATCATCGACAGTTTCCGCATCGCCTTCGAAAGCTACCACCACCTCCAACGTTACGCCACCGCCGCCGGCATAACCATCCTCAACGCCACCCCCAACTCCTACATCGACGCCTTCCCCCGCACCACCCTCTAACCGCCCCCGCGCATGGTTTAAAAGCGGGCGCGCGGACCGGCGGTTAGGCTGTGATGGCGGAGTTGAGCATGGCCAGGAATTCGGCTACTTGGGGCACTTTGTTGGGGAAGTTGCAGAGGAGTGAGTTGTAGAACAGGCGGTTGCTGCGGAGGACTGTTCTGTCCATGCCGCCGTTGACGCACACGTAGTTGAGGATATTGTTGATGAATTCCTCTTGGTCGGCGGTTAGCGAGTTGGCGGAGATGAACTCGGTGAACAGGCGGATGGCTTTGGCGCGGTCGAGGCCTACCACCTTGCGGATGAATGCGGCCACAGACATATCGGCGGTCAGCTGCTCGTGGCGCAAGTAGCGCTCGTAGTCGTCCTTGGATCCGAGTTCGAACCACAGAATGTGCTCCAATTCTTCGATGTCGGCGGCGGTCAGCTGCTCCAAGTTGTGGATTTTGAGAAGCACGGGGTGGTCGCGGTGGCGGGTGAGGAAGTCGAGCAACTTCTCGCGGTACGACATGGTGGTGTTGATTTTGCCGGCTATACCGCCGTCGGTCACCGTGTCTATGATGTTGACCGTGAAGGTTTTATCCTCCTGCCCTTCCAGATACTTGAGCAAGTCGCGCACCTGGAGGCGCATATTTTCGATTGAGGATAGGGTCTTGTTTTCCCAGAATGCCGATGTTCCTATCTCCCTGAGCAGCGGCATCTTAGCCTGAATTTCGGGGATGGAAGCGCGGCCGCGCAAGGCCTCGGCGATTTTGGTGATTTGCTCCTCGTGAGGGGCGGCGTTGAAGGCCGCGTCGACGATGCCGAGCTGCACGTAGAGCGACAGCAGGTCGAACTTTTTGGCCAACTCGTTCTCCATCGACTTGGGTAGCAGCGGGGCTATC
The DNA here is from genome assembly GCA_946011725.1 of uncultured Bacteroidales bacterium. Lineage (GTDB taxonomy): Bacteria > Bacteroidota > Bacteroidia > Bacteroidales > Muribaculaceae > CAG-873. The sequence goes on along the minus strand of CAMGBT010000002.1, from coordinate 93,761 downwards.
TCGTTTTTGAGGTTAAGCACGTCGGTTTCCGACACATACTGCCAGGCGTCAGCGTTGCGGTAGCGAGCCACGGTGGGCCAGTGGTTGCGCACAGCTATGTGGGCATCGCTGAGCGAGGAGACTTGCGCCAACAGCTCGGCTTTCAGCCGGTCGTGGAGACCTTTGGCAAATGCATCCTCCTGATATACAGCTGCTTGGAGAGCGCAGGCGATATCGGCGCGCACTCCAAACAGCCGCTCGGTGAGCGACAGCGCCGTCACCACCTTCCCTTCCTTGGGGTTCTCGCGGAAGTAAGCGAAATTGCCGCCCCAGTCGAAGATATAGAACTGCTGCTTATGTTTGCCAGGGCCGAAGATGTCGGGGGCGAGGCGAGTGCCGCGGCCAATCATCTGCATGAACTTGATGCGCGAGCGTACTCGCTTGAAATACACCAAGTTAAGCACGTCGGGCACGTCGATACCCGTGTCGAGCATATCCACCGACACAGCGATCTGCGGCAACTTGTGGCGCAGGCTGAAGCGATCGATCAAATCTTGCGAATACTTGATGGAGTAGTCGATTTGGCGGCAGAAATCCGGGCCGCACTGCGGGTAGAGCACGTTGAACCGCTCCACGATGAGCTTGGCCGTCTTGGAGTTCATGGCGAAGATGATAGTTTTGCCGATGACCTCGCCCGACTGCACCTTCAGCCCGTGCTCCATCAGATCTTGCAGCATTTTGTCGATGGTGTCGATATTATAGATGTACTTGTAGATTTCATTTTCGGCGATGTCGCGGGGCTTCCACTCTTCGTCGGGATCCTTGTTGACCTGTTCGTACTCCCACACTTGCTCGAGCTGCTGCTTTTCCTCGTCGGAGAGGTCGTCGTAGCGGATGCCCTCGTTCACCACCTTCGCCCCGCGGATGAATCCGACGTAGTCGACCAAGTAGCCGTCGTCCACGGCGGTTTCGTACTCATAGCAGTCGGTGGGTTCGCCGCCCTCCAGTTCGAGCAGTTCGTAAGTAGAACGATCTACTTGGTCGCGCGGGGTGGCGGTCAGCCCCACCAGCAGCGAGTCGAAGTAGCGGAATATGTCGCCGTACTTGCCGAACACCGAGCGGTGGGCTTCGTCGATGATAATTAAGTCGAAGCGGCCCACGGAGTAGGGTTTGCGGTCGGTGTTGACATAGTTAATCATCGTTTGGTAGGTGGAGAATGTGATGCGCGCATTAGGGTCGACGACGGTGGTCTTGTCGCTGAGCACGGTGGTGGGACAGTTGGGCAACAGCTTGGCGAAGTTGCGCGCGGCTTGATTGACCAACGAGGTGCGGTCGGCCAAGAATAGGGTGTTCTTCACCCGGCCGTTGCGCTGGAGCACGTCCACCAGCGAAATGGCCGTGCGGGTTTTGCCCGTACCGGTGGCCATCACCAGCAGGCCGCGGCGGTGGTAGGCATTGAACCACTCGCACATGTTCTTGATGGCGCGCTTTTGGTAGTAGCGGTCGGAAATTTGGTCGTTGATGCTGAGGTCGGCGATATCGCGGCGTGCATTGCGGCGCGACATCAGCAGTTGCATATCGGCCGGCGAGTGGAAGGCGAAGAGCCGTCGCGGGGGATATCCCAAACCGTCCACGCAGTAGATTTCGTAACCGTTGGTGTAATAAATGATAGGGCGCACGTGGTAGCGACGCTCCAAGCAGTCGGCGTATAGCTCGGCCTGATGCGCACCCACGTTGGCATCCACCGAGGTTCGCTTGGCTTCGATTACGGCCAAGGGTGTGCCATCGGCGCCGAACAGCACATAGTCGGCATAGCCCTTTCCGGCTTGGTTAGGCATCCCCTGCACTTCCACCTCGATGCAAGCGCGCATCGGCGCTATGTCGCCCTCCACGGAGAGCACTTCCCAACCGGCCTCGCGCAACATCAGGTCGATGAACAGGCGGCGCGTTTCAGCTTCGGAGATTCCGTCCCACGACACCGCTGCCGTCACCTCGGCTGCTGCCGTCACCGCTTGCGGCTCCACCGTGGCGGCGAATGCCTGCGGCGACTGCTCCTCGCGCTCCACCACCATCTGCGGCGGCTGCGGCTGCGTGGGCAGCAGCGAGCTGTCGAAAGGCGGAATTGAGCTGAACACGCGCAGTTTGAGCATCACCGCGCTCACCAAGTTGTAGAGATTGAGCACGGTGAAGAAGGCATCGCGGCGTGTCACCTGCACGTTGTGGGCGGCGTTATTGCCCACGCGGCGCACCCAGTCGGCGGCGCGCATGATGTCGCCGTCGGCGATGAAGTTGGCGAACGTGGGCGCTTGAATCAAATCGTACAACGAGGCTCGTTCCGGCATCGGCTCATTCTTCATCGTATAGATGGCCTTAACCAGCCATTCCAGCGCCTTGCGCGCGTTGATGGCGGCAGTGTCCGGCTCGGTATAGTGACGTTGCTCGCACATATCGCACAGTTGGTGGAGCGGGGCGAGCACCTCAATCTGTTTCAAGTAATCGAAGTTCAACATAGCTACAATGTTTCGATGTTATTTAGGATTTTATTCAATTGAGCTTGTAATTCTTCTTTTTTAGGAAGATACAATTGGTAACGAGCCACGAACAATTGATTGGTAATACCCTGCAGGGCATATTCCATCAGTATTTGGTCTTTCTTTGCACCCAAAATAATGCCAATAGGAGGATTATCATCGGGCATACATACCTCATTTTTGAAATAGTTGAGATAAAGATTCATCTGCCCAATGTCGTAATGTTCTATCTCATTACGTTTGAGGTCAATCAAAACGTAACATTTTAATATACAGTGGTAAAACACCAAATCAACTTTGAAATTCCGGCTGCCTACAGGAATGATATATTGTCTGCCTACGAAAGCAAAACCACGGCCAAGTTCCAATAGAAAACGTTCCATATTATCTTTCAGAGCCTTTTCAAGGTCGCTCTCTTTGTAGTGTTCCATTTGAGATATCCCCGTAAACTCCAATACAAAAGGATCATGGAGGATATCTTCAGCAGACAAAATTTGATGGCCTGATTCTGCAAGGGCAAGGACACCTTCTTTATCTGTACTCAGAGCCAAACGATGAAAAAGTGAAGATTTGATTTGGCGCTTAAGTTCTCGCACATTCCATCTCTGACTGATTGCCTCGTTGAAATAAAACTTAAATTCGAGTGGATCGTCACATTTCAAAAGTTCAAAATAATGGCTCCAAGTCAATTTGTGAGACAGCGTCTCACATTTTGGGAATGCGAGATACAACTTCCTCATATATGTAAGATTGGAACGGCTAAAACCCTTGCCGTGAGATAATGTTAGGTCGCGAGACAATTTCAACAATAATTTAGCGCCATATTCAGCACGAATGTTTCCGCCCTGTTCAAACTCCACTATGTATCGGCCGGTTTGCCAATTAGCATCAAGAAGTTGTGCATTAACAGCTAATGCGGCATTGATTTTAGCTGCTTCCCAAACAGCATCGATATTGGAAAGAAGTTTGTCGTATTCTGATTCAGGTAAAAAAAGTTCTTGTTTCATAGCAAAACGAATTAGTTAAACCAATAATCCATGCGGCTGTCGAGGAGAGTTTGCAACGTGGCGATAGTCTTCTCCACAGCCTTCTTCTGCGCCTCAATGGCCTCAATGCGGCGGGCGAATTGCTGCTGGAGCTCCAAAGGCGGCAGTATAATAGGAAATTTTCTAAGAGAATTCAGCGATACTGTTTTCTGCGCAATGCCATTTGCAACTCTATCAGCTACTGCTTTTATTGATTTCGTGTTGCACCATTGAGCGAGGAAAATAGAATCCAAGTTCTTTTTTGGCCTAATAAGGCCTATGTGTCGTTGAAAGCAAAATTGTCTTTCAAAATCAATAAGTACAGGAATGCCATAAGAACCTGTAACAGTGTATAGAACATCCCCTTTTATTGGCTTCCTATACTCAGGCAAGGAATCGTAATAATTATGGGGGACAAAAAAAGTATCGGAGAAATCAATTGAATTATTATCCTTATTGATATTTGATATGGTTATAAATGGAATACCATCATTAGATTTAGGAGGAGCCATGTGATCTCCATCCGTTATGCAAATTGTTACATCTTTCAGCGGCTGAGTTGGCCAAGCTTTTGGGTTGGAGATAGGGTCGCCGAATGAGTCGTAGAAGAGGGATTGGGCGAGGGCGTCGAGGGTGCGCAGTAGCTGTCGGCAATCCTCCATCACCGCATTAATTCTATCCAACTCCGCCACTATCCGCTGCTGCTCCTCAAGCGGGGGAAGAGGAACTATCTCTTTTTTGTAATCTCTAAAATAAATGTGTGGAATAGCTGCGCCATTCACATACTTACTCAAATCTAATGATTTTAGTAGATAACAAAGAAACGCATTGCTCACACAATCCTTTGCAAGTATATATTGCATAGTGCCGAGCAAAGATGATTTTGCCGGATAAATGTTGCAGCGCCCTACACCAGAGCCATCTTTCACTATCCCAACATAAGGGTGCTCTTGCTGATAAAATCCAATCCTTCCAAGGCTTCCGGAAGCACCAAAAACTTCAAAGCCTTCCTCTTCCAATTCAAGATTCTTCTGCATAAGATTAGTAGAACCCTTGTCGCAGATTTCTCCTAATTTTTTATATTGCCAGTTATGTTTCATAGTTTAATGATTTTTGCGGTAATCAGTGCGAGCTTTGAACATTAATTCTTTGATGCCTCCGTCGTGGACGAAATCTTCTTGAAGTTTTTCTAACAACCTGCGCAGAAATACATCGGTTTGGTGGATAAGGGTGATGGCGATGTTGGCGGTGGTTTCGGCAGAGCGCTGTTTGATAGCTTCGGTATAGAATGCGGAATCGTTGTGAGCGGCGCAGACCTTGCGCGTTTGGATAGCCTTTGGCGAGTGCATTTCCCATTGTTCGAGGTTCCTCACCCTCAGGAAGTCCTCATAGTCGAGCAACAGTTCCTGTAGGCTTGCCCGAGCCACGTTGGTTAGCTTAATCTCGGTTTCGGCGGAGGTGACACCGGCAGATGCACCCTCGGCAATGTTCTGTCGGCCACTGCGGGCGGCTTGAATCATTTGGTCGATGGTGCGGTCGCCGTGCCGGAGGTGGGTGTGGGCGAAGTAGAAGGTAATATCATAGATACACTGGGCCTTCTGGAAGGCAATCAAGGCACGGTAATTACCTTTGGGTGGAAGGAAGGTGTCCGGCATAAGGGTGGATTTAAGTGGTTGGATTGGACTAATAAGACTAATAGGGCTAATTCGCAGGAAGGGCGCAAGGCTGGTGAATTGGACTAATTGGACTAATTGGGCTAATTCGCAGGATGGGCGCGAGGTGGTTGAATTGGACTAATAAGACTAATAGGGCTAATTCGCAGGATGGGCACAAGGCTGGTGAATTGGACTAATTGGACTAATTGGGCTGATTCGCAGGATGGGCTAATTCGCGGCGGGGTTGTTCGTCAGCATTGATTGCAGCTCGGCGAGGCCGGGGGTGATGTGGGGTGCGAGGGCGGTGGGGGGGGTGAGGTGGAGCTCCGGCGCTTCGTATTGCACTTGTTGGCGGATGGTCTCTTTGTAGGTGTTGAAGGCCAAGTCGTAGTCGTGTTGGCGGATTTCGTCGACGGGTACCATGAAGGATTGGTCGGTGCGAGCGCGGTCGGCCTCGGCGTCGAGGTTGTGGAAGCGCGAGATGATGTCGGGTATGTCGTTGTCGGCCACGGGGTTCCGCTTGTCGTCGAGCGAGAAGCCGTCGGCCTTCATATCATAGAACCACACGCGGTCAGTGCCGCCGGCGTTGGTTTTGGTGAAGATGAGGATGGCGGTGGACACACCGGCGTAAGGCTTGAACACGCCCGAGGGCATGGAGATCACGGCTTGGAGGCGGTTGCCATCGACGATGGCTTGGCGGATGGCTTTGTGGGCGTTGGAGGATCCGGTGAGCACGCCGTCGGGCACGATGGATGCGCAGCGGCCGCCCACAGCCAACGATCGCAGGAACAGCGCCAAGAACAGCAATTCGGTCTTCTTGGTTTTGGCGATGGCCAACAGCGATTTGGACACGGATTCGTAGTCGAGGTTGCCGGCAAATGGCGGGTTGGCCAAGATGAGGGTGTAGCGGTCGGTGTCGGTGTTGTCGGTGGAGAGAGAATCGCGGAAGGCCACGTCGGGGTTGTTGATATCGTGGAGCATAAGGTTCATGGCGCCGATGCGGAGCATGGTTTGGTCGGTGTCGAATCCGTGGAGCATGGTGTTGCGGAAGTGGTTATCGTTGTGGGCCAACATCAGTTCGGAGCGATAGTTCTCTTTGACATAGTTGGCGGCTTCGACTATGAAACCGGCGCTGCCCATGGCGGGGTCGCAGATGGTGTCGCTGAGGGTTGGACGCATCAGCCTCACCATCATGCGGATGATGTGGCGCGGGGTGCGGAACTGGCCGTTCTTGCCGGATGCGGCCATCTTGCCGAGGATGTACTCGTAGACATCGCCCATGGTGTCGCGGTCAGTCATCTCCAACTTGTCGATACCGTCGATGATTTTGGCCAATGCACGGGGCGATGCAATTAGGAAGTTGGCGTTGCCCATGAAGCGGGAGTAGGCCGAATCCTCGCCTCGGTTGAGAGATTTGATGAAGGGGAAGACGTTGCGCTGCATGTTGCGGTACATCTGCTCCGGGGGTAGATCCTTGAACCGATGCCAGCGGAGGTCGTCGTATGGCACTTTCTCGTTGGATTCGGGGTTGAGCCATTCGCCATAGCAGAAAGTGTCGTCGGAAGCGTGGGGCAGATCGAGCGAATTATCCACGGCTTCGCGGCGGGTTTGAGCATCGTCGAGCATCTTGATGAAGAATAGGTAAGTCATCTGCTCGAGCACGGTCATGGGGTTAGTTATGCCGGCACTTTCCCAGAAAGTATCCCATATTTGGTCGATTTGGTTCTTTATTTGGCCTGTAATCATAATCGGAATGGTAAAGAAGAAGGATTTGTGTGCAAAGATACAACAAATTCACGTAAAAAAAGCGAATTTTTGGCCACAAAAACCAAATTATCACCAAAAAAACGTCCAAATTACAAACTCACCAAGCGCTCACAGGTAAAGTCTACGGGTGCTTGGTGGGCGGGCCTAACGAAATAACGAAGGACGAAGTAACGAATTTTTGGTTCGTTATTTCGTCCTTCGTTATTTCGTTAAAAGGTGGGCCGGGTTAGCGGCGGCGGCGGACGCTGCGGGTGGGAGCGGCAGAGGAGGAGCTGCTGCCGGAGGAGGGGCGCTGCTGCTGGGTGTTCTCGCGGCGGGAGTTGTTGCGGCGGGAGCTTGAGCGGGTGCTGCGAGCGGGTTGTTTTTGGGGTTGGAGGGCGGTGGAGTCGCCTTCGGCGAGGGCTTCGGCTTGTGCGGCGGCTTCAGCGCGGGCTTGGAGTTCTTCGCGGGTGGGTGTCCACAGGCGTTGCTCGAAGGAGTCGAGGGATGCTTGGATGGAATCGCAAGCGCGTTGGCGGTCGTCTGGGTCGGGATACATCTGAGCCATGGAGCGGTTGCGCAGGTTGCGAGTCTTGTAGATATCGCCGGTGTACATATTTAGGTTGAAGAAGTCGTCGTAGGTGTAGGTGGGGAGGTTGTTGGAGTCGTCGACGAAGATGCCTTGCGTGGTTAGATACGGGCGCAGGTCGCTGTACTTGACCCAGAACATGGGGTAGCGGATGGCTTCGCCGCCGAAGTCGCCGGCGCGGTGGAGCACGGGACAGAGGGCCTGGATGTTCATTTTCAGGCGGTTATAGCGGGTGTCGTAGCGCCATTCTTCGATGACGTAGTAGGAGAGTACTTCGTTGGAGGGTACGTCGGCTTCTTCGATGACGAAGCGGGGATTTTTTTCGGAGGAACCGCGGGCTTCGGTGTAGATTACGTGGAAGCGGTCGAGCATGTCGCGCACTTTGATTTGATATTGCTCGGTGAAGACTTCGCGGCCGTCGAGGTATTCGTATGCTTTGAGCTGATTATCAGCCAATAAGCGCATGATGATGCGGAAAAGGTTTTCCTGGCCCTCGATGGGTTCTTCGGGGAAGTATAGGCATGCGTTGGTGTCGTTTTCGAGGTCGATTTGGCGATAGATCACACGCAGGTATTGGACGTCGCCTTCGGAGAGGCCGTCGTCGGCGGTGTCGTAGAAGCCTTGCATACGTTGTGAGATTCCGGCGGGCTGGTCGGACTGGCGGCCGGCGCGGTCGGTGCGACGGCTGACGGAGCCGGCGGAGGAGGTGTTGTTATCCTGAGCTGCGATGCTGAAGGCGATGGCCGCGGCAATGCAGGCGGTGATGGTATATCTGAAGAGTTTCATATCTGTATTGGGTGATGCAAGGCGTTAATTTACAATTACTTCCATGGGGGAGAGGTCGCGAGTGATGCCGTCGGGGCCGATGGCTTTGATGCGGGAGATGTAGAAGCGCTTGCCGCGTTGGAGGCGCTGGAACGATTGGCGCTGGCGCTGGGAGAATTTGGCGCCGTCGCTGACTTCGGGGATGGCGTTGCCCATAGAATCGAAGAATACGGTTTCGAAGCTGAGCACGGTGAAGGGTGTGTTGAGCAGGCCGTCGTCGATAGCGGCGCCGAGGCCTTCGGCGCGGATGAGGATGGTTTTGCTCAGGGGCTTACCGCCGCGATATTGGTCGGGGTGGCCGTTGGAATCGGTGAACGGAATGAACGGTGTGGGGTCGGGCAAGCGGCGCACGCGGAAGGTGGTTGCGGCCATTTGCACGGAGCGGCCGTCCATGTTGGCGGTGACGGTGATGGTGGCGTCGGCGCCGACGTTTGCGGGGCGAGCCACCCACTTATCGCCGGAGCGGGTGAGTGAGCCGTTGGTCATGGTGGCTGAGATGTCGGTCATTGCCACGCCGGGCACGGAGATGCCGATGGGGTTGTCGATGCCGGCGTAGAGCACGTTCATCATGGTGGCGGACACGGTGGCCATGGGCTCGATGACGGTGTAGGAGGATTGGAAGGGGTGGCGAGTGCGAGAGCCATCGCCGTGGGTTACTTCGAGGTAGCCGCTGTAATCGAATGTGCCGGTTTGGGTGGGGGTAAGTTCGTAGAGTCCGAGCTGATTGCCGAGCGACTGTCCGTTGACGAATATTTCGGGGCGTGCGGTGGTGTCGACGGCAGCTAACACGATGTTAGCCTGATACTTACCGCCGCGCATTACCATGCGCGATTGGGGGATGACGTAGGCGGTGAGTTCGTTCACGCGCACATCGCCGGCATCCACTTGTGCGTAGATGCTTTGGAGGGCTTCGCCTTCGGCGTAGAGCACATCGCTTTGGAGCTTGGTGAGGATGGTGACGGCAGCCACGGTGGGTTGTTGGTCGAATTTGGCCTCTTCCCAGAGCTGCGGGGTGAGGGTGCCTTTGCGCTGGACGGGGGCGGTGGAGAGCATCTGCACCACGTTGGCTTGCTTGGCGGAGTCAGGGATAAATGCCTGAATGAAAGTGCGATAGGCGTCGACGTCGGCACGGAGTGCGGCGCCGCGGGAGTTGCCGGGGTTGAGCATAACCACGGCTGCGGCTTCGAGGTCGTCGCGGTTGACGATGTCGTTAGGGTCGGCGTCGTCGCCATCTGCCTTGCGGACGATGAGGAGTTTGAGGGAATCGATGGTGCAGAGGAGGCGGTTGGTGGCTTGGCGCACCTGGGTGGCCTTGTCGAGCCATGGTCCGCCCTTGTCGGGGTTGAGGGTGGTGAATGCCTCCAACTGGCTGTAAATGGTTTGGTTACGACGGGCCACGTTCTCGTTGGTGCGAGTGAGGCCATCGTGCACCTGCGTGAAGCCATCGAGCACATCGGAGGAGACGTTCAACGCCAACATCGCGGTGAGCACGATGTACATGAGGTTGATCATCTTCTGACGTGGCGAGAGCCTTGTATTACTTGTACCCATTTAACTTACTGATTTAATTGGGTTTATGCTTCGGAATCGGGGGTGGAAGGGGTTACCGGGGCCATGGGCGCAGCGCCGGGCATTTGGCCGTACATATTGATGGTCATGGCGTGGATCATCTTTTCGTAGACGCTGTTGAGCTGCTGCATATAGCGGGCCATGCGTTCGGTTTCCTCGCAGTAGCGAGTGCTTTGGGTGGCACTCTTCTCGTACATGTCGCGGATGTCTTTGATGCCGCGGTTGACGCGGTCGATGGAGTCGATTTGCGACGACACGCTCTTTAGCTGAATCTCGTAGATGGTGTTGAGGCCGGCGATGTTGCGGTTGAGCGTTTGCATTTGCTCGGCGTAACCGGTGGCCGCATCGGAGATTTGGTTGGAGTTGGCGGTGATGGCTTGGTAGGATTGGAGGATGGTGTCGCTCACGGCGTTGAGAGCCTGGGTGGTTTGGCGCAGCTGCTGCATATCGGCGGCGATGCCGGCGATTTGGTCGAGGTAAGCCTGGGTGGCGGAAGTGAGCTCGGCCATTCGCGAGAGTTGGTCGGCTGCGGCCGACATCTTGGCGATGGATTCGGACAGGGATTGGGCATCGTCCTCGTTGAGGTTGATACCGGCGGGTATGCCGGCGGCAGCCTTGGCGTCGGCCACGGAGGGTGCTTGCACTATCACGGTGCCGGAGGGCACGCCGGCCTCGCCGTCTTCGGCAGCTACGCCGCCGGAAATCACGGTGCCGCCCACGATGGTGCCGCCTACAGCGCCACCGCCGTTGATTACCACGCCACCGCCGCCGTTACCGCCGGCGAGTTCGGGACGGTCCTCGGGGTCCTTGCTGTCTAACACCGGGAAAACTTCTTCCCAATGGTATTCGCGAGGGGGACGGTCGAAGGCGGTGAGCAAGAACATCAACACCTCGGTGCCCATACCGAGCGACAGCAGTGCGTTGCCACCCGGCAGGTGCAGGATTTTGAACAAGGCGCCCCAGATTACGATGGCGGCGCCGATGGAGTATGCAAAGTTGAAGAAGCGTTGGCCTTTTTCGCTGCTGATGAAAGCACCGATACCGCGCTTATATTTCTGAACTTTTCCCATGATGGATTAGCTGTATTTTCGAGGTGAATTATTTACGTTTGTTGCCGCGAGCGAAGCCGATTTGAGTGCGGACGCATCGGAATCCGATGTATGAGCGTTGCTCGTTTTGGTACTCCCACATGCGGAGGTCGGAGCGGATGTTGTGGGCCACGTCTTTCCACGAGCCGCCGCGCACGATTTTGCGTTTGAGGCGGTAGGGGTCTTCCACGGCGGCGTTGTAGCGGTATTCGGGGTTGAGGTCGGATGTGAGGCGGCTCACGCTCTCGGTGAATGCGGTGGAGGTCCATTCGCTCACGTTGCCGGCCATGTCGTAGAGGCCGAAGTCGTTAGGCGCGTAAGTGCCTACACGCGAGGTGATTAGGTGGCCGTCGCGCACGAAGTTGCCTTCGCCGGGTTTGAAGTTGGCGTAGAAGCAGCCTCGGTCCTCGCTCAGGGCGAGTTCGCCTTCCCAGGGGTACATATTTTCATCTACCCCGGCGCGTGCAGCGTATTCCCATTCAGCCTCGGTGGGGAGGCGGTAGGGCTCGATGTATACGCCTTCGCGGCCGAGCGAGCGGCGCAGATAGTCGGTGCGCCAGTTGCAGAATGCGTTGGCTTGCTCCCAGCTTACGCCCACCACGGGGTAGTCGGAGTAGCCGCCGTTGGCGAAGTACATGCGCACGTAAGGTTCGTTGTAGGCGTTCTCGAAGTCGTTGACCCAGGCGGTGGTGTCGGGGTACACATTTACTATATATGTGTTGAGGAAGTCGTAGTCGCCGGTGAGCTGACGGGTGATGGTTTGGCGCACGATGCGGCCATCATCGTCGATGAAGGCGGTGTCCTTGGAGATGGTGGGATTATCGGTGGCCACGGCGTGGTCGGTGTTGTAATCGCGGCGCGAGGGGTCGAGGCGATGGCGACGCTGTGCGGCCGCGGTTTGGTCGTAGATTTCGTAGCGATAGTTGAGTTGCGAAGCGTCAAGTTCGCGCACACCGGTGATGGGGTTGGTGCGGTACACGCTCTCGATGGCGCGGAGCTCTTCCTCGGAGGGGTTGCGCCAGGGGATGGGCTTGGTCCAGTCGAGATGCGGGGTGATGGCGTTGCCGTCGCGGTCCTCGGTGATTTTGTAGTCCTCATTGCCGCCGTAAGCGGGGTCGGCGAGGCGTTCGCGGATGATTGAATCGCGCACCCAGAACACGAATTGTTTATACTTGCCGTTCGTTACTTCGGTTTCGTCCATCCAGAAAGCGTCGACGGAGATGCCGCGAGCATCAGCGCGGAGATTCCATAGGGAGTCGTCCTTGGCAACGCCTACATGCATCGAGCCGCGGTCGATGAGCACCATGCCGTAGGGTGTGGGCTCTACCCACGAGCTGCCGCCTACGCCGGTAACTTCGCCTCCGGCCGAGGATTGCGAGCCTGACATACAGGAGCTTACGGCTCCGGCCAAGGCTACGCCTACGCTTAACAGAATGGTTTTGGTGGTTGTCTTCATTAGTTTATGGTGACAGGATGATTGTTTACATTATGCGGATGCTACGGTGGCGATGTTTGTTTTGCGCACCGAGGTTGAGTTTGAGCCGGTAGCCGATGACAATCTCATGGCTGCCGGAGGAGGCGCTGTGGATGGCGCCGGTGGAGTATTCATAGCTGTAGCCGAGATAAAAGTTCTTAAGTTCGGCGGCGATGGTGGCGATTACGGCATCGTCCCAGCGATAGCCCAAGCCGAAACTGAGGAACTTGTTATATCGAGCGCGAGCTGTCAGTTCGCCGGTGTAGAAAGTGAAGTCGGTCTTCACTAACAACGCCGGTAGTATTTCAAATAACGTATTTTTTATCGGAATATTGCATTCGCCTATCAAATAGAGCGTTCTATCTGCCTTAAACTCATAAATTTGCTCGGAGGCGGAGCCGGATGTTCCGCTGTTTTCGCCACCCATTTTGATGGTGGGGCCGGTTATGTGTGTCATCGACACGCCCACACCCCAGCGGGGGCGCTGATACCACAGGCCGGCGGAGAGGTCCAAGGAGGAGCCGTGGATGTCGGTGGTGGGGATGGCGTCGTCGGTGCCTTGGTGGTAGTCGTCGCCGTCGGGCAGGAACACTTCCGACCCTTTAAAACTTTGGTCGAACAGCCCCACCTGCAAGCCACCGGTGAATTCGCCGCCGAATTTGCGCAGTTTGAAAGCGATTTGAGCGCCGATATTGAGCGAATTGAACAGGCCGATGCTCTCTTGGCGGATGACCACGCCGGTGCCGAAGCGCTTGCCTAAGAATTTGAAGGGCATGTCGCCGGTGACCAAAAACGACTGCGGAGCGCCGTCGATGCCCACCCACTGCAAGCGAGCGCCGCCGTTGATGTTGATATAGTCGTCCAAGCCCACGGCGGCCGGGTTGTACTGCGTTTTCACGCGGTAAAACTGGCCCATTTGCGGGTCGGTTTGGGCCGATGCGGCGAGCGCCATCGTGGCGACTATCAGTATCAATATCAGTGACTTATATCTGTTCATGGCTATTCAAAGTAAAAGGTGAGCACCACCATCTTGGAGGTGGCTTTCGACAGCGACTGAGTGATGGCAAAGCGCGTGGGGTCGTCGGCCAGATCGGGGCGGTCGGAGGTGAGCACGTTGCTCAATCCGAAGCAGAATTTCAGCTCGGGGATGAGCTTGAAATAAGGCAGGTAGAAGTCGCATCCGAAGCCGATGCTCACGAAGAAGTCGCCCGACGAAGTTTTGATAAAATCGGTGCGCTTTTTGCTCACATCGAACGCCGGCATGATGCCGCCCACGATGTACGGGCGGGCATTGCGCACGCGCTGCGCGGCGTATTTGATGTCGACAGGCAGCACCACATAAGATGTCTTGAGATTCTGCCGCTCCTGTGCGCCGCTGTTCCAGTCGCGGAAAGTGAGGTCGCGGCTGCCGAAGTACATGCCGGGGGTGAAGCGCAGCGAGAAGTAGGTGTTGAGGCGGAATTCCAACACACCGTTGACCGAGAAACCCGGCTGGTAATTGGCTTGGTCGGCGCGCCATTGGTAGCCATCGTCGGTGATGAACCCATTGTGAGTGAAGCGGATATCGTCCACGTGGAAGCCGAAGCCGAAGCCCAAGTGCCACGGCCGCAAGTCGGCATAAGGCCGATTCTCCAACTTATCATTAAGCCGGCGGCCAAACGCGGGCAGCGCCACCAAAAGCGACGCCATCACGCACAATCCTATCATCAGTTTATTTCTCATCAATAAAATAACGGCCTCACCGCCAAAATATTGTATAATCCCCGCCCCACGCCTAATTATTCCGGGTCAATGCAAAACAGTAGGTTCCGGCGGGTGAAGCGAATACAGCCGGCCGAAGGCGGACGCGCCGCAACTCGGCTTCCGCCTCGCCACAGAACCCACAGCGGGCGCGGGGCGCGGACGGCAACGTACATATAATCAGTGGGTTAGTCGGTGACGGTGATGGCGGCGGAGGGGTTGAAGCCGTACACTATCAGCACTAAGGCGCCGTAGAGGATTGCCATCCACACGATGTAGAGGATGAGGGCGATGCCGGCGAAGAGGATCAGGCGGCGGAGGTTGGCGCGCCGGTTGCCGCAGGGGAACAGGTCCCAAAGCATTTTGCCGAAGATGAAGGCGAAGTAGTACTGGATTTCGGAGAAGTCGTAGTTGAACAGCATCCGCATGAGCAAGTACACGATGTAGCCCATGATAATGACCGAGGCGATGTAGATGGCAAACACAAAATACTCGGCGAGGTTGAAGCGCGAGGAGCCTTGCTTGCCGTAGACCATGCGCAGGGCCAACATGCCCGGGGGCAGCATCAGCGTGGTGGATACCAAGGTGTTTTCCGACACTAATTGGATGAACCAGCGGAGGCCGCCGGAGGCGTTCTCGGCCAGGTGCGCGGAGAAGGAGGTATCTTCACCAAGCAGACCCCATGACGAGCCGATACCCTTGACGATGGCCACGATAAAGGCCATAATCACCAGCATGGTGGCGGGCGGGGTGTAACAGATGCGGTGGCCCATCAGATAGCGCATAATCACGCGCCCGGGACGCCACAGCAGCTGCCCTAAGGTGTAGAAGAATTTGGCGTTTACGCGGAAGAATCCGGCGAGAATATTGCGGGCGAGAGAGCCCATTTGCAGGCGCGCGGTCGAGGTGGCCTGACCGCACTCGGGACAGAATTTCCCGGTGCAAACGCATCCGCAGTTAAGGCATTTAACTTGGGGATTATCGGATGAGCATGACGTCGCCATAGCAGCCGAATTGGTAGCCTTCTTTGACGGCTTCTTTGTAAGCTTTCATCACTAAATCGTACCCGCCGAAAGCAGCCACCATCATCAGCATGGTGGAGTAGGGCTGGTGGAAGTCGGTGAGCAGCGAGGTGCACACGGAGAAGTCGTAGGGCGGGAAGATGAACTTGTTGGTCCAGCCGGAGTAGAGCTTCATATGGCCGCCCATCGAGGTGGCGGATTCCACGCCGCGGAGTACGGAAGTGCCTACGGCAAGCACTTGTTTTTCAGCGTCTTTAGCCTTGTTAACGGTGGCCACCAGCTGCTCGTTGGCATCCATTTGTTCGGAGTCCATGCGGTGCTTGGTGAGGTCTTCCACGTCGATTTCGCGGAAAGTGCCCAGGCCGCTGTGCACGGTGATGAAGGCTTGCTGCACGCCGCGGATTTCGAGGCGTTTGAGCAGTTCGCGCGAGAAGTGCAAGCCGGCGCCGGGGGCCACAACGGCACCTTCGCGGGTGGCGTAGAGTGTTTGATATGCCTCCACGTCTTCGGCCTTGGGCTCGCGGTGGATGTAACCGGGCAGCGGGGTGTTGCCCAAGGCAAAGAGGTCGGCTTTGAAACGGTCGTGGTCGCCATCGTAGAGGAAGCGCAGGGTGCGGCCGCGCGAGGTGGTGTTGTCGATTACTTCGGCCACAAGCGACTGGTCGTCGCCGAAGTAGAGCTTATTGCCGATGCGGATTTTGCGTGCCGGCTCCACTAAAACGTCCCACAGCTTATTGTCAGCGTTAAGTTCGCGCAGCAAGAACACTTCGATGCGCGCGCCGGTCTTCTCCTTGTTGCCGTAGAGCAGTGCGGGGAACACGCGGGTATCGTTGAGAATCATCACGTCGCCGTCGTCGTAGTAGCCTAAGATGTCGGTGAATTTATGATGTTCGATTGTGCCGGTTTTGCGGTCCAACACCATCATGCGGCATTGGTCGCGCTCCACCGGCGGTTCTTGTGCGATTTGCGATTCAGGAAGCTGAAATTTAAATTGCGAAAGTTTCATATTTCCAAATTATTATGATGCGACCGCTGCGGTCGGTTCTTTTATTCTATCTATTTGTTCTTGAGGATAATCCTCGGGGAATTCCAAGGGAGCGGATTTGATGATTTCCACGGCTTGGTCGATGCTGAGGCAGTCGGTGAGGCCAACTTCGCCCACGCGGGTGCGGCGCAGGTCGGTGAGGTGCGCACCGCTGCCGAGCGCTTGGCCAATATCGCGAGCTAATGCCCTGATATACGTACCTTTACTGCACACCACGCGCACTTTCATAGCGGTGGGAGCGAACTCGAGCAGTTCCAACTCATCAATGACCAAGGTCTTGGCCTTGAGCTCCACGTCCTGACCTTTGCGGGCAAGGTCGTAGGCGCGTTGGCCCTCGATTTTGCAGGCGGAGAATGCCGGCGGCACTTGCTCGATGGCGCCGCGAAACTGAGCCAAGGTCTCCTCGGCCAACTCGCGGGTGATGTGGTCGGTGGGGTAGTGAGCATCGACGGCGGTTTCGAGGTCGAACGACGGAGTGGTGGCGCCCAAAGCGATGTCGGCCACGTATTCCTTGACGCCGCTTTGCAACTCCTCGATGCGCTTGGTGGCGCGGCCGGTGCACACAATCATCACGCCCGAAGCCAACGGGTCGAGCGTGCCGGCATGGCCCACCTTGAACTTCTTCACCCGCAGACGGCGCAAGATAGCTCCACGCAGGCGTTTAACCGCGTCGAACGACGTCCAGCCCTTGGGCTTGTCCACACAAATCACTTCGCCGCTCACTAAATCCATCAGCGCATGATTAAGCAGATTAAACCTACGGCCAAGCAGTATACGGCGAACCATATTAGCTTGCCTTTCTTCACGATGGAGAGCATCCATTTGCAGGCGGCACAGCCCACCACAAACGCAGTGATGAAGCCCACTGCCATGGGCAACAGACCCACGGCTGCTTCCTGAGTTTCGCCGCTCAGCAGGTCCTTGATATGCAGCAATGCCTCGCCCAAAATGGGGATGATGACCATCAGGAAGGAGAACTGCGCCACGCGGTCGGCGCGGTTGCCGAGTATCAAACCGGTGGCGATAGTCGAACCGGAACGCGACAAGCCGGGCAACACGGCCACTGCCTGCGCCATACCTATCACGATGGCATCGAGGTAGCTCACCTCGCGTCCTTCGCTCGGTTTGCGCACGCGCGTGCCGAAATAATATGAGAAGGCCAACAACGCTGCGGTGGCCAGCAAGCACCAGCCCACCACGTTCAAACCTTGGCCGAAGAAGGCTTCCACTTGGTCTTTGAACAGCACACCGACGATGCCCACCGGGATGCATGATACCAAAATTTTCCACACCATGGAGGTGTTTTCATCCTTTTTGAGGGTGAAGAACGAGGTGCACAAGGGAGCGAACTCGCGCCATAGTATCACGATGGTACTCAGCACGGTAGCCACGTGCAAGGTTACGTCGAATTGCAAGGATTCGGCGCCGCCGAGGTCCACGCCAAGCAGTTGGCGTGAGATTTCCAGGTGGCCCGACGAGCTGATGGGTAGATATTCGGCCAAGCCTTGCACCAAGCCTAATAAGAATGCGGTTAACGTGTCCATATTTATTACTTGTCGGCGGGGTTATCTTGCTGTTGGTAGCTGTCGGATTTGGGTTTGAAGCACACGGCCACGCCCATGAGCACGAAGCCCAAGAAGGTGATAAAGGGGCCCACCACTATGCGGCGGGTGCTGAAGATGTCGGGGTTGAAGGCTTCCTCGGTGGAGGAGCCGCCCAACATCAGCAGGAAGCCGAGTACAATTATAACTCCGGCCACGGCCATCAGTTTGAAGTTGTTACGCCCAAGCGGCAGAGTGTCAAACTCGTTGCGCTTGATTTTCTTCTCAATTTTTTCTTCTGACATTATCTTGTAAATGCTTTTATTTCATGAACATATCATCGTAATCGGCACGCAGATAGCGGTTGGTGGCCACCGCCGAAGCGGCCAAACAAATCAGCGGACCGGCCACGGCCAGCAGCAGTGCCACCCACCACATTCCGGCCCACGGCAGCACTTGGTCGAACACCACATCCAATGTGCCCAAGTAAGCGCGTGCGCCGGCCAACATGCCGATGGCAATCACCGACGACACAGCCCCGGTGGCCAAGCCGGCCAGCAGGAACGGGCGGCGGATGAAAGCGCCGGTGGCGCCCACCAGCTTCATGGTGTGGATGATGAAGCGGCGCGAGTACACGGCCAAACTTACCGTGTTGTTAATCAGCACGAAAGAGATGGCGAGCAGCGCCACAGCTATGGCGGCCAGCACCAAAGTAAAGCGTCCTAAGGCGGAGTTGATGTCGTCCACCACCGAAGTTTGGCACACCACCTCGTCAACTACGGGGTTGAACTCCAAGCGACCGGCTATCATGTTGATACTGTCGCTGTTAGCCCACTGTTCGCGCACTTTCACATCAAATTCAGCGCCGAACGGGTTCTCGTCGAGCAAGGAATCGATACGCTCACCTATCAAGCGCGATTCTTGCGCCAATATCGAATCAGCCGAAGTGTAGACACACTCCGACACATATGCGGCGGTACGCAACTGCTTATCCAAGCGGTTGACATCCACATCAGTAGCATCGCGATTCACCTTTACCACAAACCCGATATTGCTACGTATATCTTGACCTACTCGGCTCGAAGCATCCAATGTCATCGCCAAAATACCCACAATCGTCAGCACTAATGCCACGCTGATTATCGAGGTAATTCGCGAGCCGAATGTCGAAATTCGCGCTGTTTTTTTCCTTTTCATTTCTTTTCTATAGTCGAAAAAAGTCCCGCACCCATACGGCGCGAGCGCACTTTTCGCAAATATCGTGCAAATTTACGAATTTTTCCGCCCGTTTCCAACTTTTCCGCCAAAAAACCGCCCACCGGCCCCCATTTTTAACACTTCCCCCACTCCGCCGCCAAAAAAATTTCGTTTACGGCGAGTGCTCACCCGGCCCCGGCCGAGCACCCGCCGTAAACTTTTTTCGCATTTTTTTGCTTATATATAATATGTAATTGGCGATTTTTTCGTAACTTTGCACTCACTTATCACTCGCTGATTTGAATATACGTATACAACAACCAATAGAAACTATGAGTAAGGAAAAGAAATTCTTGACCTGCGATGGCAACCAAGCCGCTGCCCACGTGAGCTATATGTTCTCCGAGGTAGCCGCTATCTACCCCATCACTCCTTCTTCCACTATGGCTGAATATGTGGACGAATGGGCTGCCGCAGGCCGCAAAAACATCTTCGGCGAAACTGTTTTGGTGCAAGAAATGCAGTCGGAAGGCGGCGCCGCCGGCGCAGTACACGGCTCCCTCCATGCAGGTGCCCTCACCACAACTTACACCGCCTCACAGGGTTTGCTCCTGATGATCCCTAACATGTACAAAATCGCAGGCGAATTGATGCCCACCGTGTTCCACGTGTCGGCCCGCACCATCGCCTCTCACGCTCTCTCCATCTTCGGCGACCACCAAGACGTGATGGCTACCCGCCAAACCGGCTTCGCCATGTTGGCCGAAGGCTCCGTGCAAGAAGTTATGGACCTCGCCGGTGTGGCTCACCTCGCCACTATCCGTTCGAGTGTGCCCTTCGTTAACTTCTTCGACGGCTTCCGCACTTCCCACGAAATCCAAAAGGTCGAAGTGATGGAGCAAGAAGACCTCGAACCGCTGCTCGACCGCGAAGCCCTCGCCCGCTTCCGTCAACGCGCCCTCACTCCCCAAGCCCCCATCGCACGCGGCTTGGCCGAAAACGGCGACGTATTCTTCCAGCACCGCGAAGCTTGCAACAAGCACTACGAAGCCGTGCCCGAAATCGTGGAAGACTACATGGCCAAAATCTCCGAAATCACCGGCCGTGAATACCACCTCTTCAACTACTACGGTGCCAAGGATGCCGACCGCGTAATCATCGCCATGGGCTCCGTGACCGAAGCCGCCAAGGAAGCCATCGACTACATGGTTGCCAACGGCGAAAAAGTTGGTTTGGTGGCCGTGCACCTCTACCGCCCCTTCTCCGCCAAGCACCTGCTGGCCGCCATCCCCGCCACCTGCCGCAACATTGCCGTGCTCGACCGCACCAAAGAACCCGGCGCCAACGGCGAACCCCTCTGCCTCGACGTTAAAGAAGCATTCTACGGCGCAGAAAACGCTCCCCGCATCGTGGCCGGCCGCTATGGTCTCGCCTCCAAGGACGTTACCCCCGCCATGATTATCGGCGTTTTCGAAAACCTCGCTCTGCCCCAACCCAAAGACCACTTCACCGTGGGCATCGTCGACGACGTTACCTTCACCTCCCTGCCTCCCAAGGAAGAAGTTGCCTTAGGCGACCCCTCCACCTACGAAGCCAAGTTCTACGGTCTCGGCGCCGACGGCACAGTGGGCGCTAACAAGAACTCCGTGAAGATCATCGGCGAAAACACCACCAAATACTGCCAAGCTTACTTCGCTTACGACTCCAAGAAGTCCGGCGGCTTCACCTGCTCGCACCTGCGCTTCGGCGACAAGCCCATCCGCTCAACCTACCTGGTGAACACCCCCAACTTCGTAGCATGCCACGTGCAAGCTTACCTCCACATGTACGACGTGACCCGCGGCCTGCGCGACGGCGGCACATTCCTGCTCAACACCATCTGGGAAGGCGACGAACTCGCTGCTAACCTCCCCAACAAGGTTAAACGCTACTTCGCTCAGCACAACATCACCGTCTACTACATCAACGCCACTCGCATCGCCCAAGAAATCGGCCTCGGTAACCGCACCAACACCATCCTCCAAAGCGCTTTCTTCCGCATCACCGAAGTAATCCCCGTGGACCTCGCCGTTGAACAGATGAAGAAATTCATCGTGAAATCTTACGGCAAGAAAGGTCAAGACGTGGTCGACAAAAACTACGCTGCCGTGGATCGTGGCAACGAATACCACACCCTCGCCGTTGACCCCGCTTGGGCCAACCTCCCCGATGACCCCAAGGCTGAAAACAACGACCCCGCCTTCATCAACGACATCGTGCGTCCCATCAACGCTCAAGACGGCGACCTGCTGCGCGTATCCGACTTCGCCAACGCAGCCGACGGCCACTGGATTCAAGGCACCGCACGCTTCGAAAAACGCGGCGTAGCAGCTTTCGTGCCCCAATGGCTCGAAGAAAACTGTATCCAATGTAACAAGTGCGCATTCGTTTGTCCTCACGCCGCCATCCGTCCCTTCGTGCTCGACGCCAACGAACTCGCTGCCGCTCCCTTCGGCGAAGAAGCTTCTATCCCCGCCATCGGCACCGCATTCAAAGGCATGCGCTTCATCCAATCCGTCGACGTTATGGACTGCCTCGGTTGCGGCAACTGCGTGGACGTTTGCCCCGGCAAGAAGGGCGTGAAGGCTCTCGAAATGAAGCCCCTCGAAACCCAACTCGAAGTGCAAAAGCAATGGGACTACTGCACCACCGCCGTCGCCTCCAAGCAAAACCTCGTTGACATCAAGATCAACGCCAAGAACTCGCAATTCGCCACCCCGCTGTTCGAATTCTCCGGCGCTTGCTCCGGTTGCGGCGAAACTCCCTACGTAAAACTCATCTCCCAACTCTTCGGCGACCACGAAATGGTAGCCAACGCCACCGGTTGCTCATCCATCTACTCCGGTTCCGTGCCCTCTACCCCCTACTGCACCAACGCCGAAGGCAACGGTCCCGCTTGGGGTAACTCGCTGTTCGAGGACTTCGCCGAATACGGCCTCGGCATGCACATCGCTTCCGACAAGATCCGCGCTCGCGTGGCCGACATCATGACCCGCCTCACCGCCTGCGACAAGTGCTCCGACCAAATCAAAGCCCTCGCTCAAAAATGGCTCGACAACCGCAACTCCGCCGGCGTCACCCGCGAAGTGGCCAACGAGCTCATCCCCCTGGCTGAAGCTTGCCAATGCGACAACTGCCGCGCTCTGCTCGAACTCAAGGGCTACATCGTGGCTCGCAGCCAATGGATCATCGCCGGCGACGGTGCCGCTTACGACATTGGCTTCGGCGGCCTCGACCACGTACTCGCTTCCGGCCAAAACGTTAACGTAATCGTGCTCGACACCGAAGTATACTCCAACACCGGCGGCCAATCCTCCAAGGCCACCCCGCTCGGCGCAATCGCCAAATTCGCCGCTGCCGGCAAACGCATCCGTAAGAAAGACCTCGGCCTGATCGCCTCCACCTACGGCTACGTTTACGTGGCTCAAGTGGCTATGGGTGCCGACAACGCTCAAACCCTCAAGGCCATCCGCGAAGCCGAAGCCTACGACGGTCCCTCGTTGATCATCGCTTACTCCCCCTGTATCAACCACGGCCTCCGCGCCGGCATGGGCCACGCTCAGCTCGAACAACAACGCGCTGTAGAATGCGGCTACTGGCACCTGTGGCGCTACAACCCCGCCCTCGAAGCCGAAGGCAAGAACCCCTTCACCCTCGACTCCAAAGAGCCCCAATGGGATAAGTTCACCGACTTCCTCAAAGGCGAAGTACGCTACGCCTCCGTTTTCAAACAGCTCCCCGACCAAGCCGAAGAACTCTTCGCCGCAGCCAAAGAAAACGCCCAATGGCGCTACAACAACTACCGCCGCCTCGCCCAACAGCAATGGGGTGTCGCTCCCGAAGAATAATCCACCACACTCATCCATAAAAAAAGAGGGCCGGGGCCCTCTTTTTTTGTGCCCGCCCACTCGGCTCACCTCCCACGAATTAGCCCTATTAGGCCAATTGGTCTAATAGGGCTAATTTGTGGGAGGTGGATGGGAAATTACTTACTTCAGGGTCCATTCGAAGCCGCCGTCTTTGGTGTCTTTGACGGCGAAGCCGATGGCGGCGAGGCGGTCGCGGATGAGGTCGGAAGTGGCCCAATCCTTGCGTTGCTTGGCTTCGCGGCGGATGTTGAGGAGCAGGTCCACGGCGTCTTCGAAGGGTTTGAGAGCTTCGGCGCCGGCTTCGGCTGCTTCGGTGCGGATGCCGAGGATGTCAACCAGGAATGTCTGCATGATGTCGCGCAGGGTGGCGATGTCGTCGGCGGTGGCGGTGGCGTGGCCGTCGTTCACTTGGTTGATGATGCGGCAGGCGTCAAAGAGGGTGGCGATCACCACGGGGGTGTTGAGGTCGTCGTCCATGGCGGCGTAGCAGCGTGTGCGGATGTCGTTGACGTCCACGGTGGATTCGGCCGAGGGCTTGAGTTCGCCGAGGCGCTTCCATCCGTCGAGCATGCGGCGCAGTGCGGTTTCGCTGGCTTGGAGGGCTTCGTTGGAGAAGTCCACGGTGCCGCGGTAGTGCGCTTGCAGGATGAAGAAGCGGATGGTCATGGGCGAGTAGGCTTGGGCCAACAGGGGGTGCGAGCCGGTGAAGAATTCGTCCAAGGTGATGAAGTTGCCGAGGGATTTGCCCATCTTCTGGCCGTTGATGGTGATCATATTGTTGTGCATCCAATAGTGGACGGAAGGACGGCCGTTATGGGCCACTGACTGGGCGATTTCGCAGTCGTGGTGTGGGAATTTGAGGTCCATACCGCCGCCGTGGATGTCGAATTGTTCGCCGAGGTACTTTTCGCTCATGGTGGAGCATTCCAAGTGCCACCCGGGGAAGCCTTCGCTCCAGGGGGAAGGCCAGTGCATGATGTGTTCGGGTGCAGCCTTTTTCCAGAGGGCAAAGTCGGCGGGATTGCGTTTCTCTGTTTGGCCGTCGAGGGCGCGGGTGGTAGCCAGCAGCTCTTCGATGTTGCGACCGGAGAGGCGTCCGTAGCCGTAGTCGTGGTTAAATTTGGGCACGTCGAAGTATACGGAGCCTTCGCTCTCGTAGGCGTATCCGGCGTCGAGAATTTTTTTGATGTACTCGATTTGTTCGATGATGTGGCCGGAAGCGTGGGGCTCGATTGAGGGCGGGAGCACGTTGAGCGCGTCCATGGCGCGGTGGTATCGCAGCAGGTAGTGCTGCACCACTTCCATTGGTTCGAGCTGCTCGAGGCGTGCTTTTTTGGCGATCTTGTCCTCGCCGTCGTCGGCGTCATGCTCCAAGTGGCCCACGTCGGTGATGTTGCGCACGTAGCGCACCTTGTAACCTAAGTGGGTAAGGTAGCGGAAGAGCACGTCGAAGGTGATGGCCGGACGGGCGTGACCGAGGTGGCCGTCGCCGTAGACGGTGGGGCCGCACACGTACATACCTACTCGCTCCGGGTGCAAGGGTTTGAAGAGTTCCTTGCAACGCGACATCGAGTTGTAAATCTCCAAAGAGTGCTGAAGCATAGCGGTTTAGGCTTGGAAGGGGTTGGGGATATCGCTGCCGCCTTTGGGAGCGCCGGCTTTGGGCACTTTGTGCTCGATTTCGCCGAAGGTAGCTTCGTATTTGGCGATGTTGTCGCGCAGGGCGAACAGGAGGTTCTTCACGTTTTCGGGTGTCATCACCACGCGGCTTTGCACTTTGGCTTGGGGCATATTGGGGGCCACGGTGACGAAGTCGAGGAAGAACTCCTGAGCGGAGTGGGAGATTACTGCGAGGTTGCTATATTTGCCGGCAGCTACTTCTGCAGGCAGTTCGATTTTCAGTTCTTTCTTTTCCATTTTGTATTTGTAAATTATTGATTAGCAGAATGTTGTAGACATACGGCTGAGAGCTTTGGCCGGCTGTATGTTGCGGTAAAGAATATCGTAGACGCAGTTGAGGATGGGCATTTCCACCCCGAGCTTGCTGTTGATATCGGTGATACATTTGGCGGCATAGTAGCCTTCGGCGGTTTGCTCCATTTCCATGCGGGCATTTTTCACCGAGTAGCCTTTGCCGATCATCGAGCCGAAGTTGTGGTTGCGTGAGAATCGGGAGTACGCGGTCACGAGGAGGTCGCCTAAGTACACGGAGTCGCTGATATTTCGTTCGGCGGGAGCGGCGGCGGCGAGGAATCGTTCCATTTCGCGCAGGGCGTTCGACACGAGCATGGCGGAGAAGTTGTCGCCCAACTTCATGCCGTGGATGATGCCGGAAGCGATGGCGTAGATGTTCTTGAGCACGGCGGCGTACTCGATACCTTCGACGTCGGTGGAGATGATGGCGTGGGAGCGCTTGCCTTCGATGAGTTTGCCGAAGTCCACGGCCAGCTCGTGGTCATGGCAGCCGATGGTGAGGAACGACGGACGGTCGAGGGCCACTTCCTCGGCATGGCAGGGGCCGGAGATCACGATCTCACGCTGCAGATTCACGCCGAAGTGGTCGACCATGTAGTCGGTAATAATCTGATTTTCATCGGGTACAATGCCCTTGACGGCCGAGACTATGGTCTTGCCGCTGAGGTCCACCGAAATTTTTTCGGTGTGGGATTTGAAGTAGGGTGACGGCATGGCCAACAGCAGCACGTCGGCCTTGTCGCACACGTAGTTGATATCCGATGAGAAGTTGATACGATTGGTGTCGAACATCACGTCGGTGAGATATGCGGGGTTATGACCGATGCGGATGAATTCCTCGATACGGTCGTCGCGGCGCATGTACCACGTGATTGTCTTGCAGTTTTGCAGCAGCAAACGGCTCAGGGCAGTGGCCCAACTGCCACCACCGAGCACAGCTATGTTTTCTAATGAGCTCATATCTAAATATTTGGCTACTACTGCCGTTTTTTATGGGATAGTGTTTAAGGTTTCACATCTGCGGCCACGGTTCACAGCGTGGCTTTGGCGGCGTCGGCCCACTGCTGAATCACTTCCGGCTGCGGGTTTGTCAGCCCTAATTTGTACTTCTTGTTGATTCCGCACAGCTCTTGGAAGAGCTTGCCGGGGGTGACATCGGCCAGCGCGGCCACAGTGAGCACGCCGGCTTTTTGCAGCGGGGCCACCCACTCTTGGGGCACGCCCACGGCCACGTAAGCCTCGGGGCGGTCGCGGCGCTCGGTCTTCTCCGGGCGCATCTGGGGGAAGAGGAGCACTTCTTGGATGGCGGTTTGGCCGGTCATGAGCATCACCAGGCGATCCATGCCGATGCCCATGCCGGATGTGGGCGGCATACCGTATTCCAAGGCGCGGATGAAGTCGCCATCGATGATCATGGCTTCGTCGTCGCCTTTTTCGGCTAAGCGCATTTGCTCCACGAAGCGTTCGTACTGGTCGATGGGGTCGTTAAGCTCGGAGTAGGCGTTGGCCAGCTCTTTGCCGTTGACCATCAGCTCGAAGCGCTCGGTGAGCTCGGGGTTGTCGCGGTGGCGCTTGGTCAGGGGCGACATTTCCACCGGGTAGTCGGTGATGAAGGTGGGCTGGATGTAGTTGCCTTCGCACTTGGCGCCGAAGATTTCGTCGATGAGCTTGCCTTTGCCCATGGTTTCATCGATTTCGATGTCGAGGTCCTTGCACACTTGGCGCAGGGCGGCTTCGTCCATGCCGGTGATGTCCACGCCGGTGAAGTCCTTGATGGCTTGGGCCATGGTCACGCGGGGGAAGGGAGCCTTGAACGAGATGACATTGTCGCCCACCTTAACTTCGGTGGTGCCGTTCACGTCGAGGCATATTTTTTCGAGCATACGCTCGGTGAAGTTCATCATCCACTTGTAGTCCTTATAGGATACGTAGATTTCCATGCAGGTGAACTCGGGGTTGTGGGTGCGATCCATGCCTTCGTTGCGGAAGTTCTTGGAGAACTCGTACACGCCCTCGAAACCGCCCACAATCAGGCGCTTGAGGTAGAGTTCGTCGGCG
Source organism: uncultured Bacteroidales bacterium (assembly GCA_946011725.1). Lineage (GTDB taxonomy): Bacteria > Bacteroidota > Bacteroidia > Bacteroidales > Muribaculaceae > CAG-873. Next base: position 66,795 of record CAMGBT010000002.1, on the reverse strand, counting down.
ATGCGCAGGTACAGGGGTATGTCCAACGCGTTGTGGTGAGTAATAAACGGACGCGCAGCGGCACCGCCGGGAATCGACTGCAGAATCGGGGTCTCGACCTCGATGTAACCGGCTGCGTTGAAGTATTCGCGCATGGAGGAGTACACCTTGGTGCGCTTAAGGAAGATTTCCTTGACGCCGGCGTTGACCACCAAGTCAACGTAGCGTTGACGGTAGCGCAGCTCGGGGTCTTCGAAGCCGTCGTAAGTGACGCCGTCCTTCACCTTGACGATGGGGAGCGGACGCAGCGACTTGCTGAGCACGGTCAACTTCTGCGCATGCACGGAGATTTCGCCGGTTTGGGTGCGGAACACGTAGCCTTCCACCCCGACGAAGTCGCCGATGTCTAAGAGTTTCTTGAACACGGTGTTGTACAGTTCTTTATCTTCGCCGGGACAGATTTCATCGCGGGAGATATACACTTGGATACGGCCATTGGCATCTTGCAGCTCGGCAAAGGAAGCCTTGCCCATGATGCGACGGCTCATAATGCGGCCGGCGATGCTCACTTGGCGAGGTTCAGCGTCGTCGCTGAAGGAAGCCTTGATTTCATCGCTGTGGCCGGTGACAACAAATTCTGCAGCAGGATAAGGTTCGATGCCCAAATCGCGCAACCCTTGCAACGAGTTGCGACGAATGATCTCCTGCTCGCTCAGTTCAAGAATATTCATATCTATATATAATAATGTATGATTACAAAATGTCAAATCCTAAGTGCACGGCACAAAGAATGTGCAAAGTTACGAAATCTTCCCCAAAATTCCAAATTTATTTCCACCCACCCCGCCGCCTTTCAATTAAGACTACGGGCTATCTCGTAAGCAACAAAACGAACCAACGCGTTTTTTGACGTAAGACGTGACGGTTTTTTAACGTAAGACGTAAACGTAGAACGTAGGTTTTTGACGTAGAACGTAACGGTATTTTTGTTGATTCTTACTTTATAGTATTTGGTTTGCCGGTTCAAGTCATGAATTAAGGCGGCGGGGCGGCGCAAAATTTTGGCAAAAAAATTTGTGTGATTGAAAATTTGTTCGTATCTTTGCGAACAGAATTTAAAATCCACTTGCTCATGATTATTCCAACTCCCGACCAACAGCAACAGCTGGCGCGCATGGCCAAGGCGCTGGGCCACCCCACTCGCGTGGCTATCCTCTTGTTCCTGGCGCAACGCTCGGAATGCTTCTTTGGCGACATCCACCAAGTACTTTCCATCTCTAAAGCCACTGTTTCACAGCATCTTAGCGAACTGAAGGACGCAGGCCTCATCCAAGGGTCGATCGAGCCGCCAAAAGTGCGCTACTGCATCAACCGCGCCAATTGGGCCGTGGCCCAGCGCCTGTTCGCCCAGTTCTTCAGTGCCGCCTCGTCGGAATGCGGCTGCTGCTGAATAGCTTTTACTTAATTAGTTCGTTGTTCGCCTAACTACTTACCCTATGAAACAATTTCTTTCCATCCGCACCATCGTCCTGCTCAGCATGGCGGGATGCTCCGCCCCGCAAGCGTCGCCGCTCGAAGCGCCGACCGGCGACGGCGTACAAGTGTTTTACTTCCACGGCAAGCAACGCTGCGCCACCTGCAATGCCATCGAGCAGCGCGCGACCGAAGTAGTCAACACGCTTTGCGACAGCACGTTAACCTTCACAGTAGTTGATTTATCTACAGCCGAGGGCGCCGCCGTGGCCGCCAACTTCGAGGTGGCGTCATCGGCTTTGGTTCTGTGCCAATGGCGCAACGGCCAACCGGTGCAGCACGTCGACCTCACCAACATGGCCTTCGCCTCGGCTCGCTCCAACCCTGACAAATTCAAGCAGTCGCTCACCGACGAAATCCGCAAACTGCAACAGTGATGGACTCCATTCAAGCACTAATCGACAACGGCTCCGCGCCGGCGCTCACCGCCTTGCTGCTCGGCTTGCTCACCGCCATCTCGCCGTGTCCGCTGGCCACCAACATCGCCGCCATCGGCTTCATCAGCAAGGACATCTCCGACCGTCGAGCCATTTTCCGCCGCGGACTGCTCTACTGCGCGGGGCGGGTGGTAGCGTACTGGGGCTTGGCTATCATACTTATTGCTCTGATTAACAGCAGTATAGGCATATTCGGATTGCGCAGCTCGATCACGGCCATCGGCGAAGCGGTCATCGGGCCGATGTTAGTGGCAATCGGTGTGTTCATGCTGTTCGGCCACAAGCTTTCGCTGCCGAAAATCGGCCTCAACGGCGAGCACCTCGCCCGCCGCGGGCAATGGGGCGCGCTGCTGTTAGGTATGCTGTTCGCCTTGGCGTTCTGCCCCACCTCGGGCGTGTTCTACTTCGGCATGCTGATACCGCTATCCGCCTCAACCACAGCCGGATGGCTGCTGCCGCCGCTGTTCGCCGTGGCCACCGCATTGCCGGTGGTGGCAGTGGCGTGGGTGTTGGCCTTCAGCGTGGAGAAAATCGGCACGCTGTACGGGCGGTTCCAGACTATTCAGCGGCGGCTAAATGCCATCGTGGCCGGGCTGTTCATCCTAATCGGCATCTATTATTGTATCACTATCTTTATACTTTAACATTATGACAATCACCATCTTAGGCACAGGATGTGCCTCGTGCAAAGCACTCTTTGCCAACGCCCAAGCGGCGGTGGCTCAACTCGGCCTCGACGCCGTGGTCAACAAGGAAGAAGACATCGTCAAAATCATGGAATACAACGTGATGGCTCTGCCGGCCATGGTGGTCGACGGAAAGGTCGTGGCCAAAGGCCGTGTGCTCAATGTTGACCAAATCAAAGAGCTGCTGACATGATTCAAACCTTTGCCGACTGGCTGATTTACAGCCTGATAGGCCTTTCGGAGCAGTCGCACTTAGGCGCGGCGCTCAACTTCTTCGTGTACGATACCATCAAGATCGTGCTACTGCTGTTCGGCATCTCGATTTTGATGGGCATCATCAACGCGTACTTCCCGATTGAGCGGCTTCGGTCCCACCTAACCTCGCACCGATTCTATGGGCTGCAATACCTGCTGGCATCGCTGTTCGGCGCGGTGACACCGTTCTGCTCGTGCTCGTCGATTCCGCTTTTTATCGGCTTCGTCCGCGGGGGTATACCATTGGGCGTAACGCTCTCATTTCTAATCACTTCACCCTTTGTGAACGAGGTAGCCGTGGCCATGCTTGCCGGCTCATTCGGCTGGAAGTTCACCGCCATTTATGTGAGCGGCGGCATCATCATGGGCACCCTCGGCGGCATAATTTTGGGCCGTTTCCGGTTGGAGCGCAACCTCACGCCGTGGGTGCAACAGATTATCGCCAACTCGCAGGCGGAAGCCGAGACATGGCAAGCTGAACACACCACTTTCCTACACCGCCTGCCGGCGATAGTGCGCGATGCGCTGGGTATAGTGCGGGGCGTGTTGCTGTACATTATTATCGGCATCGCGTTGGGCGCAGCCATCCATGGCTACGTGCCAGATGAGTTCTTCGCCGAATGGCTTGGTAGCGGCAACTGGTACGCTGTGCCGGTGGCCGTGATATTGGCCGTGCCGATGTATGCCAACGCCGCCGGCATCGTGCCGGTGATTCAAGTGTTGGTGGCTAAAGGCGTGAGCATCGGCACCGCCCTGGCATTCATGATGGCGGTGGTGGGCTTGTCGCTTCCCGAAGCCACCATGCTCAAAAAGGTGATGACATGGCGACTGGTGGCCATCTTCTTCGGTGCCGTAACCCTTGGCATCATCATTTTGGGATACCTCAACAATCTGCTGCTATAGCAACCCCGGAAACCGACAGCGGAGCGCCCCGTGGTTGGGGCGCTCCGCTGGTGTATATATAAGAAAAAAACCGATACCTCGCGGCCCGGTTGATTTCTTGTGTTGTTGCTAACACTAAATACCTAAAACCATTTATAAATCCTTGTTGTCTATTACTGAATAATCCTAAATAATAACCTTGAATCTTAGACCTTTTTTGTTTATTTACATTGCAAAGTTACTACGAAAAAGTTCACTTGAAAATTAAATTGAAGTGCAATATAAATAAATATAGGCTTTAAATATTATTATTCATCTATTAATCAGCATTTTAAGAATGATACAATTTTGTAGAAATATAAGCTATAATCAAGCGATTTCAGGCGATTTTCAAAACGTTGTCCTCGAAGTTTTCGCGGTCGATGGCGCGATTTTTCATTCGATTGCGGTAGGTGTAGATGGTATTGAGCGACAATCCCAAGAACTTGCTGATGCGGGTGCTGTCGGTCACGCCCAATCGCATAAAAGCAAGGATACGCAATTCGGGACTCAGCCTGCCGACGCTTGGCAACTCCACTTGCTTGTCGGGCTGTAGCAGACGGTTGACATCAGCCACAAAGTTGGGGAAAATCTTGAGGACGGCTTCGTCGTATACCACGAAGAACTTCTCGGAGAACTCGGTGAGCATACGGCCGCTCTCGATATTACTAAGCAGGTCAGCCGCCTGATTGGCTTTCAGTTTGCGAGTCACAAAGCGCGTAAGCTCCTCAAAACCATCCACATACGAAGAGCATAGTTTGAGCAATTGGGTGATGTAAAGTTCGCGATTGGCCACTGAATCGCGCAGCTGCCGGGCGGTGTGCTCGTCGTGAGCCGAGCGGATCTTGGAGTTGAGTACCACGGCTGCCAACAAAATAATCATCAATGTGAGGGCGACGATTACGATGATGCCTGCACGGTTGGTGCTCAAATCAGCTTCGTGCACCTTGCCGGCTACTTCGATAAATCGAGGTGATGTAGCGGCCAAGAACATGAGCGAACCACTGTCGCGCATGATGCGACTGGAGAGCTCTAAGTACCTGAAAGCACGGTCTTTATCGCCCAGATCCATGAGCGTTTCGCCTAAGTTGGCGAGCGAAGCCACATCGCAATTCACGTTCAAAATGTCGGCCCGTGCCGACAAGGCAAGGTAGTACGCGCGTTCATATAACTTGTCGGGGCGATTGTCATAGCAGTCGGCCAACATGGCGGTGAGCATGGCGTATGTGGGCGAATCGGGCGGGAAAGAAGCAATTGCCTCGTTCAATTCGCCCATAGCGCGGATATTATCACCTCGGATAGCACTCTTGCGCGACTCAACGAGCCATCGCGCCATAGAGTTATCCGACAAGCAATTATTCAGTGAATCAAGCAGTTCGATTGCATGATTCATCAACTGCGCGCGGTTTAAAACAGCACGTGAAAAATTGAGGTCATCAATACATATCCGCGAAGCAATACCATAATATTTGAGCCTATTTTCCGCAGACAACAAGCTGACATCGAAGGAGTTAAGCAAAAATTTGGCATCGCTGAACCGACACATCTTGGCATACTGATAGGCCATGTCGATAGTGGTGGAGAAATATTCTTGTGTGCCGGGCGTAAATAGCTGAAATGCAGCATAATAATAATGTGCGGCAGAGTCGACGTTGAAACCGTCGTAAGCGCGAGCGATCGACAAATAATCCGACGCGTCGGGACGCTGCCCGGGCTTGATGGTGACAATAACTAAGGAATCGATGTGCAAATGGCGCTGATTGTAGAGGTCGGGATAGCGATCAATGGCAGCGTCGAGCGAATCGAGGGCGGTGCTGAGCATCTGCGGCAAGGAGGATGCTCGCGAGCTGAACGAGCAGCCCAGCACAAACAAAATGAATAGGTATTTAATGCGCATCATGGTTTTTAGGTGTAAATATTTCGGTGCAAAGGTACAAAAAATTCGGAAATTCACCAAATTAAGATCTATATTTTTGCTTATATTGCAAATAAGTTATATATTTGGTTTTTAATACTTTAAAGGTTGACAATTCTTATATTGCGCAAGATTTGTGTTTTACACCGTTGCGAGAGGGTGAAAATCGATGTAACTTTGCAGTGTCAATAACAAATAACAATAGGCAATATAAGGTAAAAATTTTAGGTTAGGTTTGATTCGTTTAAAAAACGAACAAAGAAATGTTGGATCGCGAGATTCGACGTTTCTTTTTTATGTGGTTAGAAGTTCGGCCAAAGCGGCACGGTTTTTGACTACCATGCGATTCGGCGTTCCGGACACGATCTTATTCTCCACCAACCAATCGAATGCGGCGGTAAAGTTCTCGACGGAGGTGTCAAACTCAGCCGAGACATTGGCATTGACTTCGAGCACGATATCGAAGCTCTGCGGGCGTGTGAGCGCGCACACGCGCGATGCAAGACGTCGGCGCAGGTCGCCGCCGGTGCTATTGAGCACGTCGCGGAAGGCGCGCTGGGCGCTACCGCACAGCGTGTTGAGGAAGTTGAGCAATGCCACATCGCTTTTGGCCAAGAGCTTGAGCAAATCGTTCTTAGGCACGTGGAGGAGCACCACCTCGCTCACGGAGCGCACTGTGGCCGGGCGGGCGGTGGTCAGGCCGAACAGGTAGTGCGGAAACAGCACGTCGGGGCCTTTAATCGACTGGCTCAGCGACAAGCGGCCGTCGATGGAGGTGAAGGTGGCACGAACGATGCCGCTCATCAAGAAAGTGAGATTAGCGCACACTTCGCCCGCATTGAGCACCACCTTGCCGGCCGACACCGTTTGGAAGTGCATCTTACATTTTCCCAGCACGTTAAGCAGTTGCTCATCGCTGATACCGCTAAACAGCGGCAACGATTTGATGGTTTCAAACATTGAGCCGGCCATAGGTTATGAATTAAGGCTGTCGCGACGGGCTTTAAGCCAGATTTGCAACGAGTTAAACGAATTTTGCCAGATGATATAAGCCGCGGGGGCGATGGAGGAAATCGGGTCGAGGAAAGTAAGTGCCATCCACACGGCCAGCAGCGTGTTCTTCTGGCCGAGACCCTGCGCACCGGCCACCGGATCGCCATGGCGGCGCCCCAAGCGGCGCCCCACAATGAATTGGATGGCGCAAATCACGCCGGAGGCCAGCGCGAGCAGGAGCATCTGCGGCAGGCAGTCGGCGGGTTCGGCCAGCGCGAATGTGGTAACGCGTCCCACCACGATGATCAGCACCACCGACCACAGGTAGAACGATATGGATTGATTGTCGTGAATCACGCGGTGCACCTTGGGCGCAACGGCGCGCAGCAGCAGCGCCAACGCCATGGGGCCGACGATCATCGGCCCGACTTTGGCCATGACGGTGCCGAAGGTGGCGAGGAAGTCGATGTTGACACCCGTTTCGCCCACGGCAACGGTGAACATCAGCGGCGCTACGGCCGCCGCTAACAGGTTGCTGAGCACAGAAATGGCCACCAAGGTGAGGATGCTGCCGCCCAACATGGCCGTAATAACGGGCGCAGCCGTGGCCGTCGGGCACAGGAAGCACAGCATGCTCCCTTGCGCCAAAACGGGGTTGAACGGGGCGATAACAAAGTAGCTCACCACGCAGCAAATCAACTGAAAACCAACCACTTTCCATGTCAAGGCGCTTATGCGAAACTCCTTAATGTCCACGCGGCAGAATGTAATCAGCAGCATGGTGAAAATCATGTACGGCGACAGGAATTGCACCGCCTCCACCGGCTCGTGAAACAGCCAGCCGCACAGCATCGCTATGGGCAGCATGAACATTTTCAGACGTGCGCGCAACTTAGCCAATTGCATTGCTTACTTCTTCTTTTTGGCGTCCTTGGCGTCGGAATATTGGTTGGGATAATCGAGATGCAGACGCGGGCGCAAACAGGCTCGCACGATGAAGAAGATACCGGCAAGAATGAACGGAATGGAGAGTAACTGCCCCATATTCAGCAACATATCCTGCTCAAATTCCACCTGCGGATTCTTGACGAACTCGATGAGGAAGCGGGTGCCGAAGATGCCGGTGAGGAATGTGCCGAAGAGCATACCGGGGCGTTCGCCTTCGTTGCGCTTCCAGTACATCCACATCATCAGGCCGAATAGGGCGAAGTAACACAGCGCCTCGTAGATCTGAGTGGGATGGCAGGCTTGGCCCTCGTAGAGAGCGTGCCATTCGCGCGAGTTGACGAACATAAAGCCCCACGGCAGGGTGGTGGCGTGGCCGAAGATTTCGGAGTTGAACAGATTGCCCAAGCGGATGAGGCCGCCCACCATGGCGATGGCCACCACTAAGCGGTCGAACGTCCACAGCGGCGAGCGTTTGGTGGTGAAATATGAATAGCACAGCACAGCCGTAATCACGCCGATGGCGCCGCCGTGCGAGGCGAGGCCGCCGTGCCATGTGTACAGAATTTCAATCGGATGCTGACTGTAATAGTCCCATTCATAGAAGAATACGTGGCCGAGGCGAGCGCCCACGATGGTGCCGGCAGCCACCCACAGCAGCAGCACGCTCACCCAGCGTTCGGGTGCGCCTTCGCGCCGGAACATCCGCCCCACCACAATCACGCCCAGCCAAAAGCCGATGGCAAACATCAAGCCGTACCAGCGGATTTGCAGCGGCCAAGACAGCGCCACGGGGTCGAAGTCCCAAGTAATGAAATTAAGCATGGTTATTTGGTTTTAGATTTGGCGAAATAAGCACGTGTGGCTTGGCGCACGCAACCGCTGAGCCGCAGCACGGCAAACATGGTGGGGAATGCCATCAGCGCGTAGAACAGGTCGCACAAGCTCACGGCCGCCGACAGCGGCACCACGGCAAACAGCACTAACGAGGCGATGAAGAAGTAGCGATGCCACTTAACTACCTGCGAACCAAAGAGATACGAGGCACAGGTGGAGCCGTAGAACGAGTAGGAGAACATCGACGACAGGGCGAAGCACACCACCACGAACATCAGCAGATACTGCCCGTAAGGGATGCCGCGACCGAAGGCCGTCATGGCCACTTCCAAGCCCTTAAGGCCCTCAATGGCAGAGATTTCCGGCACGCACAGCAGGATGGCGGTGGCGGTCAGGGTGCACACCAAGCCGGAGTCGATGGCCGGGCCAAGCATGGCTATCAAACCCTCGCGCACCGGCTCGTTATTGCGCGAAGCGCCGTGCATGATCGAGGCGGTGCCGATGCCGGCATCGTTGACCAACGCCGCACGCCGTGCGCCGATGATGGCGATGCCCGCCAATGCGCCGAAGCCCGCTTGCAAATTGAACGCTTCGCGGAAAATGGATGCAAACACCTGCGGCACTTGCCCCACGTGCGTACATATAATATATAGCACCATAATAAAATACAATCCCACCATGAACGGTACCAAAATCGAGGCCACGCGCGCTATGCGCGAGATGCCGCCGAGGATGACCACCGCCACCACCGCGGCCATAGCCAGGCCCAAGAGGAAGCGACCGAAAGCGGCGCCGCTCATGCCGATTACCGCGCCGGCCGAGGCGAGCCAGCCGTGGGCCACAATGTCCTGCGGCACGAACACGGCCATGGTGGCTTCAGCCAACTGGTTGGCATTCATGATGCAAAGTGTGCCCAAAATGCCGGCCACGGCAAAAAAGCGCGCCAAAGGTAACCACTTTTGACCCAGGCCTTGGGTGATGATGTGCATCACGCCGCCTTGCGGACGGCCCAGGTTATCGCGGCCCTTGTACATGATGGCCAGCGCACCCTCGTGGTACTTGGTGGCCATGCCCACCATAGCGCTCACCCACATCCAAAAGATGGCGCCGGGACCGCCCATCACCAACGCGATGGCCACGCCGGCAATGTTGCCCAAGCCCACGGTGGCAGCCACCACCGATGCAAGTGCTTGAATGGATGAGATTTGGCCGTCGCCGCCCGAGTGTTTGCGCCGCAGCTCGGCTATCGCAGCCGGAAGCCGTCGCAACGACACCGCGCCCGAGGCGATAAACAAGAAGATGCCGCCACCGATGAGCAAGGTGAACAGCGGGTAGCCGCAAAGGAAATCGGCCACTACAGTGAGAAATTGTCCTATTTGTTCGAGCATAAATGAAATGAGGCCGCCACGGCGGCCGTAGGTTAGTGAGTGAGTATAATGTTTTGCTCACTCGCCAAGCGCCGCAGGTTGAGGATGGCATAGCGCATGCGTCCCAACGCGGTGTTGATGCTCACGTTCGTGAGATCGGCTATCTCCTTAAAACTCAAGCCTTTATAGAAACGCATCACCAGCACTTGGCGCTGCTGCTGCGGCAGCTGGCGCACCAACGAACGCACATCATCACGGATCTGCAGGTCGATGATGTCGTCTTCGATGGTGCAGTCGCTCAACTCCTTGCGGTTGAGGATGTCCACCTCGCCATCGTCGGTCGACACCACGCCTTCGGCCTTTTCCTGGCGGAAATGGTCGATAATCAGGTTGCGAGCAATGCGCATGAGCCACGCCCCGAACTTGCCGGAGGCGGTATAATTGCCCTGACGGATGGTAACGATCGCCTTGACGAAGGTTTCCTGAAAGACATCATCGGCAAGCGAACGATTGCCAATGAGTTGCATTATGTAGCAGAAGAGCCGGTCCTGATAACGCGAGAGCAGGATATCGAACGCTTCGTTATTGCCGTTAGCATAGAGAGCGACCAACTTATCGTCGGCCAAATTTGCTAATTGTTGCATTTCTATTCCGAATTAAAAATTAAGAGTAGATATAGGCGATAGGCAAAAGAATTAGTTAATAATAATCGATAATTGGTGCAAAGTTACATAAAAAAGCCGTTCCGACCAAAAAAAATCGCAAAAACGAGCAATTTTTAACACTTCCCACACAATAAATCCCCAATCACCCGCGCCGCCGCGCCGTGGGTCCAGTGGTGAGGCGGAAGCCGAACCGCCGCGCGCAGCCTTTTTTGCACTTGCTCCGAGCTCCTGCTCGGGCAGGAGCCCGCCCGCATACCAAAAAAGCGAAGGATTGCTCCTTCGCTTTGTACCCGGACCCGGGCTCGAACCGGGATGGGTCGCCCCAACGGTGTTTGAGACCGTCGCGTCTACCGATTCCGCCATCCGGGCGTTTGCGGTGCAAAGTTACGAATTTTTTGCGACATAACAAGCCTTTCGAAGATTTTTTTTAATTTTTTTGATAGAAAACCAAAAAAGTAGCGATTATTTGAGAAATTATTGCTACTTTTGTGGAAACTTTCAGCCAATGACAACAAATGACCTTCAACCGCTGATTGGCATGACCCTCGATGAGCTGCGCTCGGTGTGCACCAAAGTGGGTTTGAAGCCTTTTGCCGCCAAGCAAATGGCCGCATGGCTATATGCCCGTCGCGTAACAGATATAGATGATATGACCGACCTGTCGCTCAAGGCACGCGCCGCCCTCAAGCAGGCTTACTGCGTGGGGCGCGAGGCGCCGTTGACCCAAGCGTTGAGCAAAGACGGCACGGCCAAGTACCTCTTCCGCGGCGCGCCCCGGCGCGATGTGGAAGCCGTGTTCATCCCCGACGGCGACCGCGCCACCCTGTGCGTGTCGTCGCAAGCCGGATGCAAGATGAACTGCTCGTTCTGCATGACCGGTCGCCAAGGCTTCCACGGCCAGCTCACCGCCGCCCAGATCATCAACCAAATCCTGTCGGTGCCGCGCTCCGAAGAGCTCACCAACGTGGTGTTTATGGGCATGGGCGAGCCCACCGACAACCTCGACGCCGTGCTCAAAGCCATCGAAATCCTCACCGAGCCGTGGGGCTTGGCTTGGAGTCCGAAGCGCATCACCGTGTCGAGCATCGGCAATATCGAAGGCTTGCGCCGCCTCTTGGACCAAACCAAGGTGCACATTGCCATCAGCGTCCACTCGCCTTACGCGCCTGAGCGCGAGCAACTTATGCCGGTAGAACGTGCCTGGCCCGTCCGCAGCGTGATGGAACTGCTCCGCGGCTACGACTTCGCCCACCAGCGCCGCCTGTCGGTGGAATATATAATGTGGCGCGCGGTCAACGACGACTACCGCCACGCCGACGCCTTGGCCGACCTGATCAAGGGCACCTCGGCGCGGGTCAACCTCATCCGCTTCCACGTAATCGAAGACGCCGAGATGAAACCGTCCTCGCCCCGAGTTATGGAAGCCTTCCGCGACCGCCTCAACGCCCTCGGCGTCACCGCCACCATCCGCGCCTCGCGCGGCGAGGACATCGACGCCGCCTGCGGCATGTTGGCCGGCAAAAATAGACAAAATCAATCGTAAAATACGTATAACTATATATGGATCAGAAACTTAAAGTGGGTATCACCCAAGGCGACATCAACGGCATCGGCTACGAAGTCATCCTCAAAGTACTTGAGGACAATCGTATGCTCGAATTGTGCACCCCCATCGTGTACGGCTCCGCCAAGATTGCCGCCGCATACCGCAAGATATTGCAAATGCCCAACGTGGTGTTCACCCAAATCCGCTCGGCCGCCGAAGCGCGTCCCGACGCTAATAATATAATTAATGTGGTGGGCGAAGACGTGCGCCCCGAGCCGGGCATCTCCTCCGCCGAAGCCGGCAAGGCCGCGTTCATCGCCTTGGAGCAGGCCGTGGCCGACCTCAAGCAGGGCGAAATCGACGTGCTCGTCACCGCTCCCATCAATAAAAAGAACATCCAAAGCGACACGTTCCACTTCCCGGGCCACACCGAGTACCTCGAAGCAGCCGCCGGCGAACCGCAATCGCGCGCGCTGATGATTATGTGCTGCGACCAACTGCGCGTGGCGCTCCAAACCACCCACCTGCCCATCAAGGACGTGCCGGAAGCAATCACCATCGACGCCATCGTGGAGAAGTTAAAAGTGTTTGACCACGCCCTGCGTGCCGACTTCAGCGTGCAAAATCCGCGCATCGCGGTGTTGGCGCTCAACCCGCACGCCGGCGACAGTGGTTTGCTCGGCTCGGAAGAGCAGGATGTAATCATTCCGGCCATCGCTAAGGCGCAGGAGGAGAAGGTGTTAGCATTCGGCCCGTATGCCGCCGACGGCTTCTTCGGCTCGAGCCGATTCAAGCATTTCGACGGCGTGCTGGCCATGTACCACGACCAAGGCTTGGCTCCGTTCAAAGCCCTGTCGATGGACCGCGGCGTCAACTTCACCGCCGGCCTCAACTTCGTGCGCACCTCGCCCGACCACGGCACCGGCTACGACATCGCCGGCAAGGGTGAAGCCTCGCCCGACTCCTTGCGCGAAGCCATCTACACCGCCATCGACATCGCCCGCAACCGCCGCGACTATGCCGAAGCCTTCCGCCACCCCCTGCGCAAGCAGTATTACGAGAAAGGCGCTGATAACGTAGTTTTAGACCTCACCGGAGAATGAATTTCGCCATCATAGCAGCCGGAGAAGGGTCGCGCATGGTAAGCGAAGGCGTGGCCATGCCCAAGCCGTTGGTCGACATCGACGGACGGCCGATGGTGCGCCGTCTGCTCGACATCTTCGCCGACTGCGGCGCGCAAGTGGTGGCCGTGATTGTCAACCAACAGATGACGGAGGTGGCCGACTACCTGCGCCACGTGGCGTCGGAGCTGCCGTTCGAGCTGCGGTTAGTGGTGCAATCCACCCCCAGTTCGATGCACAGCTTCCACGCGCTCGCCTGGCAACTTCCTGAGGGCAAGTTCGTTATGACCACCGTCGACACCATCTTCCACCCCGAAGCCTTCAGCCGCTACGTCCTCGCGTTCGCCGCCGACACCGCCGCCGACGGCTACATGGGCGTCACCACCTTCATCGACGACGAGCGCCCGCTCTACATCGACGTTGATAATCAGGACTTTATCACCGCGTACCGCGATGAATCGTCCGATCACGACCGCTTCATCTCCGCCGGCATCTACGGCCTGTCGAACCCCGGCGCAGCCGCGGTGCTCAACCGCTGCATTGCCGCCTCGATGGCGCGCATGCGCCGCTTCCAGCGCGAGTTGGTGGCCGAAGGTTGGCGCCTCAAAGCCTACGATTTGGGCAAGGTAATCGATGTGGACCACGCCGCCGACATCGTCGTAGCTAAACAGTTAATCAATTCAAAATGAACACTTTACTCACACATATTATCCCGCTGATGGTAGCTTTGGCAATGGCCTGCTCCTGCTCGGGCGGCAGCGCACAAGCCGCGTCGGAAGCCGCGCCGGCCAAGATGGAAGCGGCCGCGTTCTGCGCCGACTCGGCCATGGAATACGCCCGCCGGCAAGTGGCTTTCGGCCCGCGCACACCCGGCTCAGCGGCGCACGACGCTTGCCGCGATTACTTGGTGGCACAGTTGCGCACGTTCGGAGCCGACACCGTGATAGTGCAGAGCGGTTCGGCCGTAGCATGGGATGGTAAAACGCTGCCAATCAGCAATATACTGGCGCAGTACAACCCCACGACCACCGCGCGAGTCATCCTTCTCGCCCACTACGACACCCGCCCGTGGGCCGACCGCGAGCCGGACGAAGCGCGCCGCAACACGCCCATCGACGGCGCCAACGACGGCGCATCCGGTGTGGCCGTGCTGCTCGAAATCGCCCGCCAGCTCAACTTGAAAGCGCCGGAAATCGGCGTGGACATTCTGCTGACCGACGTGGAAGACTACGGCGCACCCGATTGGGAACAGGTTGACAATCAAGAAGCTACATGGTGCTTGGGCGCCGACTACTTCGCCGCCCACATGCCGTACACCACCGCCAACCGACCCCGGTTCGGCATCCTGCTCGACATGGTAGGCGGCCGCAACGCCCGCTTCCACCGCGAATACCTATCGAGCCGCCTGGCACAATCCGTCACCGCCAAAGTCTGGGCCATGGCCAAGCGCCTCGGCTTGGACAACCGCTTCATCCAAAGCGAGGGCAACGCCATCACCGACGACCACATGCCGCTGATCCGTCGCGGCATTCCCGTGTGCAATATCATCGAGAACAATGCCGCCGACACCGGCACCTTCCCCGCCACCTGGCACACCCTCTCCGATAATATCGCCAACCTCGACCCCGCGACCATGACCGATGCCGGCGTCGTGGTCCTCACCATTGTATACAACGAAAAGCCCTGATATTATGACAATTAACGAACGTCAACAAGAAATAATCGACGAGTTCACCGAAATTGAGGACTGGCTCGACCGCTACGCACAAATCATCGACTTGGGCAACGATCTGCCCCCCATCGACGAGAGACTCAAAACCCCGGATCACCTGATCGAAGGTTGCCAAAGCCGCGTGTGGCTCGATGCCACCCTCGACGAGCGCGGTCACCTGCACTATGTGGCCGATAGCGATGCCATCATCGTCAAAGGCATCATCTCCATGCTCATATCCGTGCTCAACGACCAAACGCCCGACGACATCCTGGCCTGCGACCTCCATTTCATCGACGCCATCGGCCTGAGCGAGCACCTTTCCCCCACCCGCTCCAACGGCCTGCTGGCCATGGTGAAGCAGATGCGCCTCTACGCCCTCGCATTTAAAACAAAACAACAACAATAATAATACTAACCCCTAAAACCGTCTTTCAAAATGTTTTCCCAACACCCTAAAGGACTACTTCCCGCAGCGTTGAGCAACATGGGCGAACGCTTCGGCTACTACATCATGAACGCCGTATTGGTTCTGTTCCTGTGTTCCAAATTCGGTTTGAGCAACGAATCTTCGGCGCTCATCTACTCGTTCTTCTATGCCGGCATCTACATCCTCAGCTTGGTGGGCGGCCTCATTGCCGACCGCACCGGCAACTACAAAGGCACCATCCAAACCGGCCTCATCATCATGGCCGCCGGCTACGTGATTCTCTCAATTCCCATCTTGGCCACGCCGCAAAACAGCACCTGGCTGCTGGTGGTCACCTGCGCCGCCCTGTTCATGATTGCCTTCGGTAACGGCCTGTTCAAAGGCAACCTCCAAGCCATCGTCGGTCAGCTCTACGACAACCCCAAGTACTCCGACAAGCGCGACAGCGGCTTCCAAATCTTCTACGTGTTCATCAACATCGGCGGCCTCATCGCGCCGTTCGTGGCCCCCTTGCTCCGCTCTTGGTGGCTCGGCACTAAAGGCATGACATACAACGCCGACCTCCCCGCACTCGCCCACCAATTCATCGAAAAAGGCCAAGCCATGGGCGCTGAAGCTTACACCAAATTCACCCAGCTCATGGCCGAAGTCGCACCCGACTTCGCCGGCAGCCAAGCCGACTTCTGCACCCAATACCTCGATGCATTCAACACCGGCATCCACTACTCCTTCATCGCCTCCGTGGCTGCAATGCTCATCTCCTTGGCCATCTTCATGATCTCCAAAAAAGGTCTGCCCGACCCGCCCAAGAAAGAAGCCGCTGCCGCTGTGACATACACCGCCGAAGAAAAGCGCGCCATGGCCAAAGAAATCAAGCAACGCATGTACGCCCTCTTCGCCGTGCTCGGCATCGCCATCTTCTTCTGGTTCTCATTCCACCAAAACGGCACCTCGCTCTCGCTCTTCGCTCGCGACTTCGTTAAAAGCGACGCCATCGCCCCCGAAATCTGGCAAGCCGTCAACCCCCTTTTCGTCATCATCTTCACCCCCGTCATCATGCTCATCTTCGGCGCTTTAAGCCGTCGCGGCAAAGAAATCTCCACCCCGCGCAAGATTGGCATCGGCATGGGTATCGCCGGCCTCACCTACCTCTTCCTGATGGTCTACAGCTACTTAATGGACTATCCCTCGGCCGACGCATTTACCAAGTTAGCCCCCGCAGTAGCCGAGCAACTAAAGAGCGGCTGGTGGATCATGTTCGTCATCTACTTCTTCCTCACCATAGCCGAACTGTTCATCTCGCCCCTCGGCCTGTCGTTCGTGTCGAAAGTAGCGCCCAAAAGCATGCAAGGCCTCTGCCAAGGCCTGTGGCTTGGCGCCACCGCCATCGGCAACCTCATGCTGTGGGTTGGCCCGCTGATGTACTCCTTCTGGCCCATCTGGCAAGCCTGGGCCGTGTTCCTGGCCGTCTGCCTCATCTCCATGGTCGTAATGTTCGGCATGGTTAAGTGGCTCGAACGCGTCACCGCATAACCATCGCCATTCAATTAATTGACAGAGAAGGCTCGCCACGGCGAGCCTTCTCTGTCAATTAATGTACCACGAATCATCAGACCCTGCCGACAGGCCGAGCAAGCTCGGCACATCTGCAAAAAGGCTCCGCGCCGCCCACACTGCCGGCCCTTATTTTCGCCTCCGGCGTAGCAGCTTTAGCTGCCCTGAAAGCGGGTGGCGAGCCGCGTTTTTATTAATTTTTGGTAAAATTGCGGCGGTGTGGATTTTTTTTTGTAAATTTGCACGTTATGGAGCAAGAACTTGATTTTGAGCATACCGAAGCGCCCGTTTCGGATGCTAACTACAGCGAGGACGACATCAGAACCCTCGACTGGAAAGAACATATACGCCGACGCCCCGGTATGTACATCGGCAAACTCGGCGACGGCACCGGCAGCGACGACGGTATCTACGTGTTGCTCAAGGAGGTGCTGGATAATGCCGTGGACGAATACATGATGGGATTCGGCCGCCAAATCACTGTGGACGTGGCCGAGGGCAGCGTCACCGTGCGCGACTATGGCCGCGGCGTGCCCTTGGGCAGCGTGGTGGATGTGGCTTCGAAAATGAACACCGGCGGCAAGTACGATTCGAAAGCGTTCAAGAAGTCGGTGGGCCTTAACGGCGTGGGTATCAAGGCGGTAAACGCGCTGTCCACCGAGTTTGTGATCCGCGCCGTGCGCGACGGCCAGTACCGCGAAGCCCGCTTCTCGTGCGGCGAGTTGGTGAGCGACAGCGACATCTGCACCTGCACCGACAACGAGCCCAACGGCACCTTGGTGCGCTTCACCCCCGACGGCACCATCTTCCGCGACTACGCCTTCCGCGACGAGTTCATCGAGCCGTTGCTGCGCAACTACACCTTCCTCAACACCGGCTTGGTGATGATGTACAACGGCCACCGCTACGTGTCGCGCCACGGCTTGCTCGACTTACTCACCCAGAACCTGACCCAAGAGCCGCTCTACCCCATTATCCACCTGCGCGGCGACGACATCGAGATAGCAATCACTCACGTCAACCAATACGGCGAGGAGTACTATTCCTTCGTCAACGGCCAGCACACCACCCAGGGCGGCACCCACTTGGCCGCGTTCAAGGAGGCGGTGTCGCGCACGCTGAAGGACTACTTCGGCCGCAACTTCGAGTACTCCGACATCCGCAACGGCATGGTGGCCGCCGTGGCCATCAAGGTGGAGGAGCCGGTGTTTGAATCGCAAACCAAAACCAAGCTCGGCTCGCGCGAGATGGGTCCGGACGGCCCCACCGTGGCCAAGTTCATCGGCGACTTCGTCAAGAAGGAGCTCGACGACTACCTCCACCGCGACTTGGCCGTGGCCGACGTCATCCTGCGCAAGGTGCAGGAAAGCGAGCGCGAGCGCAAGGCCATGGCCGGCGTGTCGAAACTCGCCCGCGAAAAGGCCAAGAAGGTGAGCCTGCACAACCGCAAGCTTATCGACTGCAACGTGCACCTGAGCGACACCCGCGGCAGCGAAGAAAAGAAGTTAGCCTCGTCGATATTCCTCACCGAGGGCGACTCGGCCGGCGGCTCCATCACCAAGGTGCGCGATGCCGACACCCAAGCCGTGTTCATGCTCCGCGGCAAGCCGCTCAACACCTACGGCGTATCGCAGCGCGTGCTCTATGAGAATGAGGAGTTCAACCTACTGCAAGCCGCGCTCAACTTGGAAGAAGGCATCGACGGCTTGCGATATAACAAAGTAATCATCGCCACCGATGCCGATGTCGACGGCATGCACATCCGCCTGCTGCTTATCACCTTCTTCTTGGAATTCTTCCCCGACTTGATTAAGAAAGGCCACCTATACGTGCTGCAAACGCCGCTGTTCCGCGTGCGCAATCGCAAGACGGCGCGCCGTAGCGGCCGCGGCCCCAAACCGGCCGACACATATTATTGTTATAACGATGAGGAGCGCCTCGCCGCCATCGACCGATTGGGCGAAAACGCCGAAATCACCCGATTCAAAGGCCTCGGCGAAATCTCGCCGGAGGAATTTGCCGATTTCATCGGCGAAGACATGCGCTTGGACCGCGTGACCATGCGCAAGGAGGACGGCGTGGATGCCTTGCTCGAATTCTACATGGGCAAGAACACTATGGAGCGCCAGAACTTTATCATCGACAACCTTGTTATAGAAGATGACTCCGACTTGTAACCCGCAGCGCCGCGCACTGTTTGCCGGCTCGTTCGACCCGTTCACCATCGGGCACGCATCGATTGTGGAGCGCGCACTGTCGCTGTTCGACACGGTGGTGGTGGCCGTGGGCGTCAACGCCGCCAAAACCTCCGCCACTCCGGCCGAGGAGCGCGTGGCCGCCATCCGCCGCCTATACCCGCCGCAGCGCGTGGAAGTGGTGGCCTACCAAGGCGAACTCACCGTGGACTTGGCGCAACGGCTTGGCTGCTCGCACCTGCTGCGCGGCGTGCGCTCCGTGGCCGACTTCGAGTACGAGCGCAACATTGCCGAGGTCAACCGTCGCATCGCCGGCATCGACACCGTGCTGCTGCTATCTCTTCCGGAGCACGCCGCCATCTCTTCATCGGTGGTGCGCGAGCTCAAATCGTATAATCACGACATCTCAGCATTCATCCCATAACATCCCATAATTATTAACCTCTCTCTCAACAATTTAACATGAAGAAAATCGCACTTCTGCTCATCTCCGCTATCATCGCCGGCAGCTTCTGGGCCGGCGGCCGAGATTTCAGCAACCTCACTCCCGAGCAACGCATCGAGCTCACCGCCGAAATCATTGACAACTACTATGTGGAAGGTGTCAACATGGATTCCATCGCCGACCAAGCCATCATAGCTATGTTGGCCGCCCTCGACCCCCACTCGAAATACACCTCCGCCGAGGAAACCCGCGAGCTCAACCAGCCGCTCGAAGGCAAGTTCTACGGCATCGGCATTCAATTCAACATGCTCGAGGATACCCTCTACATCATACAAACCACTCCCGGCGGACCCTGCGCCCGCGCCGGCGTGATGCCCGGCGACCGCATCATCTATGCCAACGACACCATCATCGCCGGTCAGAAGCTGACCAACTCCAACATTATCAGCCGCTTACGCGGCCCCGAGGGCAGCAAGGTCACCATCAAAGTCAAGCGCGAAGGCTTCGACGAACTGCTCCCGTTCGACTTGATCCGCGCCGAGATTCCCATGTACAGCGTCGATGCCGCCTATATGGTCGACAAGAACGTGGGATACATTTCCATCGTTCGCTTCGCCGAAACCACAGACCAAGAAGTGCGCCAAGCGGCCGATTCGCTGATGCGTTGCGGCATGAAGCACTTAATTATCGACCTGTCGAGCAACGGCGGCGGCTACCTGCAGTCGGCCGTTGACCTTTCGAATGAGTTCCTCCAAAAGGGCGACCCGATAGTGTTTACCCGCGGGCGGACAAGCGAGCGCCACTACTCAGCCACCAGCAATGGCTCGCTGCGCCGCATCGACCGCTTGGTGGTCATCGTGGACCAATACTCCGCTTCCGCCGCCGAAATCTTCGCCGGCGCCATCCAAGACAACGACCGAGGCTTGGTGGTGGGCCGTCGCACCTTCGGCAAAGGCTTGGTGCAACGCCCGTTCCCCTTCCCCGACGGCTCCATGATTCGCCTAACCACCGCTCGCTACTACACCCCCTCGGGCCGATGCATCCAAAAACCTTACGTCAAGGGACAAGGTGAAGAGTATCAGCTCGATATGCTCAACCGCTACAACAGCGGCGAGCTCTGGTGCGCCGACAGCATCCACCTCGACACCACCGAAACTTTCTACACCCTGCGCAACCATCGCCCCGTCTACGGCGGGGGCGGCATCATGCCCGACGTATTCGTTCCGGTCGACACCACCCGCCTCAGCGGCTACTATCGCCAACTTAACGGCAAGAGCATCATCCTCAAAACCGTGTTCAAATACATCGAACAAAACCGCGACCGACTCATGGCCAAATACCCCGATGAAGCCACTTTTGCCGAAAATTTCGTAATTCCGTCGGAGTTAGACCAAGCGCTCATCGACCGCGCCACCGAAGCCGGCATCGAGTTCAACGAAGAGGATTGGGAACGCTCCAAAGTGTTCGTCCACGCCATTATGCTCGGTTTGCTCACCCGCGACATCTACCCCAACGGCATCTATGTGCGCGCCACTAACCCCCTCAACCCCGACTTCCTCCAAGCATTGGAAATCATCCGCGACCCCTCGCGCTACAAGCACCTGCTCACCAATCAGCCCATTGCCGCCGGCAAGCATTCCAATTCCGACAAACCCACTAAGTAACAACGACTTATGCCCATGTTGAAACCCTCCAAAGGTCCGAGTTCGGCCGCCTTGGCCGTGCTGCTGCTCATAGCCGTAACCACGCTGTGGCTACCTTGGCTCGGCGACTGCCTGTTCTACTCCAAAGGCGAGCCGCGCGAAGCCATCGTGGCCATGTCGATGCTTCAATCCGGCGACTGGGTGCTGCCCGTCTCGGCCGGCGAGATGCCTTACAAGCCGCCAATGCTGGCGTGGCTCATCAGCATCTTCGCGGTGGTGTTCAACGGAGGCGTGGTCAACGAATTCGTGGCGCGCATGCCCTCGGCTTTGGCCGCCATCGCCTTGGTTATGGCCACATACTTCTGGGCGCGCCGCCACCGCTCGGAGGAGTTCGCCTTGGCTGCCGCCATGGTGTTGGCCACCTCGTTCGAGGTGTTTCGCGCCGCCGAAGCGTGCCGCGTGGACATGGTGCTGACCGCATGCATGGTGGGCGCCATATTCATGCTCCAACGACTAATCGACGACCCGAATACGCCGCGGCGTTGGTGGCGACGCGTGGCCGTGGTGCTCCTTCTAAGCGGGGCCACGCTCACCAAAGGCCCCATCGGCGCCTTCCTCCCGCTGCTGGCAGTGGGCATCTATGTGCTCATCCTGCGAAAGGATAAGTGGCTGACTATCGGTAAGTTAGCCCTGTATGGCATAGCATCACTTCTGCTGCCGGCCGTGTGGTACTATGCCGCATACCTCCAAGGCGGCCAGGCCTTCCTCGACCTGGTGTGGGAGGAAAACTTCGGACGCCTCAGCGGCACCATGTCCTACGAATCGCACGTTAACCCGTTCTACTACAACTTCTTAACCATCCTCTCCGGCATGGCGCCGTGGACGCTGTTGGTCATCTTAACCGCCCACATCGGCTGGCAACACCGCTCGCGCCCCGGTGCCGGGGCCGCCATGGCGCTCACCGCCGCCCTCACCGTCATCATCTTCTACTGCATCCCGGCCAGCAAGCGCAGCGTGTACCTATTGCCCGCCTACCCGTTCATGGCCTACGGCGTGGCCGCGTTGGTCGACCTCGCCGCCAAAAGTAAATCAATGTTTGCGTTCAACCGCTTGGTGGCCGCTCTGGCCGTGATTGCGCCGGTGGCAGTGTGCGTGTCGGCCATCGTCCCATTCGGAAAATTCAGCTTCACGGCCGACCACTGGTGGCGCTGGTGCCTGCTGTTCGTGCCGGTGATGTGTGGCCTCGCCGCACTGATCACCCGCGACGGCTGCAAAGGTGCCGCCCCCGGATTCGCCTGCATCTGGGCCATCCTGCTGTGCTACAACGCCGCCGTGATGCCCGCCGCCGTCAACCCGCTGTCGACCAAACCCATGGCCGAAGACCTCCGCCGCGAAGCCGCCGGCCACCCCATCTACACCTTCGGCGACATCGGCCCCCACCCCACCTACTCAATAGCCTACTACCTTGATAATCAAATGAATATCATCCAACCGGCCGACCTCGACACCCTCTCCCCCGGCGCCTTAGTGATCATCACCGACGCCGCCGACACCACCGCCGTGGCCGACACCGCCGCCTTCACCCTCCGCCAACTCACCCCCCGCCTGGCCGACACCCGCCGCCCCGCCTACCTCGCCACCCGCAAGTAACTGACTTACAGCGCTGTGATGAAGCGCGGGCCGAATTGGCGCGTCTCGGCAGAAGGGGCGCCGAAGCGGCGCGCCACCGCCGGCCAGTTAGCCACGGCTTGCACCACTTGGCGTATGATGCTCTCGGCCACGGGGCGCGGCAGTAGGTACTCCTCGCAGGAGTTGAGCAGCACATGGAGGCTTGACTCGTTAGTAGCACTGTTGATAAGCAGGCTTTGATAGCGGTCAAGCGTCGGATTCATATCGTAGGCGGGCGACAGCTCCCATCCGGATTTGGTGAGCAGGAAGCCGTGATTGCGGAAGTGGTCGTCGGTATTACCCACACATATATTAAATGCCACGCGGCGGTAAAGCTCTTGCAGGCATTTGTCCACATCAGAGCAGTACTGAATCAAGAAGTCGACCATATCCACGTAGCCGTGGCCGGTGTCGGCACCGTCGCCATCGGTCAAGCCGAGCATCGTCAGAGCCGAAGCAAAGTGCACGCGCTTGCCTTCAGCGGTGCGGTCGAATCGGCGCGAGAGCAAGGTGTGATGGCCGGCGCTATTCTCAATCAATTGAGTATGAGCCACTTTTATGCCGGCCATTGCCGCCAAGCAGTGGCAGATGTGTTCCCACAGGGCACTGTCATAATCATCGTTACGCGAAGGAAATTTTGCGATGTAGATATGGCCATCATGCCCGATTACATTAGCCTTTGGACGGGCGCCACCTAACGAGGAGCCGGGCCGTATCAACTGATTCAGCCATTTCTCTTGCGGCAATACATTGCGAGCATCGCCGGCTTCCACCTCTTTGACAGCCTCCATAAGCGTGCGTAAATTCGTTATCGGCGGTATGCGCAAGGTTTCGTCGCTATTTATGAATGGGCCATCCTCCGATTGCTTGAACCGGAACGCACCTATTCGCGAGAAGTCGTCAATGCCTATTAGATAATCGAACTGCGTCAGCCGGCGCGGCGCGCGGCCTTCGCAGGCGGCGGACAAAAGTTCGCGCCGAGCCAACAGAGTGCGCCCCCAGCGGTCAGGCAGGGCATCGGCAAAGCAACCGAACAATTGCTTTCCCGCTTGCGAAAACTGCATACCGGGAAAGTTGATTAAATCATTGCTGAGAAAGAGTTTTCCAAAGTCGCGCAGCCATTGGCTATGAAATTGGAAGCCAAACGTTTCGTTGCCACGGAGCGATTGGCGGGTCAGTTCACCCACTACGCGCGGGGCATCCAACCAGTCGAAATCTGCGTATACAATCAGCTTATCCATAGCGTGTTAGAGTTTTGAGGCGCGGAGGCGGTCGGTGAGCTGGAGGTCGCGGAGGGTGTGGCCCAAGGGGTCTTGTTGGGCCAAGAGGAGGATGTCGTCTTCGAGTTGGAGGGCGTTGAGCACGCGCAGGTAGGTACCCATGGCCACAGTCGGCGAGCCTTTTTCGATGCGGGCCACAGTCAGCGGCGAGCAGGTGGCGCGCGAAGCCACGATGGCCACCGACAGGTTGCGCCGCAGGCGAGCCAACTTGATTTGCTCGCCCACGATGGCCAGTTTGCGTTGCAATTTGGGCGTAAGCTTGTTGCCCATAGTACTCTTAGTCATAACCGTAACTTATCATATAATATGCAAAGTTAGCCATTTTTCTTCACTAAAACAATAGTTGAGTGATTTTTTGCGCAAAAAAGCAACGAAGTGGAGGCCATACGGACGCTGTTCGGCTTCCGCCTCACCGTCACCAATCGGCCTGACGGCAGCAATGGACCGGAGCTACCTCTTGGCTATTTGTTGACAATCCATTGGCCGGATTTGGTGCTCCCTTCGCGCTGAATCAGGCCGGAGGCTTTTAAGTTGGCGAGAATTCTCTTTACGCCGCTGTCGGAAAGCCCAACTCGCCGGGCGATTTCGCCGCGGGTGAGCCGCGGATCCTCGGCAAGCAACTGTAGCACTGCCATCTCTGATTTCTTGGGCACTTTCTTGGGCACTTTCTTGGGCACTTTTTCTGCGACAGCGGCCTGCAAAGTGTTCAACAGTTCGCGGAGCATGAAATCGATAAACGGGCCGGATTGCGCTTGGTGTGATGCCTGAGCTATAGCGTTATAATAGTCTTGCTGATTGGAGTATACAATATTTTCCACCGGCAGGTGCTCAAAGACCGGATGCAGGCGGCCAAGTATCAACGACTGCCACAAGCGACCGATGCGCCCATTGCCATCCGCAAAGGGATGGATGAACTCAAATTCATAATGAAACACGCATGATCGGATGAGCAGGTGGTCGGTCGAATGCTCCAACCATTCAAATAAGTTCCTCATCAAGGTGGGCACCAAGTGGGCTGGCGGAGCCAGGTGAACCAAGCCGGATTCGCCATACACACCGACTCCGCCTCGTCGGTAGTGACCGGCATCGTCAATCAGTGCTTCCATCATTATCGCATGCGCCCTAAGCAAATCGCGCTCCGAGAAAGGATTCAACTCAGAATAAATATTGTACACCCGAATTGCATTTCTAACCTCCTGAATCTGGCTGATGGGGGCCACTATATGTTTACCATTGATGATGTCACTCACTTGGGCTTCGCTCAGCGAATTGCCCTCAATAGCGAGAGAGGAGTGGATGGTCTTTATACGATTGGCTTTGCGCAGGCGCAGCTCCTGCTCGTTGTCGGCAGACGCATTCATCCGCTCTAAAAGGGCGGATATATCGGCAATCATATTGATTGCATTTGCGGAGACTATGAACGGAGGTGCTTCCATATTATAAATGCTTTTCGGGGTAACCGAGGGGTTAGAGGGTGGCGCGGGAGGCGGCGACCGATTCGCCAAGGAAGACGCCGGCGGCGGCGCTGAAGCGGTCGGGGGCGTCGGTGGTGAGGTAGCGGCAGGAGGCGCCGCGGGTGAGGCGGGCTTCCATGTCGGGGTGGCGGCTCAGGTAGTCGGTGAGGGAGGCGGCCACGATGTCGCCTTGGCTGAGGATGGTGATGCCTTCGGGCACGTAGTGGCGAATCTTGGGCAGCAGCAGGGGGTAGTGGGTGCAGCCCAATACGATGGTGTCGATCAGCGGGTCGGCCGCGAGCAGGGCGTCGATTTCCTTGCGGACGAAGTAGTCGGCACCGGGCGATGCGGCTTCGCCGTATTCCACCAACGGCACCCACATGGGGCAGGCGTGGGCAGTGGTGACGAATCCCGGGTTAAGGTGCTCGATTTCAATGTTGTACGAGCCGGAGGCCACGGTGCCGGGGGTACCGAGCACGCCCACATGGCCGCTGCGAGAGGTGGCGCCGAGCTGTTCCACGGTGGGGCGGATGACGCCGAGCACGCGGCGGGTGGGGTCGAGCACGGGCAGGTCGCGCTGCTGGATGGAGCGCAAGGCCTTGGCCGAGGCGGTGTTGCACGCCAAGATTACCAGGTGACAGCCTTGGGCAAACAGGTGCTTGACGGCTTGCAGCGTGAAGTCGTACACCAACTCAAACGAGCGCGTGCCGTAGGGCGCGCGAGCGTTGTCGCCGAGGTAGATGTAGTCGTACTGCGGCAACTGTGCCCGCAGACTTTTGAGAATAGTCAAGCCTCCGTAACCCGAATCGAATACACCGATTGGTCCGGGTTGCGAAGGCTTGGATAGGTTAGCGGAGGTGATCAAAGGCGCGATTTGATTGCTTCGGTTTCTTTTTCGTAGCCGGGCTTTTCGAGCAGGGCAAACATATTGCGCTTATAGTCTTCCACGCCGGGCTGGTTGAAGGGGTTGACATCGAGGATGTAACCGCTGATGCCGCAGGCCACTTCGAAGAAGTAGATGAGTTGGCCGAGGTACTTCTCGCTGAGGGTGGGGATGGTGATGCGCAGGTTGGGTACGCCGCCGTCAACGTGAGCCAGGCGAGTGCCTAATTCAGCCATCTTGTTCACTTGGTCCACGCGTTTGCCGGCCAGGTAGTTGAGGCCGTCGAGGTTGTCGGCGTCGGTGGGGATAACCACGGTGTGCTGCTGCTCTTCAACGGAGAGCACGGTTTCGAAGATGGTGCGTTCGCCGTCCTGAATCCACTGGCCCATGGAGTGGAGGTCGGTGGAGTTGTCGACGGATGCGGGGAAGATGCCCTTGTGGTCCTTGCCTTCGCTTTCGCCGTAGAGCTGTTTCCACCATTCCGACACGAAGTGGAGCTTGGGATTGTAGTTCACCAAGATCTCGATTTTTTTGCCGGCGCGGTAGAGGGCGTTGCGGGTGCAGGCATAGAGGATGGCGGAGTTGTCGCGACCTTCGAGGGTGGCGGCTTCCATTTCAGCAGCACCGGCCACGAGGGCTTTCACGTCGTAACCGGCCACAGCGATGGGCAGCAGGCCCACGGGGGTGAGCACCGAGAAGCGGCCGCCCACGTTGTCGGGAATTACGAAAGTTTTGTAACCTTCGGTGGTGGCTAAGGTGCGCAGGGCGCCACGTTTGGCGTCGGTGATGGCCACGATGAGCTTGGCAGCGTCGGCGCGACCCACTTGCTGCTCGAGTTGCTCCTTGAGCAGACGGAAGGCGATGGCGGGCTCGGTGGTGGTGCCCGACTTAGAGATTACGATGATGCCGAAGCGGCGGCCGGCGAGGTGTTGTTGGAGTTCATAGAGATAGTCTTCGCCAATATTTTGGCCGGCGAAGAGCACTTCGGGACCGTTGTTGTGGCCGAAGGCGTTGCCCAAGGCTTCAATCACAGCTTTGGCGCCGAGGTAGCTACCGCCGATGCCGATGCACACCACGGCTTCGCAGTTCTCACGCAGCGCGGCGGCGGTGGCCACGATGTCGTCGAGCAACTCAGCGGGAGTGTCGGTGGGCAGCTTCACCCAACCCAAGAAATCATTACCTAAACCGGTGCCGTCGACCAATTTCGACAGCGAGGCTGCAGCGCAACCATTCAGGCCGTCGATTTCAGCCTGAGGCACCATCGACAGCACATCTTTAATATTAATTTGAATCATTTCCATACGAGGATTTCGTTTTGATACCGCAAAATTACAAAATTTCCGCCGCCCCACCAAATTTCCGCCCCAAAAACCGCCGCAATTACATCTTTTTTCAACGTAAAACGTAAACGTAGCAACGTAGTTCTTTTCGCATTATTCCGCTTCACACATTATTATATATGCTACAACAGAGCTGCCCGCAGCTCCCACAATCTCTCCACTCTTACCTCTCCACTCATGCCTTTTTAAATAATTTTTCGATTTTATTTGGTTTGCTCGCAAATTTGTGCTAAATTTGCAGAAAATTGTGGGCGTATGCCTGCACCATAACCCTTGTACGAAAAACTAAACATAATCCAATAATTACTTAAACACTCATCTTATGTGGTTAACAAACTCATCTATAGGACGTAAGTTTGTGATGGCTCTCACAGGCTGCTGCCTCGTTCTATTCGTTACTTTTCACGTGTTGATGAATGCTGTGGCTATCTTCTGGCCTACCGCCTACAATGCCATCTGCGGCTTTTTGGGCGCTAACTGGTATGCCTTGATCGCTTCCGCAGGCCTCGCAGCCCTGTTCATCGTTCACATCATCTACGCCATTTGGCTCACACTCCAAAACCGTCGCGCACGCGGCAACGACCGCTACGCTGTCACCACCATCCCGCCCCACGTGGAATGGTCGTCGCAAAACATGCTCGTGCTGGGCATCGTGATTGTGGCCTTCCTCGGCGTGCACATGATCCAATTCTGGGCTAAGATGCAATTGGTCGAAGCACTCCACACTCCCATGGCCGACTTCCCCCAAGTTAACGGTGTGGTTGCCGCTCCCGAGTTCGGCACACTCTTCCTCCAAGCCGCTTTCCAAGAAGTTTGGACTCCGATCGTGTACATCATTGGCTTCGTAGCTCTGTGGTTCCACCTCAACCACGGCTTCTGGTCGATGCTCCACACCATCGGTTGGAACAACAACATCTGGATGGAACGCCTGCGCAAAATCGGTTTGTGGTGGAGCTCCATCGTGGTTGGTCTGTTCTTCATCCAAGCCGTTACCTTCTATGTAAAAGCTAACGACCCCGAGAACAACTACCTCCAAGACCCCGCTCTCCAAGAGCAATACGCCGAATTCTGGGTTGAACAAGCCGAAACCGTTGTGCCCGAATTCCAAAAGCAGCTCAATGAGTACATGGCCAACGTGCCCCAAACTCAAGAAGCTATGCAAACCGCTCAAGCCGCTTTCATCAAAGAAAAGCTCCCCGCATTGGTGGAACGCGCTGAATACATCGTGGCCGGTTACGATGCTCAATGCTCCAAAGTTGCCGAACCCGAAGCTATCGCCGGCGTTAAGCAATTCGCCTCTCAAATGAAGTACTACATTATGACCGTAGCTCCTCAAGTGGAACCCGCTGCCGCTCCCGTGCAACAGCCCGATGAGCAACCTGCCGAACAACAATCCGATAACCAATAAAATTTCTCAGAAAAATGACAGACCTCTCTAAAATCCAAGGCATGATTGATTCAACCCCTATCATGAAGGACTATGCCGACGTCGAATCATGCAATAAGCCTGAGTATCAAGTCGATTCCAAAATTCCCGAAGGCCCCGTTGCTGAGAAATGGACCAACTATAAAGCCCATCAGCGCTTGGTGAACCCCGCCAACAAACGCAACCTCGACATCATCGTCGTTGGTACCGGCCTCGCAGGCGCTTCTGCCGCCTCCACCCTCGGCGAAATGGGCTTCCACGTGCTCAACTTCTGCATCCAAGACTCGCCCCGCCGCGCTCACTCCATCGCCGCTCAAGGTGGTATCAACGCCGCCAAAAACTATCAAAACGACGGCGACTCCGTTTACCGCCTCTTCTACGACACCGTCAAAGGCGGCGACTTCCGCTCCCGCGAAGCTAACGTTTACCGCCTGGCCGAAGTGTCGAACAACATCATCGACCAATGCGTGGAACAAGGCGTGCCCTTCGCACGCGAATACGGCGGCCTGCTGGCCAACCGCTCCTTCGGCGGTGCTCAAGTATCGCGTACTTTCTACGCCAAAGGCCAAACCGGTCAACAACTCCTCCTCGGCGCCTACTCCTCGCTCAACCGCCAAATCAACAAAGGCACCGTTGAAAGCTTCACCCGCCGCGAAATGCTCGACGTGGTAATCATCGACGGCCGCGCTCGCGGTATCATCGTGCGCAACCTCATCACCGGCGAAATCGAACGCTACGCCGCTCACGCCGTGGTATTGGCCACCGGCGGTTACGGTCGCGCTTTCTTCCTCTCGACCAACGCCATGGGTTGCAACGGCTCCGCTGCCGTGCAAGCCTTCCGCAAAGGCGCTTACTTAGCCAACCTCTGCTTCACCCAAATCCACCCCACCTGTATCCCCGTTCACGGCGAAGACCAATCCAAGCTCACCCTCATGAGTGAATCCCTCCGCAACGACGGCCGCATCTGGGTACCCAAAAAGAAAGAAGACGCCGAAGCCATCCGCGCCGGCAAACTCAAACCCACCGACATCCCCGACGAAGACCGCGACTTCTACCTCGAACGCCGCTATCCCGCCTTCGGTAACCTCTGCCCCCGCGACATCGCTTCCCGCGCCGCTAAAGAACGCTGCGACGCCGGCTACGGCGTAGGTACCGGCAACGCCGTTTACCTCGACTTCAAATACGCTATCCAGCGCCTGGGCGAAGACGTGGTGCGCGACCGCTACGGCAACCTCTTCGACATGTACCAAATGATCTCCGACGACAACCCCTACGAAACCCCCATGATGATCTTCCCCGCTTCGCACTACACCATGGGCGGCATCTGGGTTGACTACGAGCTCCAAACCTCTATCCCCGGCCTCTTCGCTATCGGCGAATGTAACTTCTCCGACCACGGCGCTAACCGCCTCGGCGCTTCCGCTCTGATGCAAGGCCTCGCCGACGGCTACTTCGTGCTCCCCTACACCATGCAGAACTACCTCGCCGACCAAATCAAAGTGCCCCACTTCAAAACCGACGCACCCGAATTCGACGAAGCTGAAAAAGGTGTACGCGCTCGCATCGAACGCCTCATGAACATCAAAGGCACCAAATCACCCGACGAAATTCACAAACGCCTCGGCCACGTTATGTGGAACCTCGTAGGCATGGGTCGCACACTCCAATCCCTGGTGAAAGCCGTCGACGAAATCGAAGAAGTTCGCAAAGAATTCTACAGCGACCTGCGCGTGGTAGGTAGAGCCGACGACCTCAACACCGAACTCGAAAAGGCCCTCCGCCTCGAAGACTTCCTGGTAATCGCCCGCATGATGGCCATCGACGCCCTCAACCGCAACGAATCCTGCGGCGCTCACTTCCGCGAAGAATACCAAACCGCTGATGGCGAAGCTGCTCGCCGCGACGAGGACTACATGTACGTGGCCGCCTGGAAATACACCGGCGAAACCGACAAACCCATCCTCATCAAAGAGCCCCTCAAATACGAAGCCATCAAAGTGCAAACCCGTAACTACAAGTCGTAAAACCACGCGTCCCGGCTCACACCGGGTGCCAAATAAACCTCTTAAAAATGGAAAATACTATCAGCGTAAATCTGAAAATTTGGCGTCAACGTGGTCCCAAAGAAAAAGGCCAGTTCGCCAACTACCACCTCGACAACGTGTCCACCGGCAGCTCGTTCCTCGAAATGCTCGACATGCTCAACCAACGTCTGGTGGAACAAGGTGAAGAACCCGTAGTGTTCGACAACGACTGCCGCGAAGGCATCTGCGGCATGTGCTCCCTCTATATCAACGGTCACCCCCACGGCCCCGTGCAAGGTATCACCACCTGCCAACTGCACATGCGCAAATTCCACGACGGCGACACCATCACCATCGAACCCTGGCGCTCAGCCGCATTCCCCGTAATTCGCGACCTCATGGTTGACCGCACCGCCTTCGACAAAATCCAACAAGCCGGCGGCTACGTGTCGTTCAACTGCGGCGGCGCTCCCGATGCCAACGCAATTCCCATCTCCAAGGAAGTAGCCGACGTAGCCATGGACTCCGCCACCTGTATCGGTTGCGGCGCATGCGTGGCCGCTTGTAAAAACGGCTCCGCAATGCTCTTCGTATCCGCTAAAGTAAGCCAATTCGCCCTTCTGCCCCAAGGCCAAGTGGAACGCAAACGCCGTGCCCGCGCCATGGTGGCCAAAATGGACGAACTCGGCTTCGGCAACTGCACCAACACCGGCGCCTGCGCCGCCGAATGCCCCAAGAGCATCCCTCTGAGCAACATCGCCCGCCTCAACCGCGAATACCTCAACGCCAAATTCCACGACTAACCCCCCCCATACCCCAACAAGCCGGCCGCCCAAAAGCGGCCGGCTTGGCGAGGCCCCCCACACCCGCCCACCCCCCCCGGGCCGGCGGCGGCGGGGGCCGGCGGCGGGGGGGGGGGGGGGGCGGGGGGGGGCTTTTTGCATTTGCTTCGAGCTATTGCTCGAGCGGGCGGCGGGGCGCGTTATTTTGTGCATATGGATGCATTTTTGGCAGTTTTTATGATTTTTTGTTAGAAATGTTTGGATATTTGCGAAAAAGTGTTTAACTTTGCGGCAAATACTTCACAAATTGAATAGTCTATGAAGAAAGCTTTACTCATTTCCACCCTCGTTGCTTGCTCCGCGCTCACTCTCTCGGCGCAAGCTCCCGCTCATGTAGCCAAGGCGCGTGTTCTCACTTCGCAGCACGCCGTTCAAGTACCTATGCGCACCGACGCTCACGTGCTCTCAGCGCGTTCCCTCGCCCCGGGCGTTCAGCTCCAAGTGGTCGAAGGCATCAACGGTGTGCCCACCAAGCGCTTGGTCACCAACCGCTTACAGCAGACAGTCAACCCGCGCCTTGCCGCGCCCGCCAAGGAAGCGCCGGCCGACGGTATCGTGCTGCAAGAAAGCTTTGAAGCCTTCGATGAGACCGTAGAAAACTGGCAGCCCGAGGGCTGGTCGATCAGCTCCCTCGGCGAACCGATCGTAAGCGACATTCCTCAAAATTGGTTCGTCACCACGGGCATGATGTACTCCCCCGCGCCCGTGGGCAACTACTACGAAGCCATCATGTATGATGTAAGCGCCAAGGATGAGTGGCTCATCACTCCGCCCGTTACCCTCACAGCCACCCCTTCGCTCTACTTCCATGCGTATATCGACCCCGTCTTCCTGTTCAACCTCAACTACGTTGATTGGGACACTTTCGAATTTACCAAGGTGGAACCGGCCGCCACTTTGAAGGTGCTGGTGAAGCCCACAGATGCCGACGTATGGATTTTGGTTCACGACTTCTTCGACGATTATAAAGACCTCTCGCTCGAGGAACTCTACAATTACCCCTACGACCGCGAGAACCTCACCCGCTACGCCATTGACCTCTCGGAATTCGCCTCGCAAGAAGTGCAAATCGCCTTCGGCTACGTAGGTGCCGACGGCAACACCATGTTTCTTGACAACGTGTCGGTATCCAACCCGCAAATCGAAGCGAACTACCTCTACCCCTTCAACACGCTCTACTACGGCCTGAACACCGACTTCTCCGCCCTCTCGCTGTCGATGCCGATTCTCCCTGTGAATGAGGAACTTACATGGTACAACTACTGCGAAGAAGACGGCGTGAGCGTCACCTGGCAATACCACGACTGGGCCACAAACGACATCCTCACCACCAACTCTTTCGACCTCTCCGCCACCTACCTCCCCGACTATACCAACGACTTCACCTGCCGCAACAACTGCTACGACTCGCCCATCCTCACCATCTCCAAACCGGGCGCCGCCGATGGCACATTCCAACGCTACCAGTACTTCCAAGCCGGCGGTCGCGCTGAATGGAGCATCTCCGGCACAGTGGAAACCTTCGGCGTAATGCCCTTCGATATCAACACCGAAGGCTTCGATATTATGGTGGTTGACAACGACATGGAAGCCGGCATCCCTCTGTACGGCTACAGCAAAGACGTGGACCAATTCTGGACCGATTACACCTTCGAAGGTCAGGAAGAAGAAGGTGAAGGCGTCAAACTCAACGCCATCATGAACCTGTACTACGCATCGCAGAACCCGCTGGTATTCTCCGACGCATGGGTGCTCGCCAAAGGCCAAATCGGTGAAGGCGCTCTGTTCACCCTCGACGTGCTCAAACTTAACGAGGACGGCACCGTAGGTGACCTCCTCGCCACCGCCACCTGCAGCGGCGCCGACATGATTATGATGGAAGGCGGTACACAAAACTTCTACGCCATCCCCTTTGCATTCGAAGAGCCCCTGGCCATGTCGGCCGACGTCTGCGAAATGTACTTGGTACGCCTCTCCGGCTTCAACGACCCCGAAAACGTCACCTACTTCGCGCCCTACCAGTCGGTAGAGGACAACTCCATGGAGTACGCCTACGGCTGGCTTGATAAAGAAATCACCATGGGCGGCGAAACCCGCACTTCGCTCTCGCCCATCGCCTACTACACCGGTTTTCAAGCCTTCGCCATCGGCCTCGATGCCGCTTACCCGTGGCTCTTCCCCGCTGCCGAAGAAGTAAGCACCGACTCCGAAGGTCTGGCTGAAATCGCCCTCGGATCATACTACGACGGCTCGCAACTCACTGCCACTCAGCCCGATGGCTCGCCCCTGCCCGCATGGCTCTCCGCTTCGATCACCGGCCGCTACGGCGACGCTAAGATCGAGTTCACCGCCTCCGGCACCGAAGCCACCGACCAAGACGTGCTCATCTCCGCACCCGGCGTAGCCGCCACCGTCACCGTTCACTACGACGGCAACGCATCCATCACCTCGGCCATCGCCGACAGCGATGATGCCCCTGCTCAACTCTTCAACGTTGCCGGCCAACAAGTTAGCGGCACCCCCGCCCCCGGCATCTACTTCCAACGCACCGCCCGCGGTGAAGTCACCAAGAAATTGGTGAAATAGACCAATCATCAATAATAGCGCTGCCGAGACGGCTGCTCCCCCCAACGGAGCAGCCGTCTCTTTGCATCCGTCCGGAAAAAGCTCCGCGGCAGCCTTGGGTCCTGTGCTGAGGCGGAAGCCGAAGCGCCGAGCGCGCGGAGCCTTTTTGCACACGGCGTCGAGCTCTTGCTCGGCTCGGCATGGCCGGCAGTTTGCGCCGGACGGCGGTTGATCATTAATAATCGCGCGCTGCAAAATTTCTTTCTTGCTAATTTGCGAAATTTTTCGTAACTTTGCACCGCTTATTATAATAAGATGAATGACAAACGATTAACACGACCGATAGACCCGCTGCCGGAGCCTACTCTGCGGCGGTTGCCGTGGTATTTGGCCTTTGTGTCGATGCTGCGTTCGGAGGCGGTGGAGTACGTGTCGAGCACGCGCATCGCCGAGGAATTACACGTGGACGCTTCGCAGATAGCCAAGGACCTGTCGTTCCTCAACATCAAGGGCAAAACGCGCATCGGCTACGAGGTGGCCTCCCTCGAGGATGCCCTGCGGTTCTTCCTCGGCTTCAGCGCGCGCCACGATGCCGTAATCGTGGGCGCCGGCTCGCTGGGCGGCGCCTTGATGCAGGACAGCGGCTTGCAGCGCTACGGCCTCAACATCGTGGCCGGCATCGACAACGACCCCAAGGTCGTGGGCCACAAAATCGCCGGCATACCGGTGTATTCGCCTCAGCATCTGAGCGAATTGGTCAAGCGGTTGGGCATCACCATCGGCATCATCACCGTGCCGGTGGAGAGTGCGCAAGCCGTGGCCGATTCTTTGGTGGGCGCGGGCGTAGTAGCCATCTGGAACTTCACCCCGGTGCGCATCCGCGTGGCCGAAGGTGTGGTGGTCACCAACACCTCCATCTACTCCCACTTGGCCGTGATGTATAACCGTATGCTCTCCAACCATAGCGACTTTTAACCTATGAAAACCTTGATACTCAATAGTTTCGACGCAGCGCCGCAGCTCATAGCCGATTCGGCCGTGACCACGGATTCAATGCCGCTGTTCGTGCCCGAGGGCGCGTGGACCGGCCAGGTGCGCGCGGCAGTGCGCATCGACCGCCTCGGCAAGAGCATCAAGGAGCGCTTCGCCTCGCGCTATTACGGCGCATTCACCTTGGTGCACTGCCTGCTGCCGCAGCACAGCGAGATTGCCTGCGGCGCTTTGGACCAAAGCGTGATCCACGGCCGCTGGCTGCCGCTGCCTCAGGCGGGTGTCGACGTAGCCATTACCGTTGGCAACGATACCACTCGCACCGCCGTGGACATTCCTCGCGAGGAGTTGCACCGATTTATCAGCCTCTATTCTCAACTCGCCACCTTCAAAACCGGCGACATTATCATATTTCCCACTCCGCTGCTGCAATTCTCCCTCACGGCGCCTTCGGCACTCCGTGCGGAGGTGAGCGGCAGCGAGATCCTTAACTTCCGCATACTTTAAAACGATGAAACGCAGTCTGATAGCATTACTTGCGATGTCGGTGGCCGGCGCGGCTTCCGCATTCGACACATCCAATTACACCGCCTCCTCGGCGCTCAACAGCGGCCACTGGGTGAAGATAGCCACCTCCGAGCAAGGCATCCATCAAATCAGTTACGACCAACTGCGAGCCTTGGGCTTCGAGCAGCCGGAACAGGTGCAGGTCTACGGTTACGGCGCTGTGCTGTTTGCCGACCACACCTTTGCCGCCGACCATCCCGACGACCTCACGCCCACTGCCACTTACCACACCACCGACGGCCGAATCCTATTCTACGGCGATGCCGACGAGGACTTGGAATACACCGACAACACCGGCGTGTGGAACTCGTTCAAGCTCCGTCGCAACTATTACGACACCCGCTCGTACTATTTCCTGAGCGACTGGCAAGGTAGGGTGGAAGTACCTGAATGTCAGCTGCCTACATCAGCCACTGCCTCCGTGGAAGAATCGCACATCAGCGTCATCATCGACGATGTGGACAACACCTGCCCCATCAAAGGCGGCTCCGAGTATCACAACCGCAGCTGCCTGAGCGGCGAGGAAGTGCCCTTTGAAGTAGATCTCCACAACTACAAGGCATCCACCAGCGAAACTTACGCCTCACTGGTGTTCCGCTTCGCCGTGTGCGCTTCGCAAGCCACCACTATCCCCGCGGCCGTTACCAACGGCAAGTTGGTGGACTACACCACCGAAAAGGCTTGGAACATCGCCGAGAACGACTACGACCAATTCAACTACGCATCCACCATCGTTAAGTTCTCGCCCACCACGGCCGGCCAACCCGTCACCGTCACCGCTCAATTGCCCAAAATCACTTACCGCTACTGCGCTTACGACCGCTACGTGCTCCGCTATCCCCGCGCCAACGCCTTCGATGCCGACTGCAACGACTTGGTGATGTACTACAGCTCCACCCAGCGCTCAAACGCTGTCACTCAACAGTTTAGCGACGTCGACGCCGAGGAAGTGGTGCTGTGGCTCGTCAACCGTCCCGACCAAATCAGCCGCATCGCCGGCCAATACGATGCCGAGGCCCGCACCCTGCAATTCGGCATCAACAGCAGCGTGCGCCGCGTGGTGGCATTCCGTCCCACCGGCCAATTCCACGAGGTGGAAGTCATCGGCCAGGTAGCTCCGCAAAACCTCCACAGCCTCGCCACACCCGACTTGCTCATCATCACCACCGAAGAGTTCAAGCCCATGGCCGAGTCAATCGCCAACCTCCACCGCGCTTACCAAGGATTGGACGTGGCCGTGGTTGAGCACAACCAAATCTTCAACGAATTCTCCTCCGGCACCCGCGACGTGATGGGTTACCGCCGCTTCGCCAAGATGCTCTACGACCGCAACCCGTCCAAATTCAGTTCCATAATGCTCTATGGCATAGGCGCTTACGACAACCGTTCCATCACAATCCCTGCCAACGAACGCCTGCTGGCTTACGAAAATAACGACCCCGACCAAAGCCGCAACCTCATCACCTGCTATTGCTCCGACAATATCTTCGGCATGCTCGGCGATAACTACAACCACACCGAAATCCAGGAGCAAACGATGCAAGTGGCCGTTGGCCGCGTGCCCGCCATCACCGCCGTTCAAGCCCAAAACTACGTGGACAAGGTGGCTAACTACTTGGCCAATCCCGTTGACCCCGCCTCGCGCTACCGCTCCA
Source organism: uncultured Bacteroidales bacterium (assembly GCA_946011725.1). Taxonomy (GTDB): domain Bacteria; phylum Bacteroidota; class Bacteroidia; order Bacteroidales; family Muribaculaceae; genus CAG-873. The sequence continues at coordinate 28,923 of CAMGBT010000002.1, read as the reverse complement.
TGCTCATTGCCGGCGAAGGCGACCGCAACACCCACGCCAAGCACTGCATCGAAGTGGCCAACGCCATCAAAGAAATCAACCCCGACGTCACCGTGGTGGATGTGCCCACACAATTGTACATCGGCACCGGATACACCAACCAAGATGCCGTAATCAACATCGTCCACGACCAATTAGTCAACGGCGTAGGTTACCTCAGCTTTTCCGGCCACGGCGGCCCCACCTACATCGCTAACTGTCAGGCGCTTAACACCCGCACCGCCGAAAGCTACACCTACTCCTCGCTGCCGTTCGTGATGCTCTCGAGCTGCGACCAATTCGCCTTCGACCGCTTGCAAAACGGCCTGCTCGAATCGATGCTCTTCAACGTTAACGGCGGCGCCATCGCCGGCGTGGCTGCCACCCGGTCCGTCTACATCGTCTACAATCAGCACACCTGCGTGCCCGTGGCTGCCGCGTTTGCCGCCGCCGGTGCCAACGACACCTTCGGCAGCGTGTTCCTCGACGCCCGCAGCCGCACAATGGTGCGCGACGGCATCACCCGCTCCGGCCGCGTCAACAATATGAGCTACAACCTCGGCGGCGACCCCGCTCTCCCCGCCGGCGCCACCACCCACCGCGCTCTGCTCACCTCCGTCAATGGTCAGCGATTCACCGCCGACGCCCCGCTCAGCAGCGACAATCCCGTGACTATCAAACCGTTAACATCTTCCACCTTCATCGGACAAATCACCGACAGCAAAGGCCTTATCGACACCTCGTTCAACGGCACCGTCACCATCACCGTGCTCGAAGGCGCCCGCTCTTACCAAACCCAGAACACCAACAACGAAAACAGCTACGCGCCGCTCACCTACTCGCTCGAATACGACATCCTCGGCCAATACGAAGCCACCGTCACCGAAGGCCGATTCACCGTGGAAGTCTCCACCCCGGTGTCCGAAGTGCCCGGCGCTGATCACCGCGTGATTATCACTGCTAACAATTCCGACCTCTCCGCCTCCGCCATCTCCACCGCCCACGGCCTGCTTATCGAAGACTACGACCCCGCCGAATTTGCCGGCGTAGAGTTCGAAGCGCCCACCATCAAAGAGTTCTACCTCGATCAACCCACATTCGTACCCGGTGCCGAAACCGGTGCCGAAATCACCATCCACGCCGTGGTTGACCCCGCCGCATCCGGCCTGCGCCTTTCGTCCGGCGACATCACCACCCGCACCCGCTTGGTCATCGACGACCTCACTCCCCACAGCGGCCTCAACAGCAACTTCACCCGCCGCGACGATGGCACATACGACTTCACCGCTTCCATCGACGGCCTTAGCGAAGGCCAACACACCATCGAATTCATCGTGGCTAACAATGCCGGCCTCACCGCCCGCACCACCACCGACTTCGTGGTCGTAACCCGCCTCGAAAAGCCCGAACTCACCGTCGACGAAGAGCCCGCTCGCACCGTGGCCACATTCAACCTGTCGCAAGAATACTCCAAGAACCGCCTCGTGATCACCGATGCCAATGGTCTCACCGTATTCAGCGCCGAGAACGTTGCCTTCCCCTATCAGTGGGACCTCACCTCCGCGGCCGGCGATAACCTCCCCAACGGCCTGTACAACGCCACCCTGCTCATCCGCAGCGACAGCTACTACGGCCACTCCACCCCCGCCCGCATCCTCATCCTCCGCTAACGCGCGCGTACATCATTATATAGCCTACGAATTAGCCTTATTAGTCTTATTAGCCCAATTAGACTAATAAGGCTAATTCACCAATATTCCATAACCATCCTTTCCCCCTTCCCTTTAGGGGAGGGCCGGGGTGAGGCTTCCTTTTTCACCTTGCCATGCAATATTTTCCCTAATTTTCAGTTATATAGGTGTATAATACTCAATTTGCATGAAAATCTTCCGCTACATAGCCCTTTCGGCCGCTCTCCTCGGCCTCGGCTCACTCGCCTCCGCGCAGAAAAGCGCCTTCAACCCCATCCAGACCGGCGTCACTTCCCTCGGTATCGCCCCCGATGCGCGCGGCGCTTCAATGGGCGACCTCGGCGTGGCCACCGAAGCCGACGTCAACTCCCAATTCTGGAACCCGTCGAAGTATGCCTTCGCATACTCTCAAGCCGGCGTCGGTCTCAGCTACACCCCCTGGCTGCGAAAACTCGTCAACGACATCTTCCTCGCCAACCTCTCCGGATACCTCAAAATCGGTCGCGACGACAACCAAGCCGTCTCCGCTTCCCTCCGCTACTTCTCCCTGGGCGAGGTGAACTCCTCAAACGCCGGTAGCGACATCGCCCAAACTATCAACCCCTACGAAATGTCGTTCGACATCGGCTACTCCCGCAAACTCTCCGAAAAATTCTCCATGGGCGTAGTCTTCCGCTATATCTACTCCGACCTCGGCTTCTCCGACTCCTACGCCGGCGACCAAAACTCCGGCGCGTCAGCCTTCGCCGCCGACATCTCCGGTTACTACACCACCTACCCCATCATCGGTCGCAACGAGTGCCAGTGGTCATGGGGCTTCAACATCTCCAACATCGGCACCAAGGTAGCCTACAACGACGGCGAAAATCCCGCCTTCCTGCCCACCAACCTGCGTATCGGCACAGCCTTCACCTTCCCGCTGGCCGACTACCACAACCTCACCTTCGCCCTCGACGCCAACAAACTCCTGGTGCCCGCGCGTCCTCGCCAAGCCGACTACGACACCCAAACCCCTGAAGGGCAGGCCGCTTACACCGACGACCTTACCGACTGGGAAAACACCTCTTCCATCTCCGGCATCTTCAAATCATTCACCGACGCTCCCGGCGGCGCTTCCGAAGAACTCAAAGAAATCAACTGGAGCATCGGCGCCGAGTACGCCTACAACAACCAATTCTTCCTCCGTGCCGGCTACTTCTACGAACACCCCGACAAAGGCAACCGCCAATACTTCTCGGCCGGCGCCGGCTTCTCGCTCAACGTGGTACGCCTCGACGCATCCTACATGATCGCCACCGCCGCCTCATCCCCGCTCGACCAAACCCTCCGCTTCACCCTCACCTTCGATATGGACGGCCTCAAGAGCCTCTTCGGCCGCTAATCACACGCCTTTTAAGCGAAAAATCCACAATTTTGCACATTTTTCGAAAAAAAATGCCGAAAAATTTGCACAATCCAAAAAAAGTCCGTAACTTTGCATCGCTTTTAAGGAACAGCACTTAGTCTTATGGTGTAATGGTAGCACTACAGATTTTGGTTCTGTCTGTCTAGGTTCGAATCCTGGTAAGACTACAGAAAGCCACTCGCCCGCGAGTGGCTTTTTTTGCATCCACCCGACGCGCCGCAGTTCGGCTTCCGCCTCACCACACAACCCAAGGCCACCGCCCCCCATCCACACCCCCGCCGCCTGCAGCCACCCTCCTGCGAGGCTATATCGAAAGTCAGAATGAGTAGAGACGCGGCCAGCCGCGTCCGCGTTTGCCGTGCCTAACAGTCTGATTATGTACAGGTTGACGCGGACGCGGCAGGCCGCGTCCTACTTATATACATGGTGCATTGGCTTTTGATACAGCTTCTTTTTAACAGATTTACAACCGTTTATTTACACTGATCCGTTTTTTACATTGACCCGTGTTTCTCCTAACAGCACGCTGAGCTCAGGCCCGCGAGTCCAAAAAAAGCGCCGGCGCGGATGCGTCGGCGCTTGGAGGTACCAAGCAGAATCGAACTGCTGTACACGGTTTTGCAGACCGTTGCCTCACCACTCGGCCATGGTACCATAGCGGTTTGCGACTGCAAAGTTAGCATTTCTTTTTCATTCCTGCAAATTTTTTCTCAAAAAAATGCTACCCATAGTGTTTTTTTATTATCGAAGCAGCTGAAATTTCCATAATTTTGGCAATAATAGCGCCGCCTTAAGTGTTTATTTACAGAATTTTTCACCGAGCCTCAACAGGTGACTATCACCTGCGAAACCGAGGGTGTGGAAATCTACTACACTACCGACGGCGAAACCTACGAAGAGATCACCGGCAACGGCCTCCGCCCCCCAAACGCGCATTCTAATTTCCTCCTTCATTAAGCGAAAGCGGCCCGGTGCGGAGCCTTTTTGCACACGGCTCCGAGCTCTTGCTCGGGCGAAATGCCGACGCAGCGGCCGGCCGATTTTTCTTAATTTTTATGGTTGATTCATAAATTATGTTAATTATGTGGTGGGCGTGGTGATTGGTCCGAAAAAAATTTATAAATTTGTAATTGATTAGCACGAAGTATGCCTTATTATTACCTTGAATCTGTACACCATGGAAATGATGATGTGCGTAATGTGCTGATTTATAATACCTTGAACTGAATAATTATCAACCTTGAATACCAACCAATTATGTAATTATGAAAAAACAGCTATTTTTACTGTTATTTTCTGTCTTGGCGCTCGTGGGACAGGCCCGCGTGGTGACAGGTACGGTTACGCAAGCGTCGGATGGTGAACCTGTGATCGGTGGCTCTGTCATCATCAAGGGCGTTCCCGGCGGCGTAGTGACCGACTATGACGGAAAATATTCGATCGATGTACCAAATGATGCATCCATTCTCTGCTTTTCCTTTGTTGGCCTTAAATCACAAGAGATTAAAGTTGGCTCGCAAAGTGTTATTGACGTGGTGTTGGAAGACGACACCGAACTGCTCGACGAAGTTGTGGTAACTGCAATGGGTCAGTCGCAACAGAAGTCGAAACTTAACTTCTCGGTGCAAGAACTGAAGAGCGACGACGTAACGGCCGGTCAAAGTTCGAACTTTGTGAACACCTTGCAAGGCAAGGTGGCCGGTGTGCAAGTGTCGATGGCGGGTGGCTCGCCCAACTCGGCCTCGCAGATTGTGATTCGTGCCATTTCTTCGATCAACCCGGCGCAGAGCAACGAGCCGCTGTTCGTAATCGACGGCATGCCGGTGCGCGGCGGTGCATCGTCCATTGCCGACATCAACCCCAACGACATCGAGAGCATGTCGGTGCTCAAAGGCGCAGCCGCATCGGCGCTGTACGGTCAGGAAGGTGCCAACGGTGTGATCCTCATCACCACCAAGAGCGGTAAGAACGGCAAGGTGGAAGTGAACGCTTCCGCTTCGTTGGAAATCTCCAACACCGCCCACATGCCCGCGCTGCAACGCACTTTCAAAGGCGGTTCGAACGGCTTCTACGTAACCAACGCCAACGGTGGCTGGGGCCCGCGCATGGACCAAGGCGACACATATTATGATAATGTGGGCAACTTCTTAGGCACCGGCTTCATGCAGAAGTACGATATGTCGCTCTCGGGCGGCAACGACCTGTTCTCCGCTTACGCTTCCGTTAACTATATGAGTAACAAAGGTATAGTGCCGCAGGACTATAAGAACCGCATGGGTATCTTCGTCAAAGGCGAGTTCAATCCCTCGTCCACGGTGAAGGTGCTGATGTCGGCCAACTATATCGACAACACCTCGCGCGGCTTCGGCAATTCGATGTCGACCATCTACGGCTGGGCCATCAACCGCGATATGTCGGACTATCGCCTCGCCAACGGCCTGCCCAACTGGGGCTGCCGCTACGACGACTGGGACATTCTCACCGATGCCGAAAAGCTCGGCGCCACCCTCTCGCCTTACTACGGCCGCTACATGGACGAAAGCAAAACCGAAGGCCAACGCGTGATTTTGAACGGTTCGCTCCAATGGACTCCCATCAAGAACCTCACCCTTACGGCCAAGTTCGCTTACGATAAGAGCTGGTCGACCTACAACTCCATGACCGTGCCCCGCTACGCCTACGACGAGTTCAAATTCGACGAAAGCGGCAACACAATCGCCGGCTACGACGAAGACGGCAACGTAATCTTGGGCAACGGCTCCATCACCTCGTGGTACGGCCGCATGGGCACCTACGACTTCTCCACCTCCCGCGGCCAACGCCTCACCGTGCAAGGTTTGGCCAACTATCTGTGGCCCATCAACGAAGACTTCAACGTGAACTTCTTCCTCGGCGGTGAATACACCGAAAGCCACGGCATCAGCGGCTCATTCGGCGGCAAGCACTTCATGCTGGAAGGCGACTTCCACTCCTTCAACAACCTCGACCCCAACATCTTCTCCTTGGCCGACAACTCCATGAGCCGCAGCGAAAGCAATAAGTACGGCTACTTCGGCGAAATCCGCTTCGACTATCGCAGCGTGATCCAGCTGTCGGCCACCGGCCGTTTGGACGGCTCCTCCACCTTCAAGCAGATGGAAACTCCCCACTACTTCTACCCCTCGTTCACCGGCGGTATCATCTTCTCCGAGCTGTTCCACCTGCAAAGCCCGGTATTCAGCTACGGTAAGATTCGCGGTAACTACGCCAAGGTAGGTAAGGACGCACCCGCCAACCAATTCGACCTCAAGTACAAGCAATGGCTCACCATCCCTGACAGCGGCTTCGCCGTGAACCCGGGTATGTCGCGCGCCACCACCCTCGACCCCGAAATGACCTCCACCTGGGAAATCGGTGCCGACCTGCGCTTCTTCAACAACCGCACCCGCCTGGATTTGGCTTACTATAACACCACCGTCGACAACCAAATCGTAGTGGTATACGTATCGCCCACTTCCGGCACCATCCTCCAAACCCGCAACGAAGGCTCCATCCGCAACGAAGGTATCGAGGCCACCCTGCACCAAGACATCTTCCGCACCAAAGACTTCGAATGGACCGCGTACCTCAACTTCTCGCTCAACCGCGGCAAGATGATTTCGCTGCCCGACGGCGTGTCGTACATCGCCAACGGCACCAGCCAGTACAGCGACATCTACACCACCTGCTACTTGGGTGAATCCACCACCGGTATCGTAGGTACCGACTACCTGCGCAACGAAGCCGGCCAAGTGCTGGTGGACGAAAACGGCTACCCGCGCATCTCGCCCGACAAGTACAACTACTTAGGCAACCGCGAACCCGACTGTCTGTTAGGCCTGGGCTCCAACCTCCGCTGGAAAGACCTCTCACTGTCGTTCTTGGTTGACGGCCGCGTGGGCGGTAAAGTAGCCAACTTGACCGTTCGCGGCCTGATGAGCAACGGCATGTCGGAATACATCGCACAATATCGCAACCACAAAGTGGTGTTCGACGGCGTTGTGGAACAGCCCGACGGCACTTACGTGCAAAACACCACCCCCGTAATCCTCGACCAACAGACCTACTCCAACTACATCGGCGGCGTGGCCTCCAACTTCATCGAAGACGGCAGCTACCTCCGCTTGAGCTACGTAACCGTAGGTTATGACTTCTCCAACTTGCTCAAACGCTTCGGCTCGGCCAACCCAATCAAAGGCCTGCGCGCCTCCATCACCGGCCGCAACCTGTTGCTGCTGACCAAGTACACCGGCTGCGACCCGCAGGTTATGCCCGGCGCTGTGAACGGCACCGGTGCCATGGGTATCGACTACTACAGCGTGCCCGCCACCCGCAGCTTCAACTTCAACCTTAACGTAACCTTCTGAGAACCATGACTATGAACAAGATAAAAGCAATTACAGTAGCTCTGTTGGCCGGCATCTGCCTCTCGGGTTGCGACGACGCTCTCAAAGACAACGTCAATCCCGACCAGGCGCACAACACCACCGCCGACCTCGGTATCGCGCCGCTGATCTTCTTTGCCGAACAAGAGGTGTACGACCACGCTGAATACGGTATCTACCTGTCGCAGTGTCTCACCACCATGGGCAAAGCCGAAAAAGGCGACCGCACCTATAAATATGGCTGGGGCAACTTCCTCACCATGCAACGCCATCCCCAATGGCGCCGCCACTTCTACGACGTGGGCGTTAACGCCAACGACCTCATCAAAAACTCCCAAGCGCTCAACTCGCCCAACTACGAGCTGATTGCCCGCACCTTAGTGCTGATGTCCACCCAACTTTGCACCGACATGTTCGGCGACATGCCCCGCTCGGAAGCTTACCAAAGCAATTCGCCCCACTACGACACCCAAGCCTCTATCTACGCCTGGATGTTCCAAGAAATCGACGACCTGCTGGCCCTCTACAACGACCCCGCTATCGTCAACTCCGAAAACAATCGCGCCATCGGCCAAGACCGCGACCGCATCTACGCCGGCGACCTCAACAAGTGGAAAGGCCTGGTGCTGGCCATCAAAGCCCGCCTGTTAGTGCGCAACCTGCCTAACATCGACCGCTCCTCGGCCACCTGCCAGCAAATCATCGACGCAGCCGATGCCGCCATCAACTGCTGGCGCTCCGGCGACCTGCTCTACGGTCCCTGGTTCGGCAACGAACCCCGCTACAACTTCGACGGCGGCACCGCCGGCAAGAGCGCCGTTTGGAGCCCCGGCTCGCCCCGCTTCGACACCTGGCAATCTTACGGCAACAACCTCGACGCCGCCGTGCCCTCCAAGTTCTTCGTGCAAGACCTTTTAGGCGTGTGCAACCCCGGCAAGGAAACCACTCAAGGCGTATGGAACATGAAGACCGGCTTCGGCGCTGACCCCCGCCTGTCGCTGCTGTTCCAACCCGCCGAAGGCCCCATCTCCGCTTCCAACGAATCCAAGAAGACCATGCTCCGCTATTTGGAAAACAATATCGGCGCCGGTCAAGCCTTCAAGCAAGCCAACTTCCCCAACCTCTACTGCGGCGCTTACGCTGCTGCCGCCGACTGCTACAACATCCTCTTCACCATGGAAGAGCTCTACTTCATCAAAGCCGAAGCTCTCTACTGGAAGGGCGATAAAGTGCAAGCCTGCGCCATAGCTAAGGAAGCCACCCAAATGAACATCGAACGCCACTTGGCTCGATATCTGCTCGACAACGGCGGCGTATACCCCTACACCAACAACATGCCCGGCGCTGCCGGCGAACAATGGTGGCCGCTCTATGTAGCCGCTTTCCTCGACAACGTGGACGGTGCCGACGGCCGCATCAAAGTGGACGCTTGCGAAAACAACGGCCAAGGCCACTGGTTCTTCAACCCCTCCACCTTCTCGCTCTCCGACTTGATGATTCAAAAGTACATCGCCATGTACATGCAGCCCGAGCAATGGACCGACATGCGTCGCTACCACTTCTCGTCGAACCGCAATAACTACGGCATCGGCGACGCCAACGAAATCATCTACCCCACTCTCCGCCGACCCTACAACCTCTACAAACCGTACTTCGTCGACGGCCTCAGCACCGAAGAGCAAGAAAACACCTGGATCCAACGTATCAACTACGACCCCGAAACCGAAGAAAAGTATAACCTCGCCGAATTGGAACGCCTCGGCGCTTCGATGAACCACAAGTGGCTGCTCAAACCCATGAACTGGGCACAAGACTACGGCGTGCGCACTTCTCTCACCGCTGAATAATCCTCCATCCCCAATCTATTCATTTAATAATAGTAAACAATGAAACTTCAATATAAAATCGGAATGTTGGCAGTTGGTGCTCTGGCGCTCTGCTCCTGCGACCGTCACGACATCATCAACGATATCGCGCCCGTAGGTCAAGAAGTGCCCGCCTGCTACTGGCAACTCAACTCCACCGTGTGCAAAGCCGGCGAGAGCTTCGGCTTCCAAGGCAAATACTCGGTGAACCCTGCGGCTACCCCCGACCGCAGCGAAGTGTGGTACCAAATCGTCCGCACTGAAGAGGCTTCCGTCACCTCCAAGTTAGGCGGCAGCTCTCTGGCCTACACCCACAAGTCGTCGAAGGTCGACACCATCCGCTCCTACCAGAGCGTGGCCGTGTTCCCCCACTCCGCCGCTCAGCAAAACGGCCAAGAGTTCGTCATCAACGGCACCGTGCCCGTGTCGCGCACACTCGCCCCGGTGAAATGGGCCGACATCGCCCAATGGGACCAAGCTAACTTCGACACTTACTACCCCGAAGGATTCGCCGAAGGCTTCCTCTCCACCGTGATCGGTTACCTCACCGACGAAGCTACCGCCGACAGCTATTACAACGCCCTGCGTAATATCTACATCTCCTACGGCTTCTCCAATGCCCAGTTCACTGCCCTCGGCTTCCCCGAAGTGGACCAAGAGCAGCCCGAAGCCTCCAAGAGCGACCTGTGGTTCTCCACCACCGAGGCTTCCGACGACGCTTTGGTAGGTTACTACTACTTCGAAGTGGTCGACGGCAAGAACGTGGCTCGCGAAATCTCCATCGCCGACAAGGACAAATACAACGACCGCCCCATCTACCCGGTGTACAAATCCGCTGAATGGGTATTCTGCCGCTACGACGACAATGCCGGCGGCATCTTAGCCACCGTCCGCCCCGAATGGCTCCCCAAATTCCGCTCCCTGTTGGAGCAAATCCCCTTCCAAGACTGGATTTACGACAACGCCAACAGCTGCTACAAAGTGGAATTCACCCGCAACTACTCGCTCAATGCTCAATTCCGCGTGTATGACACCGCCGGCAACGAAGGCCGCGCCTACGACATCCACACCATCTCTATCAACTAATCGCTTAACGACACTGTAATCTATATGAAACTTTTCAATAAAATAGCGCTCGTGGCTTTGGCTTCCGTGGCTTTGGCTTCCTGTCAAGACAGCTACGTGGACCCCGTGTACTACGAAAGCGCCGATGTGGACTTCACATACAACGTCGAAGGCGAAAGCTACACCCTCGACTTCTACGTGGTGTCGACCATCAAATTCAACAACACCTCCTCCAAATCCGGTTCATTCCACTGGGACTTCGGCGACGGTACCACCTCCAACGAAGTATCCCCCGAACATAAGTACGCCACCGCCGGCAACTACAAGGTCACCCTCACCCTCGACGGCGTGGGCTCCCGTACTTATCCGCTGATGATCAACGACATCACCCCGGTGCTCTCCGTGGCTGACCAAAGCACTGAAATCGTGGAATTTAACAACACCACCCTCACCTTCGCCATCGAGCTCCCCAACCCGGAGAACTTGCCGGTGAAGTATGAATGGACCTTCCCCGAAGGCACCACCTACGCCGACGGCACCCCCGCCACCTCGTTCGTGGGCTACGCTCGTAACGGCGAAGTGGATTATCCCCAACCGGTGAAATTTGCCAACATCGGCTCACAAAAGGTGTCGATCGTGACCACCTTCGACGCCCAAGAAGGCGGCGAAAACCGTCGCTTGGCCGACAGCTACCTCAACGTGCAAGTGGGCAGCTCCGAACCCGCTGCTACCCTCTACTACGCTCAACGCGGCGGTAACATCAAGGCTATCAAGCTGTTGGACAACGTGCCCGCCGGCACCAAGGTGATGCCCTACGACCTGGGCGTGCCCACCGGCTCCACCGTGTTCAACCTGCTGTGCAACTCCGTGACCAACGCCGACGGCGTGGCCGAAGACTGGGTTTACATCCTCGACGCCGGCAAGCAGTACTACTATGTGAACGATGAAAACGGCGTCCTCGGCGACGGCACCATGACCGCCATGCGCGCCGACGGCACCGGCGTGAACACCGTAGTGACCAACGTGGGCGGCCCCGCGTTCAACGACCCCTTCCGCGGCTGCATCGTGGGCTCAACCATCTACTACTCCGACCGTAACACCGGCTTCACAACCATCGACTGCTCCACCCGCGGCGCCGTGGAAGGTCGCGGCGACAGCAACCGCCGTGCTTCCTACGTGATGACCAACGAAAACACCCCCTTCAAGGACCAAGGTATCTCCTGGGGCGCCATCACCAACGGCCTGTACAAAGACAGCCAAGGCTGGTACTGGATTGGCAAGAACTACAACGGCTTAGGCATCTTCCGCTTCCGCGATAGCGACGTGTACGCCAACGAAACCGAAGCCAAGAAGCACCCCCTGCCCTCGGCAATCCTGCTCTCGGGCGTGGTTACCTCCACATTCGCCGTGGACGAAGTGAACCAACGCTTCTACGCTTACCAGAGCATGCCCACCCAAGCGTTCCTCGCCTACAACTTCATCCCCGGCTACAAGGATGAACTCGCTGTAAGTCAGGCCAATGCCAACATCGTGCTCGAATGTGCCCCCGAAAACAATCAGGGCGCTGAAGGCCTGTACGTGACACAGCTCGCCGTGGACTACGAGAGCGGCAAGGTGTACTTCTGCTACCGTCCCCTCGAAGGCGACGCCTCCGGCCTCCACGCCGGCATCGCCGTGTTCGACCCCGCCACCAACAAAATCACCAACTACGGCGAAACCACCGACTTGGCCACCGGTTGCGTGATCAACCACAACAAGACTAAACTCTTCTAATCGAACCTTTTATGCGGCCGCCGCGCTCACCCACGGTGGCTCGGCGGCCGCTTTTCTTTTTAATACTAACACTAACCCCCTACGTCTATGAAGCAACTCTCTACTGCTTTAATAGCAACAGCGTTGGCCTTCGCGGCATTAGCGCCCGCGCCCACAGCTCAAGCAGGCGACGTGCGCGAGCATCGCGGCATCTACGTCACCCCCTATTTGGGCGACTGGCCCGGCGGCGCTATCACCTCCGCCACCGCCAACACTATCCGCAACAACCTCACCCGCCGCCTCGACAAGCTCAAAGCCTGCAACGTCAATGTGCTGTACTTCCACGTGCGCTCCAACTGCGATGCCGCCTACCGCTCCGCCTACGAGCCGTGGCATCCCGGCGTGTCGGGCAAACGAGGCGTGGAACCGTATTTCGACCCCTTGGAAGTGCTGCTCGAAGAAGCACACGCACGCGGCATCGAAATTTATGCCTGGGTCAACCCTTACCGCTACTGCGGCGTGTCGATGCATGGCGAGAGTCCGCTCGACTACGAATTGACCCACCCGGAGTGGCTAATCGTGCAGGAGAATAAAGAGACCATTCTCAACCCCGCCCTCGAGGAGGTGCAGCAGCGCATCTGCGACGTCATCACCGACATCATCTCGCACTACCCCGTCGACGGCATCATCTTCGACGACTATTTCTACTCCAACCCAACCCCTTACGAGCTTGACGCCGACGACTATGAGGCCGCCAAAGCCGCCGACCCCTCTGTAGGCACCCAGCTTGAATGGCGCGTGAGCAATATCAACAAACTCATCGGCCGCGTGTACCAAACCATCAAGAGCTACGACCCGTCGTTAGTCTTCGGTATCTCCCCCGCCGGCTGCGCTTCGCCCCCTCACGTCACCTCCGTCTACGGCCTTGAGCCCGCACCCGACTACGACTGGCAGTACGAAGCCATCGCCTCCGACCCGCTGGAATGGTACATGAGCCACCACGTCGACTTCATGGCGCCCCAAATCTACTGGCCCGACAAGTTCGACGCCTTGCAAGACTGGTGGGCCATCGCCGCACGCAAGTTCCAACGCCACCTGTACTCCGCCATCTCGCTGTCGAATTACAACTCTTACGGCGGCGCGGAATTTGACCGCGAAGTGGCCTACTCGCGCGTGAATCTCGCTGACAATGAGCCCGGTCTCGGCTTCTTCCACCTCAACACCTTCAACGACGGCACAGTCAAAGTCGACGGCACACGCATGTCATTCGCCGAATATCTCGGCGACAACGCCTACGCCCTGCCCGCCCTGATGCCGCTCCGCCCTTGGAACAACGAGTACAATGCCGTGAACGTCACCAACCTCACCCGCAACGGCGCCGAACTCACCTGGGACGCTATCGACAACATGCGTTTTACCGTCTATGCCTTTGCCGAAGACGATGAGCAGCAACCGCTGGCCACCAACTTAGTGCAAGTGCGCTATACCAACTCATTCACCATCCCCGACGAGCTGGCCGGCTGCACATTTGGCGTGTGCGCCTACGACCACTTCGGCAACGAGTACCCCATGACCACCGAAGGCGCCTTCGTGAGTGAAGCCGTCGTGGCCCGTCTCACCTACCCCGAGGCCGGCGCCGAAGCCGCAGCCATGTTCGACTTCTGCTGGGAGGACAACGGCAGCGACAACGTGGTGGAAGTCTCCACCGATGCCGATTTCACCAACATCATCACCATGACTCCCGTTCACGGCTCTTCGCTATCCTCCTTCTCCATGCCCGAACTCGTCGAAGGTAAAACCTACTACTGGCGCGTGCGCACCCATGCCGTCAACTGCCGCGCCGGCTTGAGCGAAGTGCGCTCATTCGTGGCCGGAGGCATCCGCATGCTCACTCCCACCGACAACAGCCAGTCGCTCACCCCCACCATCACCTGGACGCCCGCCTACGAAGGTTCGCACTACGTGGTGGAAGTGGCCCTCGACAGCAAATTCGCCCAAATCCGCTACACCGGCGAAAGCGATGAATGCCAACTCACCGTGCCCGAAGATGCTCTCTACTCCGGCCGCAAGTACTACGTGCGCGTGCACGCCGTACGCAACGGTCGCGCCGTCACAAGCGACGTTAGCTCCTTCGCCACCGCCGACATAGTGTACGAGGCCCCCGATTTCGTCAACCCACAAACCGCCGGCGTCACCATCCACTCCAACCAAAGCGTGGAAATCGAACCCTATATCGGCATGAGCGGCGTGTCACTGCAAATTTCCGAGACGGAGGAATTCCCCACTCGCAAATCCTACCGCGTGACCCTTAAAGACGGCGAAACCGCCACCCCGCTACTGAGCGAAATCAAGGTAGCGTCGAAGGAACTCGTTGACGGTCAGACATATTACGTGCGCGTGTGCGCCCAATACTACACCCAAGCCACCGGCGCCAACGCCCAAAGTTCCGACTACCGCGTCAGCTCATTCGTATACAGCGCCGAAGCCGGCGTTAGCGACATCGTGGCCGACAACGCCGCCGTCACACTCGACGGCACCACCCTGCTGCTGCCCGCCGCCGGCAACGACGTGCGCGTCTACACCCCCGCCGGCGTCGAAGTCTTCGCCGCCACCCGCACCCCGCGCACCGTCGACCTCAGCCCCCTCCCCGCCGGCCTCTACATCATCACCGTCACCGGCCCCACCCCCGCCACCCTAAAATTCGCCAAATAACCGCCCCCATACCGCAAGGTCCCAACGAACACGAAGGACGAACCAACGAACCCCAAAAATTCGTTATTTCGTCCTTCGTTCTTTCGTTAAGCCCCACCCCGCCCGCGGGTTGAAAAAAAGCGGGCTGAGGGCGGGAAATTTGGTCGGTTGCAGATTTTTTACTAACTTTGCAGTAATTGAATTTTTAGTATATGTGCACAGATAATCAATTCGTATCCTTCGCCGGCCATTGCAACGAGGTGTTTGACCGTTGCGTGGCGGCTTATCATGTGACCGATGATGTGGACGCTCCGGTGGCTTCGCCTTATCAATCGGGGTCGATCGACAACACTCTGTTTGAAAAATGCTTGATTGATGCCCGCCAGTGGCACTTGGAAGATATCATCCGCGACCCGGCTATCGACCCGGTGGCCGCCTTGGCGCTGAAGCGTCGCATCGATGCCTCCAATCAGGATCGCACCGACATGGTGGAACAACTCGACGACTACTTCCGCCAAAAGTACGCTTCCGTGGAGGTTAAAGCGGACGCCACCATCAACACCGAAACTCCGGCGTGGGCGCTCGACCGCCTTTCGATTCTCGCCCTGAAAATCTACCACATGAAGGTGGAAGCCGAGCGCACCGACGCCTCGGCCGAGCACCGCAACCGATGCCAAGGCAAGTTGGACATCCTGCTGCAACAGCGTGTGGACCTGTCGCAGGCCATCGACGCCCTGCTCGCCGACATCGCCGCCGGCCGCAAGTATATGAAGGTGTATCGTCAAATGAAAATGTACAACGACGCCGACACCAACCCGGTGCTCTATGGCTCGAAATAACGACACCGGCAAGGTCGGACGGGTATTGGTCACGCGCTTCTCCGCCATCGGCGACGTGGCCATGACCATCCCATCGCTCTACGACAC
Source organism: uncultured Bacteroidales bacterium (assembly GCA_946011725.1). Lineage (GTDB taxonomy): Bacteria > Bacteroidota > Bacteroidia > Bacteroidales > Muribaculaceae > CAG-873. The sequence continues at coordinate 13,107 of CAMGBT010000002.1, read as the reverse complement.
ATGCGCCGCCAACCCCGACACGGAGTTCGTGATGCTCACGCGCCGCGGCTTGGACGGCATTTTCAAGTCCCGCCCGGCCAACCTGCAGGTGGAAGCCGTTGATTTACTGCAATATAAAGGATTGTGGGGTATGTGGCGCCTGCTGCGCGACGTGCAGCGGCGCTATGGCCGTTTCGACACCCTTGTCGACCTCCACGACGTAATCCGCACCCGGTTGCTGCGCATCTTCGCCCGCCTGCGCGGCATCATGGCCGTGCGCATCGACAAGGGGCGCTACGCCAAAAAACAAGCGGTGCGCCGCGGCGGCCATGACGGCGTGCGCGTGACCCTGCCCTCCCAGCAGCAACGCTATCGCGCCACCTTCGTTGAAGCCGGAATTCCTTGCCCCGAGCAATTTAAAGGCTTGCCTCACAGCCACTTATCCGACCTCCCCGCCGGCATCAACATCGGCATCGCTCCCTTCGCCGCACACCAAGGCAAGATCTACCCCACGGAGCTGATGGAGCAAGTGGTGGCCGGCCTCACCGAGCGCGGCGTCCACATCTGGCTCTTCGGCGGCAAAGGCCGCGAGCAAGAAATCTGCCGCGGGTGGGCCGAGAAATACGGCCCCACGGTGCATTCCCTTGCCGGCGAGTGCCGCGGCTTTGCTGCAGAAATGGAGCTGATGGCCCACCTCGACGCCATGCTCAGCATGGACTCGGCCAACATGCACCTGGCCGCACTCATGGGCACCCGCGTGGTAAGCATCTGGGGCGCCACGCACCCCTGCTGCGGCTTCGCCCCCTGGGGGCAAAATCCGGCCGACATGGTGCAACTCAACGACCTGCCCTGCCGGCCCTGCTCCGTCTACGGCAACAAGCCCTGCGCGCTGGCCGACTACCGCTGCCTAAGCAAAATTCCGCCCCAAACTATCATCAATAAACTCTTGAGCATCAAATAATTATGGCAGAAGACTTCGACATCCGGCAATCCCGCCTCAACCCCGACGGCGACGTGGAAAAAGCACTCCGCCCCGGCTCGTTTGAATCATTCAGCGGGCAAGAAAAGATTGTGGAAAACCTGCGCATATTCGTGGCAGCCGCACGCATGCGCCACGAAGCCTTGGACCACATCCTGCTCTACGGCCCCCCGGGATTGGGCAAAACCACCCTGGCCGGAATCGTGGCCAACGAACTCGGTGTCGGCTTCAAAGTCACCTCCGGCCCGGTGCTCGACAAACCCGGCGATCTGGCCGGCATCCTCACCTCGCTGGAGGAAAACGATGTGCTGTTTATCGACGAAATCCACCGCCTCAGCCGCGTGGTCGAGGAGTACCTCTACTCGGCCATGGAGGACTATCGCATTGATATTATGATAGATAAGGGCCCGGGGGCACGGTCAGTGCAACTGAACCTCAACCCGTTCACCTTGGTGGGCGCCACCACCCGCAGCGGCCTGCTCACCGCCCCACTGCGCGCCCGCTTCGGCATCAACGCCCACTTGGAATACTACGACCACGAGGTGCTGCGCCGCATCGTCCTCCGCAGCGCCGCCCTGCTCGGAGTAAAATGCTCCACCGAAGCCGCCGGCGAAATCGCCATGCGCTCGCGCGGCACGCCCCGTATAGCCAACGCCTTGCTGCGCCGCGTGCGCGACTTCGCCCAAGTCAAAGGCAACGGCCACATCGACATCGAAATCGCCCGCTACGCCCTCGAAGCCCTTAACATCGACAAATACGGCCTCGACGAAGTAGATAACAAGCTGTTAAACACCATCATACGCAAATTCCACGGCGGCCCAGTCGGCCTCAGCACCATCGCCACCGCCCTGGGCGAAGACCCCGGCACCGTGGAAGAAGTCTACGAACCCTACCTCATCAAAGAAGGCTTCCTCAAACGCACCCCCCGCGGCCGCGAAGTGACCCCCCTGGCCTACGACCACCTCGGCGCCACCCTCCCCGGCCACGACTTCGGCCTCTTCGGCTAACCGTCCGCCGCCCGCGCCGCAGTTCGGCTTCCGCCTCACCTCAGAACCCACAGCCGCCGGCACAGCATGCGACGCGCGGTGCGTGCGGAGCCTTTTTGCACATGCGCCGAGCTCTTGCTCGGCACGGCGGGTTAGTGGCGCGAGCGGAAGGCGGCGCGGGCGCGCGGTAGCACCAGCGCTTTGGGCATGTCCATGGCTTTGGCGTAGGACTCGGCCAGGTATTCCAGGTCGTCGGGGTGGTCGGTGATGGTGGAGAAATTGCGCATCAGCAGGTGGCTGCGGTTTTCGTCGAAGCGCATGCGGTTGATGTCGACGATTTGGATGTCGAACGAGCCGTCGGATTCGCGGCGGTAGAGCACGTTACCTTGCGAGAAGTCCTTCATCCACACCTCTTTACGGTGCAACTCGGCCATGACTTGGGCCACGGCATTGAGCACGTCGTGGCAGATGCCTTTGGAGTGGATTTCGCGCACGTCGGTGTAGCCCTGCAACTGCTCGCTCACGAAGTAAGCGCGGCGGAAGAGCGGCCCGGCACTCACTTCCACGAAGCCTAACGGTTCGGGGGTGTGAAAGCCGGCGCGGCGCAGGCGTAGCGCATGGAAATAGGCGCGGCGCGCTTTGCTGTCGCGGAAGGTGCCGTACACAATCTGGTTGATGATATGCGGCACGTGGAAGCATTTGATATTCACCTCTTTACCTATTTCAGGGCTAAAATATTTGTACACGCGGTTGCGGCCGGAATATATCATTTCGGCCTCGGCGGGGACGTCGTTGGCGGCCAAGCGGCGCAGCAATGGTCGGAGCGCCTCGATTTGGGTATGGATTTTAACACTCATGGTAAATAGCTTCAAATGCGTCGACCATCTTGGCATAGTCGCGCTCGGTTATGAATTGTCGGTATCCGCTGTCGGCGATATTCTGCCGTAAGTTACTGTCAGTGATGAGCTTACGCAGGGCGTCGGCGAGTGCTTTGACATCTCCGGCGGGGAAGGTGAGCACCTGCCGGTCGGCTTGCAACTGCTCGGTGGCGGCGTCCGATGCCACCACGGCCACCCCCTGCGAGAGGGCTTCCAACACGGCCATGCGCGCTCCGCAGGGCCGGCTGTCGGCGGCCACCGCGATTTGGCATTTCTGCATTTCGGGGTACACATCCTCCACATGTCCAAGCCATTGGATGCGGTCGTTGATATTGAGTCCGCGGGCCATGCGGATGGCGGGCATGGCATCGCGGCCGGAGCCCACGCCGCACACGGTCAACCGCCAGTCAAGGTCGGTCAACTCGCCTAACGCCTTGATTAGCAGGTCCAAACCCTTGTTGGGTAGGATCGGGCGGGCGAAGATGATGGTGGGCACTTCCGGTTCGATGGGGGAAACTTGCCGCGCGGGCGCTATCACCGACAGGGGCACCGCGTGGCACTTTGCCGCCCACGAAGCGGCGGCGAACGGTTCGGCGGATTCCACCACCACGGCATCGAGCATCTGCATCAGCGGCTCCGATGCGGGTGCCACGGGCTGCGGCGAACGGTAACTGAGCACCACGCGCACCTGCTCGGCATTGCGGCTGAGGCGGCGGGCGGCGGTGGCCACCGCCGCGTCGTTGAGGTTGTACACCTGCACCACGGTGCGGCCGCTCAGGTGGTTGAGCCGATTGGCCAGGCTCACACGCGAAACCACGTCCCACCAGCCGCCCAAGCGGAGCCGCCCCGCCCACAAATCGTCCTTGGCGAAGGGCGCGGACACCGCCTCAATACCACGAGTGAACACCTCCACATGGTGTCCGCGGCGGCGCTGCGTGGCCGCCAAATCGTGGGCAAAGCGTTCGGTGCCGCTCCACACTTTTGACGATAGCAGGTGGACTATATTCATTGTTGATACTTCTCGTTAATGATATGGCGCGCCATGCGGTAGGCCTCGTACTGTGTGCGGGCGCGGCGGCGGGCAATCATAATGCCGTTGCGGCCATCAAGCCACGCTGCCAAAATCACATGACAACGGACGAACTCTTTGACCGCGTGCCAGTAGGGCGTCAGCGGGCCGATGGAGGTATTGGCTGCGGCTAACACCTTGGCTTTCAACGAGGCAAGGCGATTTTCTTTGAGGTAAAACTCCTGCAGGGAGGCGCAGCGGTAGTGGTGGATGGTGCCCGGAAGGCGCGCCGGGGTCACACTGTCGGAGAAGGTGAGTTGGTCGGCCACGTCGCGCAAATCCCAGTTGGCGTAGCGCTTGTTGAACAGCCGCACCTGGGCCACCGGCTCATAGCCGCTGTGGCGCACCGGCTTGCCGCAGAAATAGTTTTGAATCATCACCGAATACACTCGATGGTCGAAGCCTTTGGCCTTCCGCTCTATCAAAAACGCGCGCAAATCCTCGCTGATGACCTCGTCGGCATCGATCGAAAGGACGTAATTGTTGGAGGTCAACCTTGCGGCATACTGGCGCTGCGAGCCGAAGCCCGAAAATTCGCGTTGCGTGATTTTGCACCCATAACGGCGGCATATTTCGATAGTGTTGTCGTTGCTGTACGAATCAACGACAACAATCTCATCTACAACGCCTTGGAGGGCGTTGAGGCATCGCTCGAGGTTCTGCTCCTCGTTGCGAGTGATAATGGTGGCTGATATTGCGTCCATGGCACTGACGGTAATTTTTTTGCAAATATAGCGATTTTTGCTGAAAATTATCCTCCTTGAGCCAAAAAAAATGCACTTGCCGCAAAAAATCGAGCCTCGCCGCCTGCAGAACTATCCGGCAATCGGTTGGCATCACATTAATAAAATAACACCACGTAGTTGCTCCGCGCCAATGTGGTGACGTTTGGGTTACAGTATGTACAGGTCGGAGGAACGGAAGCGTGGCAGGGCTTTGATGTAGACGGTGCCGGGCGGGATGGAGGCGCAGGAGGTGGCGGGGCGCACGTTGATGGTGCGCAGGGCGTTGCCCACGGTCACTTCGGCGGTCTCCGGGGTGTTGTTGTCCTCGCTCAGGTGACACAGGAAGATTTGCTTGAGTTGGGGCGAGAATATTTGGGTGAGATAGTTGGCAGTGGTGTGGTTTTCGAGGTGGCCGGTGTTGGAGCGGATGCGCGCTTTGAGGTGCTCGGTATAGCGGCCGGTGGCGAGCATTTCGTCGTCGTAGTTGGCTTCAATCATCAGGGCGTTGGCCTGGCGGCAGTAGAAGTCGGCACGCTCGGTGATGATGCCGGTGTCGGTGGCGATTGCGAAGCGGGTGTCGTTGAATGAGAAGAAGAAGCCGCAGTTGTCGGTGCCATCGTGTGAGGTCTCGAAGGGCGTGACGAGGATGTCGTCGAAGCGGTATTCGTGTTCTTTGAAGATGGGCACGTGGTAATCCTTGATGCGGCGGGAGATGTTGTGGCGGCGCAGGATTCCGTCGAGGCATTTGATGGTGGAGTAGAGCTTCATGCCGGGGTTGCGGCGGAGGATGGCGTAACTATACCGCACGTGGTCGCCGTGGTCGTGGGTCAGGAGGATGCCGCGGATGGTGGCGATGTCGATGCCGTTGCGAGCCAACTCCTTGGTTACGAAGTTGTTATCCACACCGGCATCGATAAGCAGGCCGCAGGTGTCGGTGCCCACGTAGGAGCAATTGCCGCTGGAGCCGGAGCCGAAGGAGATGAACCGCAGTTGGGGCTTGCGCTGGGTAAACTGCTGAGGCACAACGAATTCGGCCAACTCGCCGGAGTCGTCGGCAGAGGCGGCCTCAATATCGCGCTGCGGCTCCTCGGCAGGGGTGTCGAAGAGGCTCGGCAGGTCCTCAATGGGGCGAATTGATCGTCGGTTATGTCGCTGTGCCATAGTTAGTTGCGGTAAATTAGGAAGATTGTGGGAATCTTGGCGTAGTCATACTGCCGCGAGCGCCATTTGGCCGCGGGGAGGGTGATGATACTTTGGCGCGAGCAGGTGATGTCGGAGGCCACGCAGAGCAGCGTGTCGGGGGCCAATGTGGCGGCCAACTCGGCTATGAGGCGGTTATTGCGGTAAGGCGTCTCGATGAAGATCTGCGTTTGGCGATTGCGGCCGGCCTCCTGCTCCATGCGGCGGATGGCGGCGGTGCGCTGCTTCTGCTCGATGGGGAGGTAGCCGCGGAAGGCAAAGTTCTGGCCGTTGAAGCCCGAGCCCATCAGAGCCAGGATGATGCTCGACGGCCCCACTAACGGCTCCACACGGAAGCCGTGGCGCTGGGCGGCAGCCACCAAATCGCTGCCGGGGTCGGCCACCGCCGGACAGCCCGCTTCGCTCACCACTCCGATGCTATGGCCTTGGCGCATGGGCTCCAACATGGCCTCTACCTCCGAGGCCGGCGTGTGCTCGCTCAGCTCGGTGAACTCCAGCTCGTCGATGACCAACTGCGGACACGCTGCGCGCAAAAAGCGCCGCGCCGAGCGCACATTCTCCACCACAAAATGTCGCAGCGTGCCTAACAGCGCAAGGTTGCGCGCAGGCAACACGTGCTCGACGGGACTATCGCCCATCGGCACCGGAAACAGGTAGAGTGTTGGAGTGCTGTCAGTCATTTTCTCAAGAAATTGTGCAAAGGTACAAAAAATTTGTCAAACAGCCGCACATTTTCCCAAAAACCTTGCCGCGAATCTCCGCTCAACCGCCTTCCCGCCCATGAACCGCGGCGCGGTTCCTTAAAGCATTAACTCGTTTCTTAGTTGAAATCTTGCCGAAATCTTGCCGAGAATGGCGAAAAACTTGGCTATGTCGGCGGTTTTGCGTAACTTTGCAGTGTTTTTCAAAAATCACCTACTATGCGCATCGATATTATCACCGTTTTGCCCGAAATGCTCGAATCGCCGTTAGGCTGCTCCATACTCAAACGCGCCCAAGACAAGGGCTTGGCGCAATTGGTTGTGCACAATCTGCGCGACTACACCACCAACCGCCATCGCAAAGTGGACGACTACCCCTTTGGCGGCGACGCCGGCATGGTGATGCAAGTGGAGCCGGTCGACCGCTGCATTGCGGCGCTAAAAGCCGAGCGCAATTACGACGAGGTGATTTTCACCGCCCCCGACGGCGAGGTGTTCAACCAGCGCATGGCCAACCAACTGTCGATGCTTGAGAACATTATCATCCTCTGCGGCCACTACAAGGGCATTGACTACCGCATCCGCGAGCACTTGATCACGCGCGAAATTTCGGTGGGCGACTACGTGCTCACCGGCGGCGAGATGCCGGCGGCCATCATCGCCGACGCCATCGTGCGCCTGATTCCCGGCGCCATCGGCGACGAGCAAAGCGCCCTCACCGACTCTTTCCAAGACAACCTGCTGGAGCCGCCGATTTACACCCGTCCGGCCGACTACAACGGTTGGCGCGTGCCCGACATCCTCCTCTCTGGCCACGAGGCCAAGATAGCACAATGGAAGCACGAGCAAGCCGTGGAGCGCACGCGCCGTCTGCGCCCCGACCTGCTCGAGGACTAAGCAAAAATTTTTTGGAACTGCTTCGAGCTCTTGCTCGAGGGGCTAAATCGTGAGCATTACGGCCACAATGAATGCCGCTACCACCAACAGTAAGGTGGCGGAAGCTATCAGCGTGGTCGTGGATAAGATGCGCAACCCGCGGCGACCGCTTCGCAGGCCGATTATCGACAGGATGACGGCCACGAGGCTCACCACCACGGCTATGCGCGCGTTGAAGGCAGTGCACACCCATGCCGCAATGGTGGCCGCCAAGGCGGTCAGCACCACGACCAAGCGTGCCGGGCGTTCGGCTTGTTCCGGCGCTTCCGTTGGCGGAGTTTGGGTAAGATTCTCTTCCATAATTAGTTGTTTTAAGATTAGACGGCAAAGTCGTGTAAAGGTTTAATGCGCTTCGAGCCAGTTGGGAGCGGTGTCGATGCTCACCTCCAGCGGCACACGGCCGTGGTAGGCGTTCACCATGTTGGTGCGCACCAGTTCGGTGAGTTGATCCAATTCCTCGGGGTAGACGTTGAATACCAACTCGTCGTGCACTTGGATGAGCATGCGCGAGCGCAAGCGGCGGGCACGCATCTCGCGGTAGATGTTCACCATGGCTATCTTGATGATGTCGGCGGCGGAGCCTTGCAACGGCGCGTTGACGGCGTTGCGCTCGGCAAAGCTGCGCACGGTGGCGTTGCGCGAGTTGATATCAGGCAAGAAGCGTTTGCGGCCGAAGAGCGTCTGCACATAGCCCTTTTGACGGGCGCTTTCTTCCTGATTATGAATGTATTGCTGCACGCCGGAGTAGGTGGTCATATAGTTGTCGATGAGCGAGCGGGCTTCGGCGCGGGGGATGCCGAGGCGCTCGGCCAGGCCGAAGGCCGAGATGCCGTAGATGATGCCAAAGTTGGCGGTTTTGGCTATGCGACGCTGGTCGGCGGTGACGTTGGCGATGTCCTCGTGGAAGATTTTGGCGGCGGTGGAGCGGTGGATGTCCTCGCCGTGGGCGAAGGCCTCCACCAAGGTGGGGTCGGCGCTGCGCTCGGCCAACAGGCGAAGCTCGAGTTGCGAGTAGTCGGCAGCCCTCCCCACGCACCCGGGGTCGGCGATGAACGCGCGGCGGATTTCGCGACCGTCATCGGTGCGCACGGGGATGTTTTGCAAGTTGGGGTTGGCGGAGGAAATGCGACCGGTGGCGGTGGTGGTTTGGTTGAAGGTGGTGTGGATGCGTCCGGTGGCGGGGTTGATGAGCTTGGGCAGCGCGTTGACGTAGGTGGCCAACAGTTTGCGTAAGCCTCTGATTTCCAGGATTAAGCGCACAATGGGCTGCGTGGCGGCATACTTTTCGAGCACGTCTTCGCCGGTTTGCCATGAGCCGGAGCGGTTTTTGCGCGCCTTGGGGTCGATTTGCAGCCGACCGAAGAGCACTTCGCCCACTTGCGCCGGCGAGTTGAGGTTGAACGGGCCACCGGCCAACTCAAACGCCTGCTTCTCCAGCTCGGTGAGCCGGGCGGTGAGCTTCTCGGAGATGGAGCGCAGGGCGGCGGTGTCGATGCGCACGCCTTCCCATTCCATGGCGGCGAGCACGGCCAAGAACGGCAACTCCACATTATTATATAGGTCGGCGAGGTCGTCGTCGGCCAGGCGCTGCATCAAGTGCGAATCGAGGCGGAGGGTGAGCAGGGCGCGCTCGGCCAAGCAGTCGGGCGAGGGCACGGCGCGGCGGCGTTCGCGCTCGGGCACGTCGTAGTCAACGGTGCGGTGGCGCAGTTCCGACAAGGCCACGGCCGACAAATCGTGCTTGCTCTCGGGCGAGAGCAGGTAATGCGCCACGGAGGTGTCGCGGTAGTCGGAGCGCGCGCTCAGGTCTATGCCGAAGCGGCGCAGCACCACCATTAACCGCTTGAAATCGTGGCAGATAGGGGTGATGGTCGAATCGAGCAGAATTTCGCGCAGGGCATCGAAAATGGGGGCGGCAGCCATGGCGAAGTCGGGGATATCCACCACAATCGCCTCATTGTCAGTGGCTAAGGCCACGCTCAGTAGCGGCGTGCGCATGGCTTCCTCCTCGGGAGCGTAGATGGCGATGCCCACCCGCTCGCCGATGCCGGCGGCGAAGTTGCGGATTTCTTCCTCGGAATTGACCGAGGTGATGGTTGCGTTCAGGTCGGCGAGGGTGGTGTCGGTGCTGGCTGTCGGTTCGTTGTTCTCGTCGAACAGCGACAGTTGCGCCGGCGCCGCTTCCGCTTTGGCTTCGGGGGCTTGCGCGCTCATGGCGGCCAACTTGGTGCGGAATTCCAGTTCAGTATATAGTGCCACAAGTGCTTGATTATCAGGCTCGCAGCGTTTGAAGTCTTCTAACGACACCTCCACCGGCACGTCGGTGCGGATGGTCACCAAGAACTTTGAGAAGCGGATCTTCTCCACATTCTCGGCGATTTTGCGTTGGGTGGCGCCTTTGAGCTTGTCGACGTTGTCGATGAGGTTTTCCACCGAACCCCATTCGCCTATGAGTTTGGCGGCGGTCTTCTCGCCGATGCCCGGGCACCCGGGGATGTTGTCCGATGCGTCGCCTTCAAGTGCCAGTAAATCAATCACTTGCTCGGGACGCTCGATGCCGTAGCGCTCGCACACGGCTTTCACGTCGCGAATCTCGAAGCCCTGGCCGGCGAGGGCGGGGCGGAACATCAGCACGTTGTCGCTCACCAGCTGGCCGTAGTCCTTGTCGAGGGTCATCATGTAGGTGGTAAAGCCCTCTGCTTCAGCGCGTTTGGCAAGCGTGCCGATCACGTCGTCGGCCTCGAAGCCGGCCACCTCCACCATGGGGATGCGGTAGGCCTCGAGCAGGCGCTTGATGTAAGGGATGGCCGTGGTGATGTCCTCCGGCTGCTTCTCGCGCTGCGCCTTGTATTGCTCGTAAGCCTCGTGGCGGAAGGTGCGGCCATGGGGCGGGTCGAAGCACACGGCGATGTAGTCGGGATGCTGTGTTTTCAACACCTCATCCAAGGTGTTGCTGAAGCCGGAGAAGGCGGAGGTGTTCACCCCCTTGGAGGTGATGCGAGGGGAACGCATCATACCGTAGTATGCGCGGTAAATCAGCGCGTAAGCGTCGAGCAGAAAAAGTGTTTTGCCGGCCATTTTTTATTGATTTTTGTCGAAGTCTTCTAAGATATAACGTGCCACGGCGTCGGAATTGTTCGCGCCGATGATTACATTTGCCACAGCCTTGGTTTGCGGCAGGGCGTTCTCCACCGCCACGGCCACGTCGGCGCACTGCATCATGGCGATGTCGTTGAGGTTGTCGCCGAACACCACCACACGCTCGGCGCCGGTGAGTTGGCGCAGGCGCTCCACACCGTGGGCTTTCGACACGCCGTGGCCGAAGATTTCCAACAGCCAAGTGTCGGGGAAGTAGATGTCTTTGTAGTAGGATACGTAGCAGTCGGTGGCGGCTTTGGCGGCCTCGGCGGCGGCCACGATGTCGGCCTCGGAGCCGATGGCGAAGAACAGTGCCACGCGATTGAGGGCGGCGTCGGGGGTGTCGCTGTGTAAGTCGAAGTGCTTGAGGCTCAGCTTCTTGCGCAAGTCCACGAAGTACTGTTCCGCAGGCGTGAGCTCGACGGCAGCGTGGTACACTTCCAAGTGGGTGCTGTCGGCGGCCAGCGTGTAGCAGAAAGGCGTGACGGCCGAGGTGGCAAACACGCGTTGCAGTGCGTCAACGCGGTCACGCTCAATCAGTTGCAGGTCGCTGAAGGTGTGCGACAGCGGACTCCACATGGCCGCGCCGGTCATCACCACCATGGGCACGGTGGTGTGCACCTCGGCCATGATTTGGCTCACGGTGGCGGGGGTGCGAGCGGTGGCCACGGAGATCAACGCGCCGCGACGGGTCAGCGCCGTGAGCGTGCGCGCGGTGAACTCGCTCACTTGGGCGTTGTCGTGCAGCAATGTGCCGTCTAAGTCGGTGATATACAGGGTTTTCATGCGTCGGTCTTTGCGATTAGGGCCACTGCTTGGGCTGCGATGCCCTCGCCGCGACCGGTGAATCCAAGGCGTTCTGTGGTGGTGGCTTTCACCGACACGCAGTCGATATCGATGCCCAAGTCAGCCGCCACGTTGGCGCGCATCGCCTCAATGTGCGGCGCCATCTTGGGCGCTTGCGTCATGATGGTAATATCCACATTTACAGCCACATAACCGCGTTGGCGGAGCATATCCACCACCGCGCGGAGCAGGCGCCGCGAGTCGGCGCCTGCCCACTTCGGGTCAGTATCGGGAAAGTGACGACCGATATCGCCGAGAGCCACCGCCCCAAGCAACGCGTCAGTGAGCGCATGCAGTGCCACGTCAGCATCAGAGTGACCCAACAAGCCGCGTTCCGCAGGAATATCCACCCCGCAAATAATGCAGCGGCGGCCTTCCACCAGCCGATGCACATCGAATCCGTTACCGATTCTGAAAGCACAATTTGTCATCATACCGCAAAGTTACAAATTTTTCGGCAACTGTGCAAGAGCTGCCCCACACCGCAGCTCGGCTTCCGCCTCGCCACAGGACTCACAGCTACCGACCCGCGCGTGGGCGGAGTCTTTTGCATTTGCTTCGAGCTCCTGCTCGTCTCTGGCAGGATGGGGCAAAAAAATCCCCGCCGGTGGGGCGGGGATTTTTGGGAGGTATGTTAGGGAAGGGTTACTTCACGGTAACTTTGGTGGCGGTGGTGCCTTGGAGCTTGAGGTATACGCCGGTGGTGAGTTGTTCGGCCGGTACTTCGATACCTTGGAGGTTGAAGTAGCGAGCAGCGCTTTGGTCAGCTTCGAGGTCAGCAGTAGCCGACGACCAAGTCAGGGTGATGTACGAGGGTTGAGTGTAGTCGGGAGTGAGGACGAAGGTGATGCGGATGTTTTGTGCATCTTCAACGTTGAACTTCATGTTCTTGCCATTTTCCCAAACTTCTTGTTCCCAGCCGTTGTCTTTGATGTCGATGTCAGCACCGAAGGAGGTGGTCCAGTCAGCGGTAGCGAGTTTGAATTCGCCGGCGAGGGTGGGCAGAACGATTGAGTATATGTAGATGTCGCCGCCCATAGCGGTCTTGCTCATCAGGGTTGCTTCGGTAGCTTCCCAGCTGTTGAAGTCGCCGCGAACGTAGAGTTCGGGAGCGGTGAATGCGGGGGTAGCGGTGATCTTAACGGTGTTGGTGTTGAGGTCAACGGTGATGTCCATTGTGCCGCCCATCCAACCGGTGAAGTTGAGGTTGCCGGCGCCGGCCACGATAGTGCCGGTGTAGGTGTTGTTTTCGTCGAATGCTACGTCAACGTCGCCGATTTCGGCTACACCGAGCGATGCACCTGCATCCCAGCCGGTGAGTGCGGAGTAGAAGCGGAACATAGCTTTGTTGGCGGGAATTTCGAACGAGCCGGTGAAGATGCCGGTTTCGGCGCCGGTTTCGGTGAGTTTCCAGTCAGCGTAGGTGGCAGCGTTGGCTTCGGAGGGTTCAGCCCAACCGGTGGGAGCACCAACGAGGTAGATTTGACCGGGTTCAGCGGGAGTGGGAGGAACTACTTCCTTCATATTGAGGGTGTAGTAAGCCATGATTACGGTGTTGTCGGCTTTGTTCTGTTGGAATACGTAGATTTCGAATACGTTTTCACCAACTTTGCGAACGTTGATGTTGCCGCCATTGCCGTAGCCACCGCTTGCTGCGAGGCCTTCGAATT
>CAMGBT010000001.1 GCA_946011725.1 uncultured Bacteroidales bacterium | reverse complement strand
CACTTCCTCTCGCTCTGCTCCATTTATATGGATAAGCTGAACCAATTCTGTAAGATCGCCAACCGCAAGATAGCCTCCGGCAATGTCGACGAGCTGTACCGCCTCACCAAGTCGGGCAAATTCGTCGAAGAACAGAGCCGCGACTTCTACGAGGTGTTCGACAACGCCTTCCTCCACATCTACCCCACCTTCGTGGCACAGGTCAACGCCCTGCTCCTTCCCGACAAGCAAATCGACCTCAAGGACGGCGAACGCCTCAACACCGACCTCCGTATCTTAGCATTCATGCGCTTGGGCATCGAGGAAAGTTCACGCATCGCACAGGTGCTCAACTACTCGCTCAACACCATCTACGCCTACCGCAATCGCACCAAGGCTCGAGCCATCAATCGCGACACTTTCGAAGAAGATGTGATGAAAATCCAAGCCGAATACTAATTCTCTCACTTTGATTTCACCCCTTTTCGACCTTACAAACTCTTATATTTTGCCATAATTCCCGAATTTTTAACCAACTGTAAATCAATATATTACATATTTATAGGGCTAATATTTATTTATATTCGATTTCAATACACTATGTGAGGGCGCAAAAAATGTCGTAACTTTGCAGTGTAACAGTTGAATAATAATTTCAGTTTTAGGGTTAGTATAAGATTGTTTATCAAAGCAACTCAGAGCGGGACTCCGCCGGTTGTCTTAACAATCAAAGTGTTTTATGTTAGTTATGTGATTGTTTTTATGACAATACCACAACAGGATGTCCTCGCGATGAAGACATCCTGTTGTGATTTTTTGCCCTACCGGCTCTCCACCCCACCACCGCCCGAGCAAGAGCTCGGAGCATATGCAAAAAGGCTCCGCCCGCGCGCGGGGGATGGAAATAGAACAGGATGTCCTCTTGGAGAGGGCATCCTGTTCGGTTTGTGGGTTGGGTTGGTTTTATTCAGCGGGGAGGCGCACTTTGGTGGTGGCGGAGCCTTGGCGGCGGAGGTAGATGCCGGGGGCTTCGGGACGGTCGATGCGCACGCCCTGCAGGTTGTAGTATTCAACCGGTGCGGAGTCAGCGGCGGGGTCGGCGATGCCGGAGTCTTCTTTGACGGTCAAGGGGCAGGTGGCAATATAGGTCACGCCTTGGGGATCGGTGGCTTGCACTCGGAGGGTGGTTTGGCCAAAGGCGAGGCCTTCAACGGTGCCATCGGCCACGGTGGCGATGGCGGTATCTTCTACAGACCACTGATAGTCAAGAGTTTCGCCGGAGAAACCGAAGGTGGATGGGGTGATGGTGGTTTGGCTTCCGAGGTTGACCACAATGGGGTCTTCCAGTTGGATGCCGCGCACTTGCTTACTTTGGCTGTCGGGGGTAGTGTAGTCCACGCCGTCGTTGCCGCTGAGTTTGATGTTCTCCACGCTGATGGTGCGCGGGTCGGCCTCGCCCGGAGTGAAGCGGATGGTGAAGATTTCGCCACTGTTGCCGCTGAAGGCAACGTTCGACAGCGAGAACACAATCACGCGGTAGCGGTTCTCCCCCACAGCGGCCACGGTGCCGGTGTGCGAGCCGGCTCGGTCGGCCATCCGGAGGTTGGCGGCGGCGGTGGTCACGCCTTCGGGCACCACCACATCCATCTGCACGGCGGTAATCGGTGCTTCGTTCAGCAGGTAAGCGCCCATCACAAAGTCGCCATCGACAAATTCACCGGTGAAAACTATCTCATTCGGGCTGTAGAACGAGCCGGATACGGTGAATGACTTCACGCGCGCGTTGGGCGCGTTGGAGTAGATGTTGACGGTGGAGGTGAAGGCGCCCAACTGCGGGTCGGCGATGGTGATGGGCAGGGTGAATGTGCCGCCTTGGGCCACGGTAGCGGGCAGGAGCGCGTCGCACACGGCCACGCCATCGGGCGACACCACGCGTTCGATTTGCAGCGGTGCCGAGCCGTAGTTGCGAACAGTGTAGGCGAAGGTATGCGTGCCGGTAATAGGCTTATTACCAAGCGAGAGCGAGCTCGAGCCGGAGATGTACGGAGCACGAATGGTGACGCGCCCATTTTCGGCGGCCGACACCATGTTCTCGCCGGCAGCGTTGGCTAATACCACATTCTCCGGGCGGAGGGTGTGAGTGTTACTTTGGCCGGTGAGCAGAAGGCGGAAGGTGAGCAGTTCGCCATCTTCGCCATCGACGGCGGTGTTGCCGAGGCTGTAGAGGAACAGCGTGAGGCGGCGGGTTTCGTCGACCGAGGCCAAGGCCGACAGCGCCGAGGCTCGGTCGGCGGCAGCTACACTGCCGTCGACATATTCCAGGCCTTGCGGCAGCACGAACGATGCTTGCGCAGCCACAATCGGTTCCATATTGTTCATTCTCAAGGAGATAGTCACTTCCGTGTCGCTAACGCCCTCGGCGCTGCCCACGTGAAGCTCGTTGACGGAGAACGGTTCGGCGGTGACAATCAACCGCGGGGCGCGGCCCACAGAGTTGGATTCGAGAATGAGGCGGTCGGTTTCGCCTGTTGAACGCACTGTGGGCGAGTAAGTTAGCACCAGCTTCGTGGATTCGCCGGCCGGGAGTTCGGCCAAGGCCGGCACGGCGCTGAGGCCGGACATGGCGGTGGCAATCGGGGAGAATTGGAGCGCGGTGGTGCCGGTGTTGCGCACGGTCACTTGTCGGGTGTATGTGCCGCGGATGGGGACGCGGCCGAAGTCGAGCGTCACGGCATCCACTTCCAAGCGGGCACCGAGAACGGTGAGCGATTCGCCGGTGGCGGTGGCTTCCACGGCTTGGCCGGCGGCGTTGCTGAGTTTCACCGTGGGCGTGAGGTCAAACACGCCCGGGTTCTCGCCGAGGTTTAGGGAGAAGCGCACAGCCTCGCCCGAGCCGGGGGTGAACGGCGTGGCGGCTAAGTCGAAAATCACAATCACATACTCGCCGGAGCGCGCCTCGGCTTTCACCAAGTGCGACGGCAGGCGCGAGGTATTGACCACGCACTCACCCACCGGGGTCACTTCGTCCGGCAGCGGGATGTGAATTTCGGCGGCCACGGCATCGCTACCGTCGGTCTGCAAGCCCACACTCAGTGTCACTTGCGAACCGACGGCACCGCTGCCGCCCGTCACACTCACCACATTGCCGGCGTATAGAGCCGAGGCGGCTCCATACGCCACAATGAGCATTAATAATCTGAAAAGCATAGGCGAATCAACGTTTGATTACTTTTTCGGTGAGTACGGTATAGTTGTCCACTGAGGCGTTGAGCAGGTAGAAACCTTGCGGCAGCGCGTCGGTGGCGAGGGTCACGGTGTGGTCACCGGGTTGCAGTGTGAGCGACTGCATAGCCACGATTTGGCCGGCGAGGTTGACCAGAGTTACGGTCACTTTGCCGTCTTGGTCGGCGGCCACGGTTACAGGCACGTTGATGAAATCTTTGAACGGATTCGGCCAGGGGCGGAGGACTTCATCAGCCACGGCTTCGCTAACACCGCTTTCGTCGGCAGCTTGAGCGTCCACGCGATTGGCGCGAGTGTCGGCCAATGTGATGGCTTCGATGTCAGCATCGGCGATGCGCAGCAGAGCGGTGCGACCGGCGGGGATTGCCTTGCCGGCGGCGGAGAAGACTACCACACGGTAGAGGCCGTCGGTCACATAGCCGCCGGTAACTTCCATTGCGGCGATGTCGGCCATCGGGGTGAAGGACGACACGCGCGGAGTGGCGGCGAAGGTGATGTCAACGCCGGAGAGAGCCACGGGCGAGTCGACGTAGAGCACGCCGTCTTCCACATAGTAGATGGCCACGCCATTCTCCGCCGTAGCAGCCGGTTTGGCGGCCTGTTCGGGAGTGAGGATGATGTTGACGGTGCTTACCACGTCGAGGATGTCGATGGCGGTGTCGGAGTTGACGTCGGCGGCATCAAGGATGAAAGGCCGTTGGTCCACACCCACCATGTAATTGACAATGGACACCACGTCGTTGACGTCAACATCGCCGGAGCCGTTGGCATCGCCTTTGGAAGCGGCGCGCGGAGTGGCGGCCACCACCTTCGAGGGCGAGTTCTCGGTGAGCGAGGTGCTCAGCACCTTGTAGTAATAGCAGTAGGTGTTGCCGGGGGTGATGTCGTAGTCGACGAATTCGGTTTCGTCGGGAGTGATGAGGCTGCGGTTGATGCAGGCGGGTTCGGATTGCGAACCGTCTTCGGCGAGGGTGTAGCGGTAGAGGTTGTAGCCGAGCATGTCGTCGAAGTTCTCTTCGGTGTTGTCCCACGAGAGCGACACCTTGCCCACGCCCGCTTCGGCCATGAAGCCGGCGCTGAGCGAACCGGCGCTCTGCACGTTGACATGGAAGCGGCGCTTCTCAACAGGGATTTCGAAGAACTCGTCATCTTCGGCTTGAGCCACGTAGATGGTGTTGACGCCGTCGATGTTATCCTTGCCGCGGAGAGTGAGGTAGGCGGTGTAGATGTCGACGGTTTCGCCATCGAACACTTCCGAGCTCCACGCTCCGTCCTCGGCGATGGCGGTTTGGGTATACGGTTCACGCAGACCCATGGCAATCACCGGCGCTTTGTCGTGATTCATCGGACGGTTGAAGTAGACCTTGAACTCGTGGCGACCCACGCCTAACGGCGGCAGGCTTTCGTACTCATCCTGAGCATCATAGCCATTAACCACCACCTTCCACACGATGCCGTGAGCCTGAGCCACCGGCCTCGTCCGCATATTCAAGAGGTCGTATTGGCCAAAGCCGAAGCCGGTGCGAATATCCAATACCAACGGCTTCACGATGTCCTCGCGAGCCGAGCCAAGGTAGTTGGGCTTCTCCGGAGTGAAAACACTAACTGATTCCGTATAGTAATCCACTGAGAACAGACCATAATTTTTCCAATCGTTATTAAATGAATTCGTATTTTCAAATGTATCGAAGCAGGTGTGATATCCATTATTATGTCGATTCTCGCAATAATTCGTATTGAACAAATATGAATCAAGCATTCGAATTATATCATTTTGATATATTGCACATTTATCAACATTAGAATTGTCTAGACAATTAAATGTGTTGCTATCCTTTAATATACAATTACTCAGGTTAGCATACCGAATCATCCAGTCACTTCTTAGATTTGTAAATGTCGCGTATGAAATGAAGCCCAGTTTGTTTGTTGGATAAGCATAATGGCCAAGAATAAAACCATTCATTTGGCCCAAAGCTCCGTCGGCAGGCATGAATGTAATCATGTTGCCGGGTTCGCCGTTAGCGATGATGTTGCCTTGCACGTTGAGGCCGGTATCATCGCGGAATTTGAGGACAGTGCCGGGGAGGATGGTGAGGGTGACGCCTTCGGGCACGGCGAGGTTGGTGGTTACGATGTAGTGAACATTGGGATAGAGGGTCATATCCTCGGCGATGACACCGGAAAGTTCTACGCCATTTTCGGCGGTGATTTGGATGGGCAGTTCCACTGTGGCGGCATTGTCGCCGGTGACAATCAATTTGAGCATGATGATGCGGCCGTCGACTACGTCATCTTTGAGGCGGATTTGCAGCGGGTTGGCTGAGCGAGCGCTACCGTAGGCTGAAAGTTCCCAGCCGAAGTCCACTTCTTCAACTACAGGGGTGTACACATTATTGACAGGCTCGGCACACTCGAGTTTGATGCGGATATTTTTGGCGGTACCCCAAGCGTTGCGGATTGTAGGATAGATATTGACGAGTTCGCCGGCATCGGGACGGCCATCATTGTCGCCTTCGGGGTCTTCGATGGCGAATGTGGTGACTTGCAACTCGGGAGTGCGTTGCTCATCGGTGATTTGGTAGGCGGCGTAGAAGTCGGTGTTGCCTTTGGAGGTGAGGCAGTTGATTAAGTCGCCAAAAAGGATTTCTTTATTGGGATATTCTTTGGCTTGGAGCAAGCGCGAGATGGCGCCGGCTGCCAAAGGAGTGGCCATTGAAGTACCATTGAGATACTTGTATTGGCCGTTGGGGAAGGTGCTGACGATGTTCGCGCCCGGTACGGTCAGTTCGTAGTTGTATTGTTCTGTGTATGAGGAGAATACGGGACCATCGTCGTCATAGTTGCTGAAGCCGGCCAATCCGCCTTCGGGTTTCGAGGCTTGCACACCGAGCACGAAGGTATAAGCAGCCGGGAACTGAGGCGCCGGGGCCATTTGACCCTTTTCCGGATGCTTATGATTGAGGCACAAGCCATCGTTGCCTGCAGCGGCCACTAATACGCACTTTTGGTAAGCGCGACCGAGGGCTTGCTCAAAGGCGATTGAGGTGGAGTAAGTGCCAAGGCTCATGCTGATGATGGCGGCACCGTTGGCGGCAGCGTAGTCGATGCCTTTGATGATGGTGGCGATGTCGCCGGTGCCGTTGCTTTGCATCACGGTAACGGGCATGATGCGAGCGTAGGGGTTGGCGCCGATGATGCCTTTGCCGTTGTAGCCGGTGGCGGCGGCGATACCGGCGCAGTGTGTGCCGTGGCCGTTGTAGTCGAAGATGTCGCCGGTTTGGTTGACGAAGTCCCAACCGTGCACGTCGTCGACGAAGCCGTTGCCGTCGTCATCAAACTTGATGGCGCCATCGTTTTCGGAGGTGTTGGTCCAGATATTGTCGATGAGGTCGGGGTGAGTGACGTCGACACCGGTGTCGAGGATGGCAATCACTGGACCTTCCTTTGAGATGACGGGCATACCCCAGAGATCGTATAAGTTGATGTCTTGGATGCCATATTGGTTGGTATAATAGGGGTCGTCGGGGGAGCCGTCTTCCAAGGTGTAAACCATATAGTTAGGCTCGGCATACTCCACTTGTTCGAGGGCTTGCAATTGGTTGATGGCGTCGAATACGTTGGTCTCGGGACTGAGGGTGACGCGGTAGGCCAAGGCCATCGGGGCGGATGGCACGGTGCTGCCGGAGAATGAACGCACATTTTGACGCATTGGAGCGCCGCCGGTGAGCGGCATCAGTTCTTCGACCTGCTGCACGCCCAAGGCGCGGAAGGTTTGGTCGACGGCATCCACGGTGGTGGAGCGGAAATCTACGGCGCGAGGCGCACGCATGCGCACCGAACTTGTGTCCTTAAACTTCACAATAACCTCGCCGGGCACAAATTCGCCGCGGCGGTTGGCCATAGTGTTTACTTCGTAATCTTGAGCTGATGATGTGATGAATGCACCCAACATCAAAGTAAGCGGAAGTAATCTACGGCTTAAAGAGCTGAAAAATTTGGTATTAGCCATAAAGATTATTCAGACCGCTACCCGCCGGCGGTGTATTAGGTTCAGAAAGCGTGCGGGCAGAGCCGCAGATGCGGCAACGCTCCATTCATAGACATATAGTTACGCAAAGTTATACTATTTTTTGCAAATTATGGCTTTTTGATAGTTAAATTTTATTAATTTTAAATATTTACGGGGCGAATGCGCGGCAGCTTGGCTTCCGCCTCGCCACAGAACCCGTGGCGGGCGGCGGTGGCGGCGGCGTGGCGGAGGTGTGTTATAACGAAGTGACGAAGGACGAAGTAACTAATTTTTTCGTTACTTCGTCCTTCGTTACTTCGTTAGGGCCTTGCGGGTGGTTAGACGTAGTGGCGACCGTCGGAGCCGAAGCGGAAGCGGAAGCTGAGGAGGGCTTGTTGGATGAAGTGGCCTTTGGCGATGAGAGAACCGAGGCGACAGGCGCCTTGGCGCAGGGTTTGGTATTCTTCGGCGGTCATCTTGGCGAGGATGGCGGGGAGGTCGTTGAGGCTTTCAACGGCGATGCCGGCATGGAAGTCGTTGATAATGTGGCGGATGGCGGATTGATTCCACACGATGACGGGGATGCCGCAACGAAGGTAAAGCGATGCTTTGTGGGGATTGTTGATGCGGAGGTATTCGCCAAAGTTGCCGCTGCAACAGTCCACGGAATCGCCGTCCCACACCAGGCCGAAGTGAGCGCGGGCGGAGGCTATGAGTTGCTCGTGAGCGACGAAGCCTTTGTAATCGACTTGGGCATCGGCGTTGAGGTGTTGCTGCTCGAAGTCGCCGCCGTAGAGTGCTACGTGGATTTGGCTATCGGGAGAGAGGTTGTTGAGCCAATCGTAGAGGAAGGCGTTTTTGCGCTTGCGCAGCGAGCCGGCGTAGATGATTTCGGCGGGCTTGAAATGGTCGGGCTGCGGCTGAGGAGTGGCACGAGCGAGGTAGTCGAAGATGCCTAAGGAGGAGATTTTGGCGCGGCAACCGTTGTCGTGAAGCCATTGTGCCATGATTTGGTTGTGGGCCACGATGTAGTCGGAGTGGTTGAGCAGGCGGATCTCGCGTTTGGGCGAGATGCGTTTGCGGCGGAAGCAGCCGAGGTCGTGAATGACTGTCACTACGGATGCGCCGCGCATGTGGGCTAATCGGCAGATTAGCTTGAAGTATTTTTTGAAAGGATATTGCACAACCACAACATCGCGCTTATGCAGTGTGAATGGGACTTTCAGCACGGAGAAGAGCGTGCGGAAGAATCCTCTGACGGGGTTGGAGTAGCGAGTTTGCTCGAGGCCGGCAAGCTCTAAGCCCATGTGTCGGAGTATTGCTTCTATGTCGGTTTTGGCTTTGTTTCCTGCGTATGTTGTTCCCTTATAGTTTTTAGAAAGTAAGTATATCATATAAAAGTTTGTGTGTTAACATAATCGTTCGCGTTCCCAAAGAGCGAGGGCGGCGGCGATGGTATCGTCCATGTCGGCGTAGGTGTATGAACCTAATCGACCACCGAATCTCACGCCGGCCTCGGCTGCGGCTCTACGCTGATATTTGGCGTAGATGGCAGAGTTGGCATTATCGTTAACCGGATAATACGGTTCACGGCCCAATTCAAAAGTTTCTGAATACTCGCGAGTGATAATGGTGTGTTGTTGATTACCAAATTCGAAATGTTTGTGTTCGATAATTCGAGTGAATGGTTGCTCGGATGAAGTGTAGTTGACCACGGCATTTCCTTGGAAGTCGGGGATGTCCAAACGTTGATGTTCGAATCGGAGCGAGCGGTAGGCGAGCGGGCCGAAGCAGTAGTCGTAGAATTGGTCGATACATCCGGTGAAGATGATTTTGCGAGCCAATTGGGAGAGGTTGCTACGGTCGGCAAGGAAGTCGACGCCGGTACGGACTTCTACATCGCTGAGGAGCGCGTCGATCAAACGGTTGTAACCGCCGATGGGGATGCCTTGGTATGTGTCGTTAAAGTAATTGTTGTTAAATGTGAAGCGTAATGGAATTCTTTTGATTATGAAAGCCGGGAGCTCGGAGCACTTCCGGCCCCATTGCTTCTCGGTGTAATCTCTAATAAGTAATTCGTAAATATCTCTGCCGCAAAGCGATAGCGCCTGTTCTTCGAGGTTGGCGGGCTTTGCGATATGTGCGAATGGGGCACGTTGGCGCTCTATTTCGGCCTTAGCTTCAGCCGGGGTTGTAACGCCCCAGAGCTGATAGAATGTGTTCATGTTGAACGGCAGGTTGAAGATCCGGCCGTTGTTGAAAGCGATTGGCGTGTTGATGTAGTTGTTCATCTCTACGAATCGGGTGACATACTTCCAGAGGCGTTGACGGTCGGTGTGGAAGATGTGAGCGCCGTAGAGATGCACGTTGATGGAGTCGATTTCGCGGCAGCGGATATTGCCGCCCACGGCGTCGCGGCGGTCGATCACTAAGCATGAACGACCGCCTTCGCGGGCTTCGTGGGCGAATACCGAGCCGAAAAGACCGGCACCAACAATTAGATAGTCGTAACGCGCCATTTGCGGGGTGTGTTAGTGTGCTTAGGCGTTTTCGAGGAGGAAGTGTTCGGCATCGATGGCGGCACGGCAACCGGAAGCGGCGGCCACGATGGCTTGTCGATATGCAGGGTCGGCCACGTCGCCGGCGGCGAATATGCCGGGGATGTTTGTGGCGGTGGAGGGTGCGTTGGTTTTGATGAAGCCGGCGGCATCGGTGTCGACTGCGCCGTGGAAGAAGTCGGAGCAGGGCTTGTGGCCGATGGCGAGGAAGAATCCATCGATGGCAATGTCGTAGTGGCGTTCGTCGGGGGTGCCGAGGTGTTCTACAAGGTGGGCGCCTTCGAGGTACTCGTCGCCGAAGAGGCCTTCGGTGTTGGTGTTGAAGAGCACTTCGATGTTGGGGTTATTGAGGGCGCGTTCTTGCATGATTTTGGATGCGCGGAGATAGGGTTTGCGCACGATGAGGTACACTTTTTTGGCCAATCCGGCGAGGTAGAGAGCTTCTTCGCAGGCGGTGTCGCCGCCGCCTACTACAGCCACCACGCGCTTGCGGTAGAAGAAGCCGTCGCAGGTGGCGCATGCGCTCACGCCCAAGCCTTGGTACTTTAGCTCATCGAGGAGGCCGAGGTAGCGGGCGGTGGCACCGGTGGCGGCGATGATGGTTTGGGCGGCGATGGTGGAGCCGTCGGCCAAAGTCACGGTGAAGGGTCGTGCGGAGGTGTCGACATCGGTCACCACTCCGGGGCGGATGTCGGCTTTGAAGCGGAGTGCTTGATTGCGGCAGTCTTCGATGAGCTGATTGCCGGTGACGCCTTCGGGATAGCCGGGGAAGTTTTCCACCTCGGTGGTTTGGAGGAGCTGACCGCCGGGAGCCGGGCCTTCAATGAGGATGGGGCTGAGGTTGGCGCGGCAAGCGTAGATGGCGGCGGTGTAGCCGGCGGGGCCGGAGCCAATAATCAGGCATTTGGTTGTTTCCATATTATTATATGTGTAATTTATATTGACGGATGGAGTGATTAACGCAGGTCGTTAGTAATAACGGCCGGGTGGGTGGTTTTGTTGTAAACAAAAGTGGATGCGGGGAGATTTGAGCCGCGGGATGCGGAGGTGACTTTCACGGAGAAAGTGTGGCCGTTGGCCAATGTGGCATTGATGGCCGAGGGGAGGGAGGTGTCGGGGTTGATGGTGACGGTGGCGCGGCGGATGGAAGTGCCGGCGCGCTTGGGGGTAAGCTCCACGGTGTTGGCCTGCCCGGCTACGGTGCGCACATTATATAATTGTGAGTAGTAGTTGACGATGGCGAACGGATTGCATTCCAACAGCTCGTCGGCGGTGGGCTCGGTGATGGATAGTTCGCGGTCAGAGGCTATGTAGGTCCATTGTGTGGTGCCATCGTACCACACGGTCATATCGGGCGACTGCATGGTGAATCGCTGGCGGGCAATCTTCATGGTGCAGGATGAGGTGGTTCGCCCGGCGCTGAGGGTGAAAGCCACGGTGAGCGATGGCGCATCATTTACGGCCTTGGCGCACCGAGCCATCAGTTGCTCGGCTGAGGAGGCAGCGGAGGCGGTGAGCGCCGCAAGCACTATGAGGATGAGTGTGAGAGTATGTTTCATAATCAGGAGAGTTGGCTGAGGAATGTTTCGAGGGCTTCGCTGTCCATCAGCACGGCGCGGGGGCGCTGGCCGTCGGCGGGGCCCACGATGTGGGCGGCTTCGAGTTGGTCCATAATCTTGCCGGCTTTGTTGTAGCCGATGCTGAAGCGGCGTTGGAGCGAAGAGGTGGAGGCGGTGGAGTTGGTAACCACGAATCGGGCGCAGGTTTCGAACATTTCGTCGCGGCGGCTGAGGTCGTCGGAAACGACACCGCTATTGGAGGCGTTCTCCGGCTCGGGCAGGAGGTAAGCGGTGGTGTAGCTTGACTGGCGCGAGATGAAGTCGACCATGGCTTCCACTTCGGGAGTGTCGATGAATGCGCACTGCACGCGGTCCATCTTGTTGTTGTGCAAGAAGAGCATATCGCCACGACCGATTAGGCGGTGAGCGCCGGGGCGGTCGAGGATGGTCTTACTATCGATGCCGGAGGCCACGCGGAAGGCGATGCGGGCGGGGAAGTTGGCTTTGATCATACCGGTGATCACGTCGGTGGACGGGCGTTGAGTGCTGATAATCATGTGGATACCCACGGCGCGGGCCTTCTGGGCGATGCGGGCTATGTGCACGGAGATTTCCTTGCCGGCTGTCATGATGAGGTCGGCAAATTCGTCGACGATTACCACGATGTAGGGCATGTACTTGTGGCCGTTCTTGGGATTGAGGCGGCGGTCCACCCATTTGGTGTTGTACTCAACCACGGTGCGGACGCCAGCATCTTTGAGCAGGTCGTAGCGGTTGTCCATCTCCACACAGAGAGCGCTAAGGGTTGAGAGCGCCTTCATGGGGTCGGTGATGATGGCATCTTCTTCGTCGGGGAGCTTGGCCAGATAGTAGCGCTCGAGGCGCGAATAGAGGCTGAATTCCACCATCTTGGGGTCTATAAGCACGAATTTGAGCTCAGCCGGGTGCTTTTTGTAAAGGAGAGACGCGATGATACAGTTGAGGCCAACCGACTTACCTTGACCGGTGGCGCCGGCCACGAGCATGTGGGGCATGCGGGTGAGGTCTTCGATGAAGATGTCGTTACTGATGGTGGCGCCCAGAGCCATGGGCAGGGCCATTTGGCACTCGCGGAACTTGCGGGAGTTGATAACGGAGAACATCGACACGGTTTGAGGCTCGCGGTTAGGCACTTCGATGCCGACGGTGCCTTTGCCGGGGATGGGCGCGATGATGCGGATGCCGAGGGCCGAGAGTGAGAGGGCGATGTCGTCTTCGAGACGCTTGATTTGGGCGATGCGCACGCCTTCGGCGGGGACGATTTCGTAGAGGGTAACTGTGGGGCCGATGGTGGCTTCGATGCGCGAGATGGGGATACCGTAGTCGCGCAAAGTCTTAACAATCAGCTCTTTATTGTCGTTTTGCTCTTGTTCGTCGATGACCTTGGTAATGGGTCGGTCGATGAGCAACTTGGCCGAGGGGAATCGGAAGCTACTGAGTTCGTCGCGGACGTTGATAGGCGGCAGCTGTTCGGTGGGGGTGTTGTTGGCAGGGGCGGGGTTTGCGCCGAGCTCGGCCACGTTGATGGTGAATTCGGGGTCGACCTCCTCGGCATTCTGCGGCCGGGCCGGAGTGTCGGCCGGTTGGTTGTCGGCCGGTGCTTCTTCGGGGGTGTCGATGTTGATTTCGGGCTCGTCAGTGGAAATGACCACCGCATCTGCAGGCACGTCCAGCGGCTCAGCGGGTTGCTCCGGTTGCTCGGCAACGATGGGTTGCTCCATGGCGACAGGGGCGTCAAGCGGGGTGACGGGGGCGGAAGGTTGGTCGTCGGCGAGGTCGTCGATGTTGAAGCCGACCACCGCTTCGGCGGGCTGGTCTGACGGGGCCGCAACCGCTTCAGCAGCGTTGCTCTCATCGAGGGCCACGGGTGAGGAGGCGGTGGAATCCGGCACATCCTGCGGCTCAACGTGGGGATTGCGCTCGCTGCGGGCAGTGTTGACCATAGCCTCGTGAGCGCGACGCACTTTGCCGCTGACTTGATTATAGATGTGTACGATTTGGTTGATATACAGCACCACTAACAAGCTGATTAGCAAGAAAGTAAGGATGTAAGCGACCAAAATATCGGCGTATTGCATGAGCAAGGCGTTGACGTAGTGGCCATGCGAGCCGCCCCAGTGGAACGGGGTGTCGAGATTGAATGTAAACAGCCCGGCAATGATGGACAGCGACACGGCTGTGAACAGGCATTTGAAGGTGAATGACCAGAAGCGGACCTTCATCAGGCCGAAGAGCGCCAACGACAGCAGCAGGGTGTAAACCACCAGCACGAATGAGCCGATGCCGAAGGTGTCGACCAGCAGTGCGTGGGCAATCCACGCGCCGATAGCGCCGCCGGTGGTGGTGACTTCTTCGGCATGCTCGGCCACCTGCGCCAAGGATTGGTTGGTGACGATGCTTTGGTCGGCCACGCCCGTGCGGACGTAAATGAAGGCGGATATGCCCATGGTGACGGCGATGGCCAGCAGGATGAGGCCGATGGCCGTGTGCAAGCGTTTGGAGGTAATCAACTCAATGAGGGTGTTGACTTGGCGGCTGTCGGCCGCGGGCGATTTGCCCGCCGGCTTACGGCGCGCAGCCGGAGCTTTCGACGGGGTGTCAGCAGCCGGAGCGGCGGAAGTGTCAACAGCCGGTTGCGATGCTGCGTCCGGTTGGGCCGCGGGCGTAACTTTCTGCCGACGGCGACGGGCGGGACCGGGCACCGAGCCCATTTCTACGTCGATGTCAGAGTTGTTCGACATTTATATCTAAATATGATAGTTACTAATAATGTGGATTAGAGAGCAGCCATCTGTGCGATGACTTCTTCGGGATTGGGCGCACCGAACACGGCACTACCGGCCACCACGACGTCGACGCCGACGGCAGCAAGTTTGGGCGCGTTGGCCGGGTTCACACCGCCGTCCACTTCGATGAGGGCTTTGGAGCCGGATTCGGCGATGAGCTTGCGCAGGCGCGCTATCTTGGCGTAAGTATTTTCAATGAAAGATTGGCCGCCGAAACCGGGGTTGACACTCATCAGCAGCACCATGTCGACCTCTGTGATGATGTCCTCGAGGGTGGAAACCGGGGTGGAGGGGTTGAGCGTGACTGCCGCCTTCATACCGGCCTGACGGATGGCATGGACGGTGCGGTCGAGGTGGAGGCATGCTTCTTGATGCACGTTCATGATGGCCGCGCCGCAATCGCGCACGGCCGAGATGTATTTCTCGGGTTGCACAATCATCAGGTGCACGTCGAGCGGCTTGTCGGTGAGCTTGCTCATGGCCTTGATTACGGGGAAGCCGAAAGAGATGTTGGGCACGAAAGTGCCATCCATCACATCGCAGTGGAGCCACTGCGCGGCGGAGCGGTTGAGCATGGCGATGTCATCGGCGAGGTGGCCGAAGTCGGCCGAAAGAAGCGACGGAGATACTATCATAGCAAGTAATGATTCGGATGGTTATGACTGTTGTTGAGCGCGACGATGTTGGATTACGCGCCAGATGATGAAGAGCACACACAGCACGCCGATAATCAAACCGGCAATGGACAGATAGTGGTTGTAGCGCTCTACTTGGTTGTATAAATCTTCAAGGGTGACGAAGGTGGAAAGCCACCAGCCGAGACCGGCCAACACCATGTTCCACACTAACGCGCCCAAGGATGTGAACAGACAAAATTTGGCCACATTCATGCGAGCCAAGCCGGCGGGAATGCTGATAAGCTGGCGCACGGCGGGCACCAAGCGGCCGATGAAGGTGGAGATGGCGCCGTGGCGGTCGAAGTAGCGTTCGGCATTCTCCACCTTGGCTTTATTTAGCAGACACACGTGACCCACGGTGGACTCGGCAAAGCGGTAAACCAGCGGACGACCGATCCACAGCGAGAGGTAGTAGTTGATGAGTGCACCTACCAAAGCGCCGGCCGTGGCGGCTAACACCACACCGGCTATGTGCATATCACCCTTGGTTGCGGCCAAGTAAGCTGCGGGCGGCACCACCACTTCCGAAGGAAAGGGCACGAACGAACTTTCAATGACCATGAACACAAACACCAACATGTAGCCGGCATTTTCCACGAACCACTGAAAGAAAGATGCCGCATCAAACACAGCAAGACAGGGGATGAAATCTATCATAAAAATGGTTGTTACAATTTTGATGCAAATTTACAAAATAATCCGAAATCTCACAAGAGTTTGACTCTGAAAAATTCATCTAAGCATAAAATTACACATATTTTACATGTAATAAGCCGGAAGCGGCGGCGTTTGAGCGCTACTTCCGGCTGTAAGCTTGGCGGAGTGAGTTAGAGCAACGAGGGGGTGTCGGTGATGATGCCGTCGTCCATAGTGCACTGCTGCAGCGAGCCTTGGCGGCTTTGCATGCAGAGGTAAACCAACGGGGAGGCGCCGGCTTTGAGGTTGCGCGCAGCACCGGTGGCCACGCGGATTACCGACCCTTCGGCAATGTCGAACACGTGGTCGGATACTTGCATACGGCCCTCACCCGCAAGGATTACGTACACCTCCTCGTTCTGCTTGTGGTCGTGGAAGAAGGGTACGGATTGATCCGGATCAAGAGAGCCGAAGGAAAGCTCGCAACCGGTAGTGCCGAGCGCATCTTTGAGGAATTCTTTGCCACGGAAAGCGGCCAAAGAGCCAACGGAAACATGGGCGAAGTGCTCGCCGCTGAGGTTTTTGTTCATAATTATTTGATTGTTTAAAAATTTTTGAGTAATTTTGCAGTGCAAAGTTAAGCATTAAATTACTATTATGCAAGAAGTTACCTATAAGTGAGGTAGTTACCTTACGGTTACTTTTGCTGAAAATCAAAGAGATGGAAATCGAAGAATTGATCAACAAATTTTCCGACGTGGAGCATTGTCCTATTCGCAATGTGGTGGCGCACTTCAGTTCGAAGTGGGCAATCTTGCTGCTGTTAGCCATAGGCGAGGTAAGCACCTTGCGGTTCAGCGACCTATGCCGCATCATGCCCGACATCTCGGCAAAAGTGCTGAGCTCCACCCTCAAAGCCTTAGAACGAAACGGGTTGATCGGACGCACCGTCCAACCCACCGTGCCGCCATCGGTCTACTACTTCCTCACCGAAAAAGGCCGCAGCCTATTGCCAATCCTAAACGACCTCAGCCGCTGGGCCCGCACCCAAATGTAACCACACCGCCGGCTGCCGTGCCGCATCTCCGGCTGAGGGGCACAGCTACTGATGCCGAGCAAGGGCTCGGAGCTGATGCAAAAAGGCTCCGCCCGCAAGCGCGCCGCCAGCCCTGTAACGGGGCGGTTCGGTGGCGAGGAGGAAGCCGAGCGGCGCAGAAGCGCCCCCGCGCCCGCCTTGGGTTCTGTGGTGAGGCGGTAGCCGAACGAGGCTGTATCAAAAGGTCAGAATCAGTAGGGACGCGGCCTGCCGCGTCCGCGCTCGCTGTGCCTAACAACCTGATTATGTGTGCGTTGACGCGGACGCGGCAGGCCGCGTCCCTACTGATATACATTTTGCATTGGCTTTTAATACAGCGCCCCCGCGCCCGCCATCGAAGCGCAACGCTGCTATTTGGCGCGCCATGGTGAAAATCCGACCGCCGTAGCGCTGGTTGTGAACCAGCGCCGGGAAGCTCAACTGTACAGCAAGTACCACGAGTACTACGGCTACACCTTCTTCATCGCGCAGAAGCGATAAACCCCAACCAACCCAATCCTGACGGAGCAAATGGCCCCGTCAGGATTTTTTTTGCGCCAAAAATTCTGACAAAATTCTTATATGCAAACTTAGTGATTCACAAGTTATTATAGCGGATTTCCGGCCAAATTTGCGTGACGAGAAGGCGGATATACGCCGCCAACCGACCACGTGGAGGGAATTTTGGCCAAAAACAAAAATCCACCCAAAACAGACGCAAATTTTTAGACCATAATTTTACATTTGCGTATCAAAATTAATAAAATTTTAGTTTGCAAATCAAAATTTACATTCCAAAACAGTTAATTTGTTTACGCCTGCACCCATAAACATCTTTAATCAATTTGATTATGTAAATAGTTTCAGCGATTTTTAAATCTAAATCATCACTCCTTTTCAACATCGGGTCGCCTGTTTGCATTTCCAAAATTCAGCGATAAAGATTTGTTAACATATTACTTAAGTGATTGATTTCCATAGGTGTTATGCGTATTTTCTAAAGTTTTCGATTAATTCTATTACTTCCTGCGCGCGTATACCTATTATTTTATAAGTAATGCATCAATATTTTCTGATTATTTAGTAGTTACTTTACTTTAATTGAATATTTAGTGCAATACCCATATCCAACCCGCTTGCATTATTTACAAATGTAATTCAAGTCTGCAAATTTGCAGTTTGCAGACGTAATTCAATTTTCTTAATTAATTATTTGCATATTTGAATTTTTCTTTTTACATTTGCACCGCGAAACAAAATCGCCTTTTTTCACCAAAATCACCACTTTTTTCGTTATGGATATAGTTAGCCGTTTGACCACCTTCAAAAATTGGACGAATCTCACTTCTTCGCAGTTCGCCGACAAGGCCCGGATTCCGCGCCCCACTCTGTCGCAATTTCTCAACGGGCGCAACAAGCGTTTAAGTGACGACCTTATTTCCAAGTTGCACTCCGCCTTCCCGGAGTTGAACGTGTTGTGGCTGCTTTTTGGCTCGGGGGAGATGTTGGTGAACCGAAATATCGATTTCTCAGAGGCCAAAAACGCCGAATTTTCAGGCGATTTATTCACCCATCCTACTGATTCACAGGATATTATTCCACAAGAACTCGACCAAAATTTTGTCGAAGATTTTGAGCAAAGTAGCGTTTTGGGCGATTCCGGCGACAAAATCGCTCAAAATCGGCCATCAAGTGTAAAAACACCGCAAGCCACCCCCGTGCAAAATCAACGCATACAAGCAACTCCTCAAACGGCGGCGACGCCGGCGGCACAGCCACCGACTTCCAACAGTGACTCGGCGCAAGCCCTACTCGCCGAAGCGCTGTCCCAAGCATCCCAAGCGCCGGGCATCCCCTGCAAACGCATCAAATACATCACCGTCTTCTACGACGACAACAGCTACGAAGTCTTCGCCCGCCCCGGCCAAGCGCCTCAATAAGCACCCCTTCGCTAAAGCTCAGAGCCGTTACAAAAAGCCAACCACCCGGCGCGGCGGCGCGGCAGCGGAGCGGTTCGGTGGTGAGGCGAAAGCCGAACGGCGCGGAAGCGCCCGGCGGAAGGTAGCCGGGTCGCAACGGGTTCTGTGGTGAGGCGGAAGCCGAACTGCGGCACGGAGGCTGGCGGCGGGCAGGGCATCGGCGGGCAGGGCGCCGGCGGGGAGGGGCTTTTTTATTTTTATTGTGAAAAAAAATGGGGAAATTTAGCGGGGTATTAATTTTTTTGCTAAATTTGTAGTCGGAATATTAGGCCCTCTTTTATCACGCTAATGTAATATGATTAAGCGCATCGTTAAGTTTTATGTGGATGGCTTCCGGCGGATGACTGTCGGACGCAGTCTGTGGGTGCTGATTTTGATCAAGTTGGCGGTGATGTTTTTGGTGCTGAAATTGTTCTTCTTCCCGGATGTGTTGGGAGAATTGTCGTCGGATGAGGAGCGCGCCGAAGCGGTGCGACAGAATCTGACCGAGAGCACACGATAGAATAATAAACTAAACTAATAACCCTTAAACTAATCAGAATTATGAATGAATTGTTAATGACGGTGATCGATTGGTCGCGTGCGCAGTTTGCGTTGACGGCCATGTATCACTGGTTGTTTGTGCCGCTGACGATAGGCTTGTCGTTGGTGGTGGCAATCATGGAAAGCATCTATGTGCGCACCGGCGATGACCGGTGGAAAGGTATCACCAAATTCTGGATGACGTTGTTCGGCATCAACTTCGCCATTGGCGTGGCCACCGGCATCATCCTTGAGTTTGAGTTTGGCACCAACTGGTCGAATTACAGTTGGTTTGTGGGCGACATTTTCGGCGCTCCGTTGGCCATCGAGGGCATCTTTGCCTTCTTTATCGAAGCTACATTTGTGGCGGTAATGTTCTTTGGCTGGAACAAGGTTAGCAAGCGTTTCCACCTGATATCCACTTGGATGGTGGTGATTGGCGTGACCTTGTCGGCGCTGTGGATTCTGGTGGCCAACGCGTGGATGCAATACCCCGTGGGCATGGAGTTCGACCCGGCTCAGATGCGTAATGAGATGAGCGACTTCAGCCAAGTGGCGTTCAATGCCGTGGCTATGAACAAGTTTTTCCACACCGTGGCCAGCACATGGACGTTGGCCGGTGCGTTTGTGGTGGGCATCAGCTGCTGGCTGATGTGGCGCCGCAGCAATGTGGAGGGTGCACGCCGCTCGCTGAAAGTGGGCGGCTGGGTAGGCTTGGCCGGCATCCTGTTCACCATGTGGACCGGCGACGGCTCGGCTGTGCAAGTGGCTAAAGTTCAACCGATGAAACTTGCCGCTATGGAAGGCTTGTACGACGGCAAAGTGGGTCAAGATCTGGTGGGCTTCGGCATTCTGAACACCGACAAGGTGCCCGGCGATGACCTCGAAGCCATCCACTGTGAGATCTCCATCCCCTACGGCCTGTCGATTTTGGCCAACCACGATCCCAACACCTTTGTGCCCGGCATCAACGACCTGCTCAACGGCGTGGCACTCACCCCCGAAGGCGACACCATCAACACCGTGTCGTACGCCGAGCGTATGGCTATGGGCCGCACCGCTCAGGAGGCTCTGCGCCAATACGGCGTGGCTAAGGGAGCCGGCGACACTGCCGCCATGGCTGTGGCCGCCAAGACCGTGGAGGACAACTTCCAATACTTCGGCTACGGCTATCTGGAACGTCCGGAAGATGCTGTGCCGCCCGTGGCGCTCACCTTCTACGCCTTCCGCGTGATGGTGATGGTAGGTGGCTTGCTGCTGGCTCTGTTCATTGCCTGCATCGTGTTGGGCAAATGGCGTCCGGCATGGCTTGAGCACCGTTTTGCGCTGATTATCGGCATGTTAGCTATTCCGTTGGTATACGTATGCAGCCAAGCCGGTTGGATTGTGGCCGAAGTAGGTCGTCAGCCGTGGGTAATCCAAGACTTGATGCCCACCTGCGCCGGCATCTCAGATGCCGGAAGCAGCTCCGTGCAACTCACTTTCTGGTTGTTCCTAATCCTGTTCACCGGCCTGCTGATTGCCGAAGTGAGCATCATGGCTCGCTACCTGAAGCGCTCATTATCTAAAGACATCGAAAAACTCTAACAAGCTAAATACCCGAAACTATGACTGAATTAGAATTCTTACAAGCCTATTGGTGGCTTCTGATCTGTGTGTTGGGAGCAGCGCTTGTGTTTATGTTATTCGTGCAGGGCGGTCAGTCGATGCTTTACTGCAAAGCCGACGAATCCACCCGCCAACTGTTGGTCAACTCGCTTGGCCGCAAATGGGAGCTGACCTTCACCACTCTGGTGCTGTTCGGCGGCGCCTTCTTCGCCTCGTTCCCGCTGTTTTACTCCACCAGCTTCGGCGGTGCCTACTGGTTGTGGATGCTCATTCTGCTGAGCTTCGTACTGCAAGCCGTGAGCTATGAATACCGCCGCAAACCCGGCAACATCTTCGGCACGAAGGTGTACGACGGCTTCCTGCTGTTCAACGGCGTGGTGGGTTGCGTGCTGCTGGGCGTGGCCGTGGGCGGCCTGTTCTTCGGCGGCAACTTCGAGGTGTCGCACTCCAACTTGCTCGATGCCTCGTCGCCGGTAATTTCGCGCTGGGCCCCTACCCGCGGTTTGGAGATGATTGCCGACTGGCGCTGCCTGCTGCTGGGCGTGGTAGTATTCTTCTTGGCGCGCACTCAAGCGGCGCTGTACTTCATCAACAACCTGCGCGGTGATGCCGCGTTGGAGCAACGTATGCGCCGCGCCACCCTGGTAAACGGCGCCATCTTCGCCGTGCTGTTCGTGGCCTTTGCCGTGGTGCTGCTTACCTCCACCGGCAAGCAAGTGGATGCCACCGGCACCGTGGTAAATGTTGACTATCTGTACTTCAACAACTTCCTCACCATGTGGTGGTGGGCCATAGCCCTCATCCTCGGCGTGGTGCTCGCCCTCTCCGGCATCGCCGTGGGCGCATTCTCCTCGAGCCGCAGCGGCATTTGGCTGAGCGGCATCGGGGCAGTGCTGGTGGTTGTATCGCTTTTGGCCGTGGCCGGATACAACAGCACCTGCTACCTACCCTCCAACTCCGACCCGCAAAGCTCGCTCACCATCGCCAACAGCTCGTCGAGCCTCTACACCCTGCGCACCATGGCTTACGTGAGCATCGGCGTGCCCTTTGTAATCGCTTACATCGCCTACGTATGGCGCAAGATGAACTTTGGCGGCCTCTCCGCTAAAGAAGTGAGCGAAGATTCGCACCAATATTAATAATGTGATATGTCAGATACCTTTCGCACCATAGCCGCACCATCGGAAGCCGTTTACACTGAAAAGCGGTCGAAATTCTTGGCCTTTGCCTACCCCGTCACCTCGGCGGAGCAGGCCAAAGAGCGCGTGGCCGAGCTGCAGAAGAAGTACTTCGACGCGCGCCACGTGTGCTGGGCTTACATGCTCGGCCCCGAGCGCAAAGACTTCCGAGCCAACGACAACGGCGAGCCCTCCGGCACCGCCGGCAAGCCAATCTTGGGCCAAATCAACTCGTTGGAGCTTACCGATGTGGTGATCGGTGTGGTAAGGTATTTCGGCGGCATCAAATTAGGCACTTCGGGGCTAATCGTGGCGTACCGTCAAGCGGCACGATTAGCCCTCGAGGCGGCCGAAATCATCGAATGCCACCAATGCGCCGAGGTCAACTTCGCCTTCCCCTATATGGCTATGAACGAAGTGATGAAAGTGGCTCGCTTGCCCGGGGTGGAGATCGTCACCCAGGTGTTCGACTGCGCCTGCAGCATGATTCTGCGCGTAGAACTTGACCACCTCGACAATGTACGCAACCGGCTCACCGACATCGATGGCCTCACATTCAATGACTAACTTTTATTATATCATAATGACTTACCTAACTAAACAAATTGCAATGAGCGCATCAGCATTAATGATGGCCGCGTCGGCCGTTGCCGCCGACAGCGAGGCACCGCTGATTGAGCGCCCCGACTACCAAAACCCCTCCGGGATTTTCACCATCGAAACCCTCGAACAGTTAGGCCGCGTGAGCGAGCCCGTGGTTTCACCCGACGGCAGCAAGGTGCTCTACGGCATCACCTGGGAAAGCATCGAGCAAAACAAAGGCAACCGCGAGCTGTGGGTGATGAACCTCGACGGCAGCAACCAAACCCGCCTCACCACCACCGCCAAGAGTGAGAACTCCGCAGTGTGGATCGACGGCGGCCGCCGCATCGCCTTCCTCTATCCCGATGCCGACGGCAAGCCACAAGTGTGGGTGATGAACGCCGACGGCTCCGACCGTAAACAAATCTCCACCCTCAAAGGCGGTGTGAGCGGCTTCCTGTTCTCACCCGACCAAGCCAACGTGCTGATGATCGGCTCAGTACCCGTTGAGAACAAAGACCCCGAAATCTTCGACGGCTTACCCCAAGCCACCGGCCGCGTGTTCACCGACGTGATGTACAAGCACTGGGACGAATGGGTGGTTGAGATTCCCCACCCCTTCATCGCTCCTTTCGACGGCAACGTCATCGGCCAAGCCATCGACATCATGGAAGGTGAACCTTACGAAGCTCCTATGAAGCCCTTCGGCGGCGTAGAATCCTTCGCATGGTCGAAAGACGGCACTACTCTGGTGTACGTTTCGCGTAAGAAAACCGGTCTCGAATACGCCGAATCCACCAACAGCGACCTCTACGCCTACCACATTCCCACCGGTCAAACCACTAACCTCACCGAAGGCATGATGGGCTACGACACCTGCCCCGCCTTCTCGCCCGACGGCAACACTCTCGCCTGGCTCAGCATGGAGCACGACGGCTGCGAGAGCGACAAGAACCGCCTGTTCATCATGGACATGGCCACCGGCCAACGCACCGACCTCACCGTGGACTGGGACTACACCATCGAGCAATTCCTCTGGAACCCCAACGGCAAGAGCATATGGTTCAACGCCTACCACCAAGGCGGAGCACCCATCTTCTCCATTGACGTTAAGACCCGCAAAGTCACCACTTGGGCCGACGGCATCTGCGACTTCACCTCGCTGAGCTGCGCCAACGAAAAGACCGTCATCACCATGCGCCACAGCATGCTCCGCCCCAACGAAATCGTGAAAGTAGAGGCCAAAGGTCGCGACAAATTCGAAGTGACCGACCTCACCGACGTCAACGGGTTCATCTTCGCCCAACTCACCATGCCCACTGTGGAAAAGCGCATGGTGCCCACCACCGACGGCAAAGAGATGCTCACATGGGTGATTCTTCCGCCCAACTTCGACGCCACCAAGAAATACCCCGCCATCCTCTACTGCCAAGGCGGCCCGCAAAGCGCCGTAAGCCAGTTCTGGAGCTACCGCTGGAACTTCGCCCTGATGGCATCGCGCGGCTACGTGATCATTGCGCCCAACCGCCGCGGCGTGCCCGGCTTCGGCACCGAATGGGAAGCCCAAATTTCCAAAGACTATCCCGGTCAGAATATGGCCGACTACCTCGCTGCCGTCGACTGCCTCAAGCAAGAGCCCTACATCGATGAAGACCACATCGGCGCCACCGGCGCCAGCTATGGCGGCTTCTCCATCTACTACCTCGCCGGCAACCACGATGGCCGCTTCAAAGCCTTTTGGGCCCACGCCGGCATCTTCAACATCGAAGCCCAATACCTCGAAACCGAAGAAATGTGGTTCGCCAACTGGGACATGGGCGGCGCTTACTGGGACCGCGACAATGCCGCCGCACAGCGCACCTTCGCCAACTCGCCCCACCGCTTCGTTGACCGCTGGGACACCCCCATCGCCATCTCCCACGGCGAATACGACTTCCGTATCCTCGCCTCGCAAGGCATGGCCGCCTTCAACGCCGCCCGCATGCGCGGCATCCCCTGCGAAATGGTGATCTACCCCGACGAAAACCACTGGATCCTCAAGCCCCAAAACGCCATCGAATGGCAGCGCCTATTCTTCCGCTGGTTCGACCGCTGGCTGAAGTAACCCTCCCCACCCCCTAACGAATGACGAAGCCCCACGGCTTCGTCATTCTTTTTCAGAAAACACAGAAATTTGGTTGCGATGAACAAACATGCAAACACTCTTCACCGGTACCATCGCGGGCTACGACTTCACCACCCATCACTCCCTCCTGTTAGAACTCCTCCAAATGGGCATCCACGCCCAAATCTTGCGCACCACCCCCGACAACGCCGCCAACTCTGCCACCGGTTGGCTCTTTGTGGCCCGCCCCTCCACCCGCTACATCTCCCGCGACCCGGTCATCGCCGACTTCGTCCGCTCCATGCGGCTTTAGTGGTAAGAGATCATCGCATCGTCCACTTGTAGCCCCGAGGCTTGCCTCAGGGAATCCGGAGGGCCCCGTCGTAGTGCGAAATTTGATTCTATAGACCTGCGGTTGAGCCATCCGGGTATGCCGCGGCAAGCCACGGTTCTACCTGTTGACGCCTGATTATCAATGAATTACATCCTATTCTCCTATTAAATCTCCTGTTCTATCATAAAGCAAACCTCTATTCTGCTAATTTTCAAGTGTTTAGTAAGTTGCCGCGGAGGGCATATTCGTCATGGTCTGAAGCTGATAGTGTTATACTGATTATAGTTGGCGCGACTGCGGCATACTTACGCCTCTGAATCCCTCGTCCACTCCGTAAGAATCTGCGGAATCTGCGTGAGATGTTCCGGCGGGGGTTAGTAAGGTTTGCGGTATTTGCCTTCGGTGGCGTCGTCGAGGATGGAGAGGTAGGAGGCGTAGCGGGATTGGGCGATGTGTTGGCTTTCGAGGGCGGCGAGGACGGCGCAGCCGGGCTCGTGGGTGTGGGTGCAATTGTCGAAGCGGCAGTCGCGCGAGATGGCGAAGAGTTCGGGGAAGTAGTGTGCTACTTCATACTTGTCGAAATCGATGGTGCCGAAGCCGCGGATGCCCGGGGTGTCGATGATTTGACCGCCGGCGGGGAGGTTGAACAGTTCGCTGAAGGTGGTGGTGTGCATGCCGGTGTCGTGCACGGCCGAGATTTCGGCGGTGCGCAAATCAAGGCCGGGGATGAGGCGGTTGATCAGTGTGGATTTGCCCACGCCGGAGTTGCCCGACACCAGGGTGACTTTGCCGTTGAGCATGGCTTGCAACTCGTCCACGCCGACGCCTTCGGTGGCGGATATGGCCACGGTTTTGTAGCCGATGCTTTGGTAGAGATACTGCACGCCGTCGAGCAGTTCGCGGTCGTCCTCGTCGAGGATGTCGACCTTGTTGATGGCGAGGATGGCGGGCACGTTGTAGGCTTCGGCAGTGGCGAGGAAGCGGTCGATGAAGGTGGTGGAGGTGGTGGGGTGCGCCAAAGTCACTACCAAGAGGGCTTGGTCGATGTTGGCGGCGATGATGTGTGATTCTTTCGACAGGTTGCTGGCTCGGCGGATGATGTAGTTGCGGCGCGGGACGATGGCGGTGATGAACGCGGTGCCATCGTCGGCGGGAGTGCCTACTTCCACCCGGTCGCCCACCGCCACGGGGTTAGTGGTGCGGATGCCTTTGATGCGGAAGTTGCCCTTGATTTTGCAATTGACTTCGCCGCCGCCATCGATGGCCACGACGTAGTGCGAACCGGTGTTTCTGATTACTAAGCCTGTCATATTTTTGTTTTTTCCAACGCGAAGTTAGTAAAAAATTCGCTTTTGAGCAAATTTTTGCCAAAAAGACCAATAATTGCGGCATGTTTACCAATAAAAAATTGCAAAAATTTTGTAACTTTGCACTGCAAAATTTCAAATATGAAAATAGCCGATATCGACTTAGGAGAGCGCCCGGTGGTTTTGGCGCCGATGGAGGACGTTACCGACGCCTCGTTTCGCCTGCTCTGCAAAGAGATGGGAGCGGACATGACGTATACTGAATTTGTGAGCGCCGATGCGCTGATTCGCAACATTGCAGCCACCACGCGCAAGCTTCACATCCACCCGGCGGAGCGCCCCACAGCCATCCAAATCTATGGCCGCGAGGTGGAGCCGATGGTGGAGGCCGCCCGCATAGCCGAGGAGGCCCACCCCGACATCATCGACATCAATTTCGGCTGTCCGGTAAAGAAGGTGGCCGGCAAGGGTGCGGGCGCGGGGTTGCTTCGCGACGTGCCCAAGATGCTGCAAATCACCCGTGCGGTGGTTGAGGCGGTGAAAGTGCCGGTAACGGTGAAGACCCGCTTGGGCTGGGACCACGAGTCGAAAATCATCGTGGAGCTGGCCGAGCAGCTGCAGGACTGCGGCATCGTGGCGCTAACGGTGCACGGCCGCACCCGTTCGCAACTGTACACCGGCTCGGCCGACTGGGAGATGATTGCCCGGGTGAAGGACAACCCGCGGGTGCATATCCCCATCATCGGCAACGGCGACATCACCACGCCCCAACTGGCCCGCGAGGCATTCGACCGCTACGGCGTGGATGCCATCATGGTGGGCCGCGCATCGATCGGCGCACCGTGGATTTTCCACGACATCAAGCAGTTCTTGACCACCGGCGAAGTGACTCCGCTGTCGAATGCCGAAAAGTTTGCTTGCCTGCGCCGCCAGATTCGCGAGAGCGTGGACCGCATCGACGAGTACCGCGGCATCCTCCACATCCGCCGCCACTTGGCTGCCTCGCCGCTGTTCAAAGGTATCCCCGATTTCCGCCAAACGCGCATAGCCATGCTGCGGGCCGACACTTTGGACGAGCTCACTGCCATTCTTGATCACATACAAACCAACATTTTACCATGAAGCATCTGATTTTAAGCGTATTAGCCGTGTTGCTCGGCGCTATGCAGGCCTCGGCAACAGCCAAGTATAATCTGAGCGTGGACTCCTTCGATGAGCTGTATGTGAAGGGGGCATGTGTGGTGGATTTGCGTTACCGCACCGACTCCATCGGCATACTGGTGGTGGAGACCTTGCCCGAGGTGTACAACGCTATGGAGAAGGCTCTGTTGCAGCGCTCGCTCTACATATCCATGCCGCAGAATGCCGGCCGCACAACCACACGCATCACCGTGTACTGCAACCGCAATCTGCAGGTGATCTCGGTGGCCGAACGGTGCAACCTGCGAATCGCATCCAACTTGCACTTGGATTACACGCTGAGCTTGATTGCCACCAGTTTTGCCACCATCACCGCCGACGGACTCACCGCCACCGATCTTAACATATCCAACACCGGCGGGGGCAAAATCACCCTTCACGGGCGGGTAAAGACCGGCAACGCTACGGTGTCGGCCGTGGGCTCGGGCGTCGTCACTTTCAATGACCTCGCTGCCAACGACCTTTGTGCCACCTTGCGCGGCTCCGGCACTGTGAAAATAGCCGGCACGGCCGTGAATCGTCCGGCCTTAGTGGTGAAGGGCACCGGCATCATCGACGTGACCAAACTCCAAACGCGCCGCATCCAAGCAGCCGTGTACGGCGAAGGCTTCATCTACATTCCGCAGAGCCTGCCCATCGACCGCCAAGGTGCCGCCGACCATATCACCTTGCCTCCTACTAAATCCGAAAAATAACAACCACTCAATCTACCATATCATCATAATGAAAAAACTACTCATCCTCCTCATTAGCTTTGTGGCATTCACTGCCACTGCGCAAGTGGACACCTACCGGCTGCAAGTGCAGGACTTTACCAAGCTCAAGATCACCGACGACATCAACGTGGAATACTACTGCTCGGCCGACTCGGCCGGCTTCGCCTACTATACCTGCGAACCCGCTATGTCATCGCGCCTGATTTTCTCCAACAAGAAAGGCACGCTCACCATCCAGCTCGACAATGGCGACCAAAGTTTGACCGGTGTGCCCGTGATTCGCGTGTACTCATCTCAGCTGCAAGAGGTTGAAAACCAGGGCGATTCCACCGTGGTGGTTCAAACCAATTTGCCGCAATCCAAATTCAAGGCGCGCGTGGTGGGCAACGGCACTGTGTTAGTGCGCCACATCGAGGCCACCGAATTGGATGCCGGCATCTCAACCGGCAACGGCCACGTGGTGATCGTCTCCGGCGAAGTGGTCCGTGCCAAGTTCTCCAACGTGGGCAAAGGCACGGTGGAAGCCGGCGGCTTGATTGCGCGCGAAGTGAAAGTGTCGAGCTTGGGCACAGGCTCCATCGACTGCCGCCCCGTGCAGAAGCTCACCATCTACGGTGCCGGTAGCGGCGTTGTATACTATGTGGGCAAGCCCGAGTCAGTGTCGAACCGCTCCATCGGTGTGAAAGCCGTAAGAGTTGATGGAGACAACTGATTCTACATCAGCCAATAACCTCAAGCGGCGAACGGCCGGGTCGTTGAAATGGAACATCATCGACCGGCTTTCGCAGCAAGTGCTTTATGCCGTCACCGGCATCGTGCTGGCCAATCTGCTGTCGCACGACGACTTCGGCCTGGTGGGCGCGGTGTTGGTGTTTCAAGCCTTCGCCGCGTTGCTGGTCGACAGCGGCTTCTCCTACGCGCTGATTCAGCGCAAAGAACCGTCGCATAGCGACTATTCCACCGTGCTGTGGTTCAACTTGGCCGTGGCAATAGTGCTATACATTATATTATATATAGCGGCACCGCTGATTGCCGACTGCTTCGACGGCGACCAACGACTGATTCCGCTCTCGCGGGTGATGTTCCTGTCGATGATTCTCAACGCCTCTGCCATTGTGCAGACCAACCGCCTGATGAAGCGGATGGATGTGAAAATGGTGGCGGTGAGCAACGCGCTCGGCTTGGTGGCCGGCGCCGCGGTGGGCATTTACTTGGCCGTGGCCGGCTATGGAGCGTGGGCCATCGTGTGGCAAACCGTAATCTTGGCGGCAGTGAAGTCGCTCACGCTGTGGATCACCCAACGCTGGTGGCCCGAGATGCGATTCTCTTTCACCATCTTGCGCGGCTTCTTGTCGATCGGCACCAAGATGATGTTCACATCATTTCTCAACACCGTTTTTCTCAATATCTACTCCTTCTTGATCGGTAACCGCGTGGGGCTCACCGCGTTAGGCTACTACACGCAGAGCGACAAGTGGAGCAAAATGGGCATCATGAGCGTGTCGCAAGTGATCACTTCCACCTTCCTGCCCACGCTGTCGGCTGTGCAGGACGATCCGGCTCGCTTCCGCTCCGTGGCGGCCAAAATCAACCGCTTCACCGCCTACTTGGTCATCCCCGCATTCATCTTCTTGGCCATCATGGCCGAACCGATCTTCCACACGCTCTTCGGCACGAAGTGGGACTATTCCATCTTGCTGTTCCAGCTGCTGCTGATTCGCGGCATCTTCACCGTGTTGACCGGGCTGTACAATAACATCCTGCTGGCCGTGGGCAACGCCAAAATCATCCTGCGCATGGAAATCTTGCGCGACGGACTTGCGTTGGCGCTGCTGCTGGCTACCATGCCGTTTATCAACCTAAGCCGCGACGGCAACCCGGTGTACGGCGTGGGCATCATGATCTACGGCCAACTGTTGGCCTCGCTAATCACCTGGGTGGTGACCCTTATCTACACCGGACGCCTCAGCGGCCTCGGGGTTAAGCAACTGCTGTTGGCATTAGCCCCCTACTCCGCTTTCACCTGCGCCATAGCCGTGCCGATGATGCTGCTCACCAACTTGCCGTGGCACCCGGCGCTGATTCTCGCCGCCCAACTGATCCTCGGTGCCGCACTCTACATGACGGCCAATCGCCTGACTCGTTCGGCCATCCAATCCGAAGTGTTGGCCCACGTGCTAAAAAAATCGTAAAAAAAATTTGGTTCGGAGTACGATTTTTTCTTG
The DNA here is from genome assembly GCA_946011725.1 of uncultured Bacteroidales bacterium. Taxonomy (GTDB): domain Bacteria; phylum Bacteroidota; class Bacteroidia; order Bacteroidales; family Muribaculaceae; genus CAG-873. Next base: position 74,538 of record CAMGBT010000001.1, on the reverse strand, counting down.
CAACGTAAAAGAATTTTTCGTAAATTTGGGGCGTCAATTCATTTTGGCAACTCTTACCTGAAATTCTTTTGTGAAAACTCCTAACTAAACCCGATGAAACTGATAGAATTGCCAACGCATGAGGATCGCATTCTTCCCTTTTACCTTGCTTTGGAAGAATGGGTGGCACGGAATCTGCCCCCGGACGAATACCTCTTTGCATGGCAGGTACAGCCCACGGTGATTTGCGGCCGACACCAGCAAATGCACCTTGAGGTGGATATGGACTTCTGCGCCGAGCACGGCATCAAAGTATGGCGGCGCAAAAGCGGCGGCGGATGCGTGTATTCCGATGCTCACAATATTATGTTCTCCTACATCACTCCGCAAACGGGCGTAAGCGGCACCTTCCGCCGTTACACCGACATGATTTGCGAAATGCTGGGTGCCATCGGCTTCGATGCCAAGCCCACCGGGCGCAATGATGTGGAAATCAACGGTATGAAAGTGGCCGGCAATGCCTTCTACTCGCTGCCGGGACGTAGCATCGTCCACGGCACCATGCTCTACGATGCCGATTTCCCCACCATGAGCAAGGCTCTGACCCCGTCGCGAGCCAAACTGAGCGCCAAGGGCGTGAAATCAGTGCCCGCGCGCGTTACCACCCTCAAAGCGCAAGGCATCGAACTCACTTGCGACCAATTCATCGGCTACGCCTTAGGGTTCCTCTGCAACGAAGAATACATGCTCCGCGAAGCCGACATCGCCGGCGTGGAGGAGATTATGCAGACGTATTTGGTCGACAGCTTCCGCCTCGACCGCGACACCGCTCGCACCGTGCAGCCGCACCGCGTGGAAGGCGTGGGCGAACTGCAATTCTCCTGCCAACTCTCCGCCGACGGCCTCATCGAAAACCCGCGCCTGTCGGGCGACTTCTTCCCGCTCAAGGACATCGACAGCGAGCTGTTGGCCCATCTTTGCGGCATCAAAGCCGAACGCGAAGCGCTGATGCAATGCCTCCAACCGCTCAATGTGGAGCAAATCGTGGCCGGCCTCACCGCCGAAGCCCTCGCCAACGTAATTCTCGAATCAAAAACTAATCCTTAATCTCAGGCTTGATATAGCCCACTTATTACAACCATGAAAACTACCTGCTTACATTCTCATCACACTGCCCTGGGCGCTCTGATGTCGCCCTTCGCCGGCTACGACATGCCCATCAGCTACGAAGGCATCGAAGCCGAGCACAACGCTGTGCGCCACAACGTGGGCGTGTTCGACGTTTCCCACATGGGCGAAGTGCACCTCCACGGCGATAACGCCACCGAAGCGGTCAACCACATCTTCTGCGGCGACGTTGCTCCCTTAGCCCCCGGCCAAGTGGTCTACGGCATGCTCACCAACCCCTCCGGCGGCGTGGTCGACGACCTGCTCGTGTACAAATTCTCCGACACCTCCTACCTGTTGGTAATCAACGCTGCCAACATTGATAAAGACCTTGCATGGATTCGCGAAAACGTGCTGCCCGGCACCTTGGTCGAAGACCTGTGCGAAGTTACCGCCGAACTGGCCATCCAAGGCCCCAAGGCTGAAGAAACTATGCTCAACGTGCTGGGCATCAACTGTGCCGACCTCGGCTTCTACACCTTCAAAGTGGTGGAACTGCCCACCGGCGAACGCGCTCTGGTGAGCCGCACCGGCTACACCGGCGAAGACGGCTTCGAATTCTATGCCGCTGAATCCACGGTGGTCGACGCTTGGCAGAAGTTGATGAAAGCCGGCGTGGCTCCCTGCGGATTGGGCTGTCGCGACACCCTGCGCTTCGAAGCCGGCTTGCCTCTGTACGGCAACGAGCTCACCGACGACATCACCCCCATCATGGCCGGATTGAGGATGTTCGCCAAGCTCGACAAGGCTGAATTCATCGGCCGCGACGCACTCGTGGCTCAGAAGGCCGAAGGCCCCAAACAGCGTGTGATCGGTCTCGAAATCGACGGCCGCGCCATCGCCCGCCACGGCTACGATGTGCTCGATATGGAAGGCAACAAAGTGGGCACTATCACCACCGGTTACCACTCCATTTCGCTCGATCGCAATCTCGCCATGGCCTTGGTGGATGCCGCTCACGCCAAGCTCGACACCCCGCTCCAAGTGCAAGTGCGCCGCAAAGTGTTCCCCGCAAAAGTAATCAAAAAACGTTTCTATACCCCCAACTACAAAAAATAAATAACCCTCAAAAACCGACATATATTATGAGCAAAACTTATTTCCTGAAATCGCACGAATACGCCCGCGTGGAGGGCAACATCGCTTACATCGGCATCTCCAAATTCGCTGCCGAACAACTGGGCAACGTGGTGTACGTTGACATGCCCGAAGTGGACGACAAAGTGGAAGCCGGCGAAGAATTCGGCGCCATCGAAAGCGTGAAAGCCGCCTCCGACCTGTTCTCCCCCGTTAGCGGCGTGGTGGTGGAAGTCAACGAAGACCTCGTGGACAATCCTCGCCTGATCAACGAAGATCCCGAAACCAACTGGATCATCAAGGTGGAAATGAGCGACCCCGCTCAGCTCGACGACCTCCTCTCGCCCGAAGCTTACGCCGAAGTGTGCGCCGCCGAAAAACACTAATCCGCTATGGCACACCGATATTTCCCTCACACCGCTGAGGATGTGCAGCACATGCTCGATGTGTGCGGCGCCAAGTCCATTATGGACTTGTATGCCGACGTGCCCGAGCAGCTGCGCTTAGGCCGCAACTATAATCTGCCCGCCGCTCGCGACGAGCAGCAAGTGCGCCGCCAATTCGCCGCGTTGCAAAACACCGCTTTGGAATGTTTTGCCGGCGCCGGCGCTTATGCTCACTTCTGCCCCGCCGTGGTCGACTCCATCGTGAGCCGCTCGGAGTATCTCACCTCCTACACCCCCTATCAATCGGAAATCTCTCAAGGCACGCTCCAATACATCTTCGAGTACCAATCAATGTTGGCTCAACTCACCGCTATGGACGTGTGCAACGCTTCGATGTACGACGGCGCCACCGCCTCGGCCGAAGCCATCATCATGGCCGTGAACGCCACCCGCAAGCGCCGCCGTGCGTTGGTATCGGCCACGCTCAATCCCGATGTGATTGATGTGATGCGCACTTACGCTCGCTATCACCGCATCGACCTCGACCTCATCCCCGAAGCCGACGGCGTTACCGACCTCGTAGCCATGGAGCAACTGCTGCAAAAGGGCGACGTGGCCGCGGTGGTGCTTCCCCAGCCTAACTACTATGGCATTGTGGAAGACCTCTCCGGCGTGGCCGACAAGGTGCATGCCGCCAAAGCGCTGTTGGTGATCAACTCGCCCGCATCGCCCTTGGCCGTGATTCGTCCTGCCGGCAAATGGGGCGCCGACATCGCCGTGGGCGACGCTCAGTCGCTCGGCATGCCGCTGTGCGTGGGTGGTCCCTACCTTGGCTACATGTGCTGCACCAAGGCGCTGATGCGCAAGATTCCCGGCCGCATCGTGGGCGCTACCACCGATAAAAATGGTCAGCGCACCTTCGTGCTCACGCTCCAAGCGCGCGAGCAACACATCCGCCGCGAGAAAGCCACCTCCAACATTTGCTCCAACCAAGGCGTGATGACGCTCCGCGCCGCCATCTACCTCTCGCTCTTGGGCAACGAAGGCCTGCGCCAAGTAAACGCTATCAGCGCCGACAAAGCCCACCGCTTAGCGGCCGCTTTGGTAGCCACCGGCAAAGCACGCCTCGCATTCCCCGACAAGCCGTTCCTCCACGAGTTTGCCATCGACCTGCAAGGCGTTAGCGCTCAGCAACTTATCGACGCACTCGTGGCCAAAGGCATCCTCGCCGGCGTGGCCATCGCCGACAACCGCCTGCTCGTGGCCGCCACCGAATGCTGCTCCGAAGAAGCTATCCAAACTTACGTATCAACCCTCGAAAACCTCTAAGCCATGAACCGTCAACTATACGAAAAACTCATTTTCGATTACTCACGTCCCGGCCGCCGAGGTTTCTATTTCGCCGAGGGCGATGCACCCATGCCGCAGCTGCCCGAAAACCTGCTGCGCCAAACTCCGGCCGAGCTGCCCGAAGTGGACGAGCCTACCGTGGTACGTCACTATAACAACCAGTCAACCAACAACTTCGGCGTAGACACCGGCTTCTACCCCTTGGGCTCGTGCACCATGAAGTACAATCCCAAGGTGAACGACCTGCTGGCCTCTGACCCCGGCTTCGCTGCCATCCACCCCAAGCAACCAGCCGCCACCATGCAAGGCGCGCTCCAACTCTATTATGAGTTGCAACAAAGCCTCAGCGAAATCGGCGGCATGAGCGAGTTCACCCTCAATCCCTATGCCGGCGCTCACGGCGAGCTCACCGGTTTGATGGTGATTCACGCTTACCACGACCACCGCGGCGACTCGGCTCGCACCAAGGTGCTCGTGCCCGACTCCGCTCACGGCACCAACCCCGCTTCCGCCGCCGTCTGCGGCTACGAAGTGGTGGAGGTGAAGAGCTTGGCCGATGGCACCGTCGACGTTGACGACCTTCGCTCGAAGCTCGACAACACCGTGGCCGCCATGATGATGACCAACCCCAACACCGTGGGCATGTTCGAAAAGCACATCCCTGAAATCGCCGAAGCGGTGCACGCTGCCGGCGCCCTGCTATACTACGACGGCGCCAACCTCAACCCCATGTTGGGCGTGGCTCGCCCCGGCGACATGGGCTTCGACGTTATGCACATCAACCTGCACAAGACTTTCTCCACACCGCACGGCGGCGGCGGTCCCGGCGCCGGTCCGGTTGGCGTGCGTGCCGGCTTGGAGCAGTTCTTGCCCTCGCCGCGCGTGGTGAAACTCGCCGACGGCTCGTTCTCCGTTGACCAACACAGCGCCACCGCCCTCGGCCGTATCTCTTCGAACCTCGGCAACTATGGCGTGCTCATCCGCGCATGGGCCTACATCCTCACTATGGGCTGCGACGGCCTTGCTCACGTTGGCCCGTTGGCCACACTCAATGCCAACTATGTGATGCACCGCCTCAAAGGCCTCTACCTGCTGCCCATCCCCGGCCCGTGCAAGCACGAGTTCGTGTTCGATGGCCTCATCGACAAGTCCACCGGCGTCACCACCCTCAACGTGGCCAAACGCCTGCTCGATATGGGCTTCCACGCTCCCACTATATACTTCCCGCTGCTCTTCCACGAGTCGCTCATGATTGAGCCCACCGAAACCGAAAGCCTCGACACACTCGACACTTTCTGCGAAGCCATGCGCCAAATCGCCCGCGAAGCTGCCGAATCGCCCGAGGTGGTGAAGGAAGCACCGCACCTCACTCCGGCTGTACGCCCCGACGACACCGAAGCCGCTCTGCATCCCATCGTTACTTATAAAGAGCTATGCAACAAGTAGATAACGTAATCATCGGCGCCGGTCCCGGCGGCTACGAGTTGGCCGCAATGCTGTGCGAAGCGGGCGAATCCACCGTACTGGTGGAGCGCTCCGCTCCGGGCGGTACATGCCTCAACCGCGGATGCATCCCCACCAAGTGCCTGTGCGCCACCGCCGAAGCCGTGCTCAATGCTCGCAAGGCTGAGCAATTCGGTGTGAACGTCACTTTCAACGGCATCGACTATGCCACCGCCCGCCAACGCATGCTGTCGGTCATCGACAACTTGCAGCAAGGCGTGCGCGCCGTAGTCAAGGACGCCATCTATGTGGAAGGTGAGGCTCGCATCACTTCATCACACACCGTAACCGTTGGCGATCAAGAATTTACAGTCGCGAAGCGCATCGTTATTGCCACCGGCAGCGAGCCGGCACGCCTTCCCATCCCCGGCGCCGAATTGGCCGTAACCAGCGACGACGTGCTCGCCGCCGACTCCTTACCCGCATCGGCCGTAATCATCGGCGGCGGCGTCATAGGCATGGAGTTCGCCTCGATTTTCAACGCTCTCGGCGTGGAAACCACCGTGGTGGAATACTGCAAGGAGATTCTGCCGCCATTCGATAGCGACATGGCCAAACGCCTGCGCACCGCCCTCTCGCGCCGCGGCATCAACGTGGTGGTGGGCGCCGCCGTGGAAAGCATCGCCGCCAACCCCGACGGCTCGCGCACTGTCACATACCAAGGCAAGCGCGGCCCGGTGCAGGTGCAAGCCGAGATGGTGGTGATGGCCGTCGGCCGTCGGCCCGTGGTGCCGCAAGGTGCTGCCGAAGCGGGCGTGAACATCTCGCGCCGCGGCTTCGTGGAAGTGGACGAACGTATGCGCACATCCGTCGAAGGTATCTACGCCATCGGCGACTGCAACGGCTTGCTCATGCTGGCCCACGCCGCCACAGCGCAAGCACGCGTGGTAGCTGAGGACAATCCCGCCCTGTTCGATGCCGCACGTGTGCCCTCGGTTGTGTTCACCACCCCCGAAATCGCCATGGTAGGCCCGACTCCCGCCGCACTCGATGCCGCCGGCGTCAGCTACAAAGTGGTGCGCAAATCTTTCGCCTCCAACGGCAAAGCCTGCGCCATGGGCGCCGCCGACGGCACCGCCAAACTGTTGGTGGACGAAGCCTCCGGCGCGTTGCTCGACGCGACCGTGCTCGGTGCCCACGCAGCCGACCTCGTGGCCGAAGCCACCCTGTTGGTCACCGACCGCACCCCCCTGACCGACCTGCCCCGCCGATACATCCACGCACACCCCACCCTCAGCGAAATCCTATTGTAGCATACACTTTTTCAAAAAAATAGAGGTAATTCGCAAATTATCTCTATTTTTTTGTTGCTATGTAAAATAATTGCATAGCATAGTCATAAGCCTGTGAATTGGTTATTGGAGGGTGAAAGCGAAGTCGGTGCCGGGCTGAGTGAGCGATAGGGCTGATGGCGCGGTGGCGGCCGAGGCCGGGGTGATGGTGAAGCGCCCTATGCGGCCGGTGCGTTGGTGAAGAGCGAGTGCCACGCGGCCCATGGTGTATCGGAGGTTGACCTCGACCACCGCGTGAAGCATCGGGCCGTCGGGGGTGTCGGCCAAGAGCATGTCCACGCCCACCGGGCCGCGATAGTCGGTGCCAAGCGTGGCCGCAAGTGCTTGTGGCAGAGCGTCTTGCAGCCGGAAGATGTGCTCGGACGGCACGTGGGCGGTGATGCGGTCGAGGAGTCGGTCCTGCGGCTCGACGTAGTTGCCGGTGTAGGCGCCGGTGGTCATGGTGTCGAACACGGAGTAGCCCACGAATTGGCAGTGGCCGTAGGCGTAGTCGAAGAGCATGGCGAAGTCGAGCAGGCGGCGGGCTTGGCGCTCAACCATCACGGAGCCTTGGCGGCGGATGGTGCCGGCAAACCGCGACAGTTGCTTGGGCAACGTGTCAGCGTCGACGAAGGCGATGCCGCGACCGCTCGACGACCACGGCGCTTTGACCACGCACGGCCCGGCGGCCACCGCGGCGGCGATGTCGTCGGTGGTGAAGGCTTCGCGGGCGGCGGGCCAGATGGCGAACGGCAGCAACGGTTGCAAGGCATTGGCCACGAGTGCCGACGTGCGGCGGTGGCTCAGGCGGCGCAACGTGTCGAGGTCACTGTCCGAAGGCAGTTGAGAGGGGTCGAATCCGGCTTCGATAAAGGTTTGGCGGGCGGCGTGCGACCATCCCCAGGGCGAGGGGGCGAGGTCGATGGAACCGTCCCACGGTTCGGCTTCGATGCCGAACCGCGATTGGATGTCGGCGAGCCAGCGGTCGTTGACGCCGCGACAGAGCACGCGGTCGCCCTTGTCGGCCAGCCAGAAAGGCAAGGTGGCACCGCTTCGAGCCAACTGCACTGCCGCCATCGGCGGGGTGAAGCGGGCGGAGCCGTGGGCCAGGGCGATGTCGTTCTCGGGATTGAAGAGCCACAGGCGCGGCCGTTGCCAAACCTTCTGGAAGGCCACGCGCGGGGCGCCATCGGCAAGATAGATGATGCCGCAACGGGTGAATCCGCAGCGGAGCAAAGCCGTTTGCATAGGCTGATTATCGGCGTGGGTGTCGATGCGGATGTTCGCGCAGATGCGGCTGCAGAAGCGGCACGCCGCTTCGACCACGCGCGCGGTGGAGCCGTCGGAAGCGATGCGGTGGATGGTGCCGTAGGGCGCAGAGTTGAGCCATTGGCCGCCTTCTATATAATTATATGTGGAATCTTCGCCGAGGATGAAGGCGAACACGAAGCGGATGCGGCCATTGGAGTCCACACCCACGTAGGAATTGCCCGCAGCCACATCGCGGGCAATGTCGGCGCGACCGGGGTACTCGCCCGCCCACTGGTTGGCATTGCCGCTACGGCGCATGTACTGCTTGGCGATGGCGTAGACCTCCAACGCCGCCTCTATATCCGTAGATTCTGTTTTGCGAATGGTAATCATAGCGCAAAGTTATCAATTTTTGTGCTCATAGACAATTAGCTAAGCGATTTTTTTGAAAAAAATTGAGAAAAAGTTGGTAGAACACAGATTTTTTCGTAACTTTGCAGTCGATTTGCGGCCGTGTGCGCTCGCAAACAACGTAACTAATTAAATAACAACTTATTTCACACCCAATGAAGTACGAAACCGTTTTCATTTTAACTCCCGTTTTGTCTGATGTTCAGATGAAGGAAGCGGTAGAAAAGTTCAGCAAGGTGCTCACCGATGCCGGTGCCACCATTGTGAACACCGAGGAATGGGGCATGCGCAAACTCGCCTATCCCATCCAAAAGAAGTCGACCGGCTTCTACACCCTGATTGAATTCGAAGGTGAACCCACTTTGGTTCGCAAGCTCGAAACCGCTTACCGTCGTGACGAACGCGTTATCCGCTTCCTCACCTTCCGTCAAGACAAATATGCAGCCGAATACGCTGCTAAACGTCGCAGCCTCAAGGCTAACAAAGCTGAAGCACCCCAAACCCAAGAAGCAAAGGAGGACTAAATCATGGCACAAGCACAATCTGAAATCCGCTACCTCACCCCCATGTCGGTAGACGTTAAAAAGAAAAAATACTGCCGCTTCAAACGCGCCGGTATCAAATACGTTGACTACAAAGACGCTGAGTTCCTCAAAAAGTTCCTCAACGAACAAGGCAAAATCCTTCCCCGCCGCATCACCGGCACCTCGCTGAAGTTCCAACGTCGTGTGGCTCAAGCCGTTAAACGCGCTCGTCACCTGGCTCTTCTGCCCTACGTAACTGACCTCATGAAATAATCAAGCTAAAGGACCACCAACATGAAAATCATTCTTAAAGAAGACGTTCGCGGCCTTGGATACAAGGACGACGTAGTTGAAGTAAAAGATGGTTACGGCCGCAACTACCTTATCCCCCAAGGTAAAGCCGTTGTTGCTACTCCTTCAGCCCTGAAGGTTCTGGCAGAAAACCAACGTCAACAAGCTCACAAACTCGCTGAAATCAAAGCTAAAGCCGAAGAAGCTGCCAAAGCTCTCGAAGGCGTGGCTCTCACTATCGGTGCAAAGACCAGCGCCACCGGCACCATCTTCGGCAGCGTAAACGCTATCCAAATCGCCGAAGCGCTCGAAAAACTCGGTCACACCGTAGATCGCAAGCTCATCATCCTCAAAGAAAGCATCAAAGAAGTGGGCAAATACACCGCCACCATCCAATTCCACAAGGAAGTGGCCGTAGAAATCCCCTTCGAAGTGGTAGCAGAATAATCCGCCCCACCATCCCATAAAAAAGCTCGCCCCACGGCGAGCTTTTTTTTGGGGTCATGTAAAAAAACAGTTGAAATGTTAAAAACATTCCCGAGAGCGATAATTTTGGATCAATGTAAAAAACGTTGAAATGTTAACAACATTCCGAACGTGTTAATACGGCTCCATACGCGCGGAGCGCGTTCCTTTTTAAATAACACCACGATGGCGCGAAGCCTGCGAAGCGCCTTCGTGGTGTAGACTACCGCCCCACGCCACGAACCGCGGGGCGGTTCCTTTTGCCGGCAGTCCGCAAGTCCTGCATAAGGAACCCGCTCCGCGGTTCGTGATTATTGATGGGCTCTTACACCACGTAGGCACTTCACTTCGGGCGCTTCGCTTGCCCTACGTTTCGTGCCAACGTGGTGTTATCTAAAACGCAACCGCTCCGCGGTTTTTAACAAAATTAACAACCGTTTTTTTACATTGATCGCATATCAGCTATCATATAACAAACATCTATTTTGCTTATTTTCAAGTGTTTAGCGAGTTGCCGCGGAGCGACATATTAGCCATGGTCTGAAGCTGATAGTGTTATACTGATTTTTGTTGGCGCGACGGCGGCATATCGGCTTCTGTGGATTTTTGCCAACTGTGCTACTCGCGGTGAACTTTTGACACACTTTCTTTTGCAGATTTAACAACCGGGGGTTTACATTGACCCGTTTTTTGAGGATTTTTTGGTTAAAATGTTTGAGTTTTGGGGATTTTTTTGTAAATTTGCATTAACAATTTGTGGACGTCGAACTTTTTGAGATGTGCAGATTGATTATTAAAATCTTTATTCCTCTATAAATTAACAACTTCTATGCACAATTTTTTAGGGAAACCGGGTATTGCGCTTGTGTTAGCGCTAATGCTTCCTATCTTCAGCTACAGGGCTCTTGCCGCTGAATCTGTGCCCTACTCTTGCGGGTTCAGCGAGACTGAATTTGCCACATGGTCGCTACAGGACCTTGATGGCGATGGTATCAACTGGTATTTTGGGACCAGCGCATACGGTGGCGATGGTGCTGCTTCGGGCTACAGTTCCGACAACGATGTGAACAACGTGATGGTGTCGCCGGCAATCTATTTAGAGGCCGGTGAGAAGTACACCTTGACTTTCACGGCGTACACCTCCTACTATGAACGTGAGAATTTGGAAGTGGGTATCGGCACCTCGACCGACATCAGCACTCACACCATTCTGTTCACTCAGGAAATCAAGAATTACTATGGTCAGAAATGCGAGATCGAACTGCCGCAAATTGAGGCGGATGGCGATTACTACCTGAGTTTTCGCCACTACCTTTCGCAAAGTAAGGGTATGATTATCGTAATCAAGGACTTGAAGCTTGATGCGCCGGCACAAGGCTCGCTGAAAGGCACCGTGGTCCTTGAAGGTAGTGACGACTGCACCGGTGTAAATGTGTTCATCAAGGAGTTGCCTGAGCTGTTCAGCGCCACCACGGCCGCCGATGGCTCGTTTGAATTCAGCAAGGTACCGGTGGGTAATTACACCCTTGAGGCCGAATACCACGGTTACTTCACCGGTTCTCAAGCAGTTACCGTGGCCAATGGTGAAACCAATCCGGTCAGCTTGACTTTGGCTCAGATGCAGAAAGGCACTTTGAGCGGCACGATTTCTCACACCGACGGCACGCCGGTACGAGGCGCAGCGGTGACAATCACCGGCTACGACGATTACACTGCCGTTACGGACGACGAAGGTAAGTTCTCGGTGTCGGGTGTGACAATTAATGACAACACAAACTCGGAGTACGCTATCTCGGTGAGCAAGAACCTGCTGGCGGATGTGCAGTTGGTGGCAAGCCTGTCGGAAGCACAGCCGGCTAAAGAGGTCGTTGCCACGTTGGCTCAAATCGGTGTGAAGCCGTTTGCCATCACCTCCAACGGGTTGGGCAATGTAACATGGACACGTCCGGTACACCTGCGCGAGCACTCATACGACACCGGCGAGTACGACGACGTGTTCGGCTATAGCACCGGTTCGGAATACAACGTAGTGGGCAATCTCTTCTTCAGCCCGATGACTCTGTATAAGTTTAAATACTATTCTGCCGAGATCGAGGGCGCTGCCTCCTCCCTGATTATCTATGTGCTGGAAGTAGGCAGCAACGGCGAGCCCACCGGTACAGTGCTCTACTCCACCATCGAACCGAACTTCTTGAACAAGTGGGTCGAAATAAGCCTGCCGGAGCCTATCAAATGTGAATATGGCTGCGCAATCGCTATTGCCGGCGATGGCCCGGTAAGTATCGCCCGCGACAACAATCCGGAAGTACTTCCCGGCAAGAAATCGTTCTTCTCGTCGTACTATTCCGCGCCCGATGCCTATCGCTATTTCAGCGACATGGATTATACAGGTGCATTGTTAATCCGCGTGGATGGCGAAAACATCGAAGACTCGCTTGAGGAGAATTACGAATATTTGGTCACCCGATATAATATCGAGGACAGCAGCAATCCCGAAGCGTGGGTATCCTTCCCCGCCACTACCGCAACGAGCCTTACCGACAGCGATTGGACGAGCCTCAAGCAAGGCTACTACGTTTACAGCGTAAAGGCTCATTACACCATCGATGATGTGACTTCGGAAGCCACTAATTCCGACAACGTAGCTAAAGATATGAGCTGCAACCTCACATTGCAATTAGGCACCAATTCCGGCAATGCGGCAGATGCCGACGGAGCGCTGTTCGAAGTGTACCGCCAAGGCATGAAAGCCCGCACCGCCACAGTAGAAAGCGGCTCCGCCACCATTGAAGGCCTGCTCAAGGGCGAGTATTCATACCGCATCACCCGCAAGGGCTTCAGCCCCATTGAAGGAAGCATTGTATTGGAAGACAACGCTCAAACTATCCAAGCCGAACTCGAGCAGTTGATTTTGCCCATCGCCAACATCGACTATATCGCCGAAACCAACACCCTGGCTTGGGACTTCTTTGCCGACATCACCGAAGACTTCGACGGTGAAGACTTCTCCGACTTCGAAATCAACGCACCCGGCGAACTCGGCTGGAATTATTACGATGGCGACATGTATCTGACATACGGCTTCAGCGGCATCAGCTTCCCGGGCATGGGCTCCAAGATGGCCGCAATCGTATTTAACGGCAAAAATACCGCTCCGGCTATGCCTCAAGAAACCGCACACAGCGGCGACCGCGCGCTCGCATTCTTCGATGCCGCAGCAACCCTCAGCTCTGAGGAAACTTCCGGCGAACCCGACAAGCACCAAACTGACGACTGGTTCATCTCGCCCGAGCTCGACTATCATCGCGACTTCAAATTCTCATTCTGGGCTCGCAGCTACATGTACGTGGAGGATGCGTTGGAAACCATCCGCGTGGGCTACTCCACTACCGGAATGGCTCCCGAAGACTTCACTTTTGTATCCGGTTTGATGGAAGCGCCCATTGATTACAAGCGCTTCGAATTCACTATCCCTAAAGAAGCTAAGTATGTGGCAATCAACAATTATACCTTCGACGGCTTCTTCCTGCTTGTAGACGACGTGGAGATGACCACCGGCATCAAGCACTCCGGCGAGGGTCCCTGCTACGGCTCGTTCGTGGGCTATCGCGTAACCATCGATGGCCAAAGCACCGAACTACCCAACGACGTAACCACCCTGCCGCTGTCCGACCTCGATGAAGGCGAACACACCGCCAGCATCGTGAAAGTGTACGCCACAGCCGAATCCACCCCGCTGACTCTCACCTTCAATGTCACCGCCGGCATTGTAACCATCAACAGCGACGCTACCGCCCCGGCTGTCTACTACAACCTTCAAGGCATAAAAGTGGATGAGCCTCACAACGGAGTGTTTATCCGCCGCCAAGGCAACACCGTCCAAAAGGTGTACATTAAATAACAACGCCCACCCGCGTTAAACGGAAGAGTTCGGTACCATACCGAACTCTTCTTTTTTGCAGCCCGCGACCGGCGAATATTGGGGAAGGCGAAAGTGGATGGCAAAAAAAATTTGTGGGATTTGGGAAAAATTTGTAAATTTGTGGCTTAATGTGAAGTTTGGCTATTTTTAATTGCGAACTGTTATGAATGAACTTACTCATCGCTCCCCGGAAGAGGAGGATAAAATCATAGAAGCGGCGTTTGCCGACGTGCTGGATGGCTATCTGAAGTCGAACCACCGCAAGAAGGTGGAGATCATAGAACGAGCGTACCGATTTGCGAAGGAGGCGCACAGCGGTGTGCGCCGTCGCTCGGGCGAGCCGTACATTCTGCACCCGATAGCGGTGGCACGCATCGCCTCGCGCGAAATCGGGCTCGGTTCTACTTCGATTTGCGCTGCTCTGCTGCATGATGTGGTGGAGGACACCGACTACACGGTGGAGGATATTGCGCAACATTTCGGCCCGAAGATAGCACAGTTGGTGGAAGGTCTCACCAAGATTTCGGGTGGCATTTTCGGCGATAAAGCATCGGCGCAAGCGGAGAATTTCCGCAAACTGCTGCTGACTATGAGCGAGGACATTCGCGTGGTGCTTGTGAAGATGGCCGACCGATTGCACAATATGCGCACGTTAGGGTCGATGGCGCCGAACAAGCAGTACAAAATCGCCGGCGAGACGCTCTATATCTACGCGCCGTTGGCCCACCGCTTAGGGTTGTTCGCTATCAAAACGGAGTTGGAAGATTTGGCCTTCAAGTATGAGCATCCTGCCGTTTACGATAACATTCTCAAGAAGATTCAGGAGAGCGAGGCACGCCGCTCGGCAGTGTACACCGACTTCTCCGCGCCGATTAAGGCGAGTCTGGATAATATGGGGCTGAAGTATGAGGCGAAAGCGCGTCTGAAATCCGTCTACTCGATTTGGAACAAGATGGAGACGAAGCACGTGCCGTTTGAGGAGGTGTACGACCTGTATGCCATGCGCATCATCTTCGACTGCCCCGAACCAAAGGAGGAGAAGGCGCTGTGCTGGCGCATCTACTCGGCCATCACCGACCTTTACCGCCTTCATCCCGACCGCACTCGCGACTGGATTTCCACGCCCAAAGCCAATGGCTATCAGGCACTTCACCTTACCGTGATGGGCCCGGACGGCAACTGGGTGGAGGTGCAAATCCGCAGCCGCCGCATGGACGAAATCGCCGAAAAAGGCTTCGCCGCTCACTGGAAATACAAAATCGGCGAAGGCGATGAAGAATCGGAGCTAAATGCTTGGCTGAAAACCATTAAGGACATTTTGGACAACCCGGAACCGTCGGCCATCGACTTCTTAGACACGGTGAAGCTGAACCTGTTCTCGTCGGAAATCGTGGTGTTCACGCCCAAGGGCGAGCTGAAGACGCTGCCGGCTGGCGCCACGGTGCTGGATGCGGCCTTTGCGCTGCACACCGAGTTGGGCATGCACTGCATCGCGGGCAAGGTGAACCACAAACTGGTGCCGCTGAGCGCGCGCCTGTCGTCGGGCGACCAAATTGAGATTCTGACCTCGCAAACGCAGGTGCCGCAAGCCGAGTGGGCCGATTTCCTGGTGACCGCTCACGCCAAAACACGCCTGCGTGCGGCCTTGCGCAAGATGCGCCAGCCCATCACCGCTCGCGGCAGCGAGATTCTGCGCGAATGGCTCGCTGAGCACAATATTCCCGACACCAACGCCGTGATTTCCAAGATTTTAGGCACATTCCACATCGCCAACCGCGAGGACCTTTGCTTCCAACTCGGCAACGAAGAAATCATCATGGGCGAATTCTTGGTGAAGGCGCTGCGCAAGCCGGCCGAAGCCTCCACAGCCACCGGCTTGCTGAGCAAATTCCTCCGTTTCGGCAAGAAAACGCAGGAAGAGCCGGCCAAAATCAACCCCAAAGAAATTTACGTGCTCAAGTGCGACGAGAGCGGCAAGGGCAACTTTGTGACGGCCGACTGCTGCTCGCCGGTGCCGGGCGACGACGTGTTGGGCTTCATTCGCGACGACAACACCGTGGAAATCCACACCCTCGATTGCCCTCATGCTCAAGTACTTAAAGCCTCATACGGCCCGCGCATCGTGGCCACCCGCTGGGAAACCACCGGCGGCCGATTCATGGCTCACATCCACATCGAAGGCATCGACCGCCGCGGCATCCTTCAGGAGCTTATCCACCTGATTTCCACCCACTTGGCTATTGACATCCGCAAGCTCAACATCGAAGCGGCCGCCGAGGTGTTCACCTGCGATTTGTGGATACGCATCCCATCGGTGGAGGCCGTGCGCCAATTGTGCAACCAAGCAGTAACCATCCCCGGCATCAAGTCGGTTAATCGCATTCAGTAATTATGAAACGACCGGATAAATCACTGATTCAGAAATTGTTAATAGCCGTAGCGGCTATGGTGCTGATTGTGTGGTTTTATCCACACGATCGCTCCACCAACTTCCATTACGAGCAAGGGCGTCCGTGGAATTACGCTCAACTGATAGCGCCGTTCGACATCCCCATCCACACCGATTCAGCCACCGTCAGAGCGATGCAAGACTCACTGAATCAGGCATTTCGGCCCGTGTTCACCATCAACAAACAGAAGGCCGACAGCGTGGTGGCCTCCTTGCCACAGACGATGGTGTTCATGCGCGAGGACGTGGCCAAGGTTATTCGTCAGATATACACCACAGGTGTGGTTGATGACTCCGTAATGGCCCAAATCCGGAGCGGGAAGTTGCGCACCATCCGCATCATTAATGGCAACGTGATGCACGACATCTCCACGGCCAACCTCACTTCTCCGCGCGAATTTTTCTCGCACTTGGATAGCATCATTCCGGACAACAACGTGCGCCGAATGGTCGTAGCCAACGATATTCCCGAACTGATTCAGCCCAATGTGATTTACAACGGGCACGAGAGTCGGCGCATGTACAGCGCTGAGTTACAACTGCTTACAGCAGACCGCGGCGTGATACTCCAAGGTCAGGCCATCATCAACAAGGGCGACATCATCACCGCGCAAGACTTCACCAACCTGCGCACTTACGAGCAACTGATGGAGGACAACAGCTCCACCGACCAGCGGTCGTCGCTGATGATGCTGTTAGGGCGGGTGCTTTACGTGTCGCTACTGCTTGGCGTGCTGTTCACATATCTAATAATGTTAGTGCCGCGCATCGCGGACAACATTCGGGCGTTCATCTTCATCTTCTCGCTTGTCACAGTGTTTGTGTTGCTCACAGTGGCGCTGTATCAATACCTGCCGGGCGGGTTGTACATCGTGCCTATGGCCATCGTGGCGGTCTTAGTAGTAGCCTTCTTCGGCGGGCGCACGGCCTTGGCGGTGGCCATCATAACCATCCTGCTGTGCGCACCGATAGCGCCCTACCCCTTGGAATATGTGGCGCTGCACTTTACCGCCTCAGCCATAGCGATTTACACCCTCGGAGAGCTGCGCCGCCGCTCGCAATTGATGCGCATGGCGTTGGCCGTGGCGGCTGCTTACGTGGGAGCATACGTAGCTATGGAACTGATGCTCAACGGTGTGGTGGAAGGCTTTTCGTGGCGTATGGCTATTATCCTCGGTATCAATGCATTACTCACTTCCATGGCCTATCTGCTGATGTTTGCAGCCGAGAAATTGTTCGGCTTCGTGTCGGTGGTGACCTTGGTGGAGTATTCCGATATCAACCAGCCGTTGCTGCGGCAGTTGAGCGACAACTGTCCGGGCACGTTCCAGCACTCAATGGGCGTGAGCAACCTCGCCGCCGATGCCGCCCGCGCCATCGGTGCCAACGAAGAACTGGTGCGCGCCGGAGCGCTTTACCACGACATCGGCAAGATGAAAAATCCGGCGTTTTTCACTGAAAATCAGCACGGTGTGAATCCGCACGATGCGCTGACACCGCGCCAGAGTGCGCAGATTGTGATCGACCACGTTACCGAAGGTGTGCGCATGGCCGAAAAGCACGGCTTGCCGGAGATTATCATCGACTTCATCCGCGAGCACCACGGCTGCGGCAAGGCTAAATACTTCTACTTCACTCACTGCCAGGCCAATCCCGACCACACGCCCGACGACGAGAAAGATTTCACCTACCCGGGGCCGAATCCGCGCTCGCGCGAGACGTCGGTGCTGATGATGGCCGATGCGGTGGAAGCGGCCTCGCGCTCGCTCAAAGAGTACACCCGCGAATCGATTGTGGAATTGGTTAATCGCTTGGTCGACGCTCAAATAGCCGAAGGCTTGCACGCTGATTCCACTCTCTGCCTGCGCGACATCAAAGCCATCAAGGAGGCGTTTATCCGCCGCTTGCAAACCATGTACCACACCCGTGTGGCCTACCCCGCGGGTGCCACGGCCGCGTCTTCGTCCGCTTCAAATAAAATATAGTGACAAATTTGCCGTTATATTGTTAATGAGCGCATTCAAGCATATATCACGATGGACGGTACTGCTGCCGGTGGCGATAGCCTTGGTGGCGGTGATTGCCTCGTGTTCGCCTAACAAGAACACGGCGGCATCGCGTCGCTATCAGGCTTTTATCACGCGCTACAATATCTATTACAACGGCAACAAGCACTTTGTGGAGACCTTGGAGGACATGGAGAACAAGTACGAGGACGACTACTCGCAACTGCTGTACATGCACCCGGCCGAAGCGCGTGCCAACCAACAAGCGCCCCAACCCACCGGCGATTTCACCCGCTCCATTGAGAAGGGTCAGAAGGCTATCCAACTGCGCTCCATTCGCAAACGGCCCAAACGCAAGGGCGGCCGACTCACCCCGGAGCAGAAGGCATTCTACACCCGCGAAGAGTACAATCCGTTCATCCACAACGCGTGGTTGATGATGGCCCGTAGCCAGTTTTACAACGGCGACTTTGCCGGGGCGGCGTCCACCTTTTTCTACATCTCCAAGCACTTCACTTGGCTGCCCGAAGTGGTGACTGAGGCCGAGATATGGCAAGCGCGGTCATACGTGTGCATGGACTGGCTGTTTGAGGCCGAAGTGATCCTTAACCGCATCAAGGACAATCAGCTCGAAGGCCACAAAAATTTGCAAGAATTGGCCGACTTCACCCGTGCCGACCTTCTTCTCCACCGCCGCGACTACGAGGGAGCATTGCCCTATTTGCAACGGTCGGCCGAGGCCGCCCACGGCTCGCAACGCTCGCGGCTGAACTTCCTTTTGGGCCAAGTCTACGCTCGCTTAGGTCGCAACCAAGAGGCCTACGAGGCTTACCGCCGTGCCGGCTCGTCTGCATCCGCGCCCTACCGCACCAAGTTCAACGCACGCATCCACCAGAGCGAGGTGTACATGGGCGCAGACATCACCCCCGAGGTGAAAGCCCTGCGCCGTATGCTCCGCTACGACCGCAACAAAGAATACCGCGACCAAATTTACTACGCCATCGGCAATCTATACCTCACCCGCGGCGACACCACGCAAGCCATTGAAAACTACGTACTTGCGGTGGAAAACTCCACTCGCAACGGCATCGACAAAGCCATCGCCCAAATCACCTTGGGCGAGCTGTACTTTGCCCAACGGCGCTACAATTTGGCCCAGCCGTGTTATGCCGAAGCCATCGGCCAATTGCCCGACGACTACCCCAACCGCGCGCTATTGAAGCGCCGCTCCGACGTGCTCGACCAGCTGTCGGTATACTCCGAGAACGTGCAGTTGCAGGACTCACTTTTGCACCTGTCCACCCTCTCGCCCGAGGAGCAAATGGTAATCATCAACAAGATTATCGAGGACCTCAATCAGAAGGAGCGCGAGGAGGCTGAAGCCGCACGCCGTGCCGAGCATTTGGCCAATGCCGAAGCCAACCAAGCGCAGCAACAGGGCAACTCGTCGGCTGCGCCCGCGCAGTTCAACATCAACAGCGACAACTCGTGGTACTTCTACAATACCTCCACCAAAAACGCGGGCAAGACCGAGTTCCAACGCAAGTGGGGTGCACGCCGATTGGAAGACAACTGGCGCCGCCGCAACAAGCAGCAGTTCAACACCGAGGACTTCGATGCGCCGACCGATGGCGAAAGCGCCGACGGCGAAGCCACCGCCGCCGAGGATGCACCATCCGACAGCGCCACCGAAGCGTCCGAACGCGCTTCCGACCCGCACTATCCCGAGTACTACTTAGCCCAAATCCCCACCACCGAGGAGCAACGACAAACAGCTCATCAGGTCATTCAGGAAGGGCTGTACAATATGGGCGTGATTCTCAAGGATCGGTTGGAGGACTTCGACGCCTCGGCCGCCCAGTTCACCCGCCTGCTCACCGACTACCCCGACAACGAGTACCGCCTCGACACTTATTATAATATGTACTTGATGTATGTGCGCCAAAACCGCACCGCGGATGCCGAGGTGTATCGTCAGCTCATCCTTGACAACTTTGCCGATTCGCCCATCGGCATGGCCCTGCGCGACCCCAACTACATCGAGAATCTGCGCCAAATGGACCAACGCCAACACGAGCTGTATGATGCTACGTATCAGGCATATATGGATAACGACAACCAAACCGTGCACGATAATTACGCCATCATGCAGGAGCGCTATCCGCTCAGCAAAATCATGCCCAAGTTTATGTTCCTGCACGCGTTGGCTTACGTCACCGAGCACCGCACCGAGGAGTTCAACACCGTGCTGCGCGAGTTGCTCGAACGCTATCCCGACACCGACATCACGCCCATAGCCTCAGCTTGGCTCAAAGGTATGGCTTCCGGGCGCGAGCTCCAATCCGGCGGCGAAAATATGCGCGGCATGATTTGGGACATGCGCTTGACCAACGACTCCACCCTCACCGCCGAGGGCGAAGCCAACTTCGTGCTCGACGACAACCAACGGCAAGTGTTGGTAATGACTTTCGCCACTGACTCGGTGTCGTCCAACGGCCTGCTCTACCTCATTGCGCGCCACAATTTCCGTTCGTTCGTGGTGAAGGACTTCGACTTGGAACAGCTTAACTTCGGCCGCCTCGGCATGATTATCATCAAGCCGTTCGATAACCTCAACGAACTGCGACACTACTGCCGTGTGGCTGCATCCGATTCTGAATTTCGCTTACCCGCGGGCGTGCGTCCGGTGGTTATTTCCGAGGCCAACTTCAAGATATTGCTCGACCAAGGCCGCTCGTTCGAGGAGTACTTCCGCTTCCTGCAGCAAGAGAACTTCGAGTTCGAGGAATACCGCGAATTTGAATACGAAGAATTAGAGCCGGAAGAGCCGCAGCAACAACCCGCTGAGCAACCCGCCGAGCAGCAACCGCTTGAACAACCGGCCGCGCAACCGACCGTTGAACCCGTGCAGCAACCGGCCGCTCAGCCGGCTACTCAGCCAGTAGCTCAGCCGCAAGCTCAGCCCACTCAGCAGCCCGCCGCGCAGCAGCCGGCCGCTCAGCCGCAAGCGCCCGCTTCCACCCCGCAACAGCCTTCGCCTATCCTCCAAGGCTCCGAAGGCGAAGATGACCCACTTCTCAATAATCTCCCCTGACTATGAATAACTACTCTATCCTTTGGGCCGACGACGAAATCGACCTGCTCAAACCCCACATAATGTTCCTCCGCTCTCGAGGTTACGACGTGACCACCGCCAACAATGGCCACGACGTGATCGACTTGCTCCAACAGCAACAGTTCGACCTCATCATTCTCGACGAGAACATGCCCGGCCTCACCGGTCTGGAAACCCTCAGCCGTCTGAAGCAAATTTCGCCCCTCACCCCGGTGATTATGATCACCAAAAGCGAGGAGGAAAACATTATGAATCAGGCTATTGGTAACAAAATTGCCGACTATCTCATCAAGCCGGTCAACCCCAACCAAATTCTCATCGCTCTCAAGCGCCTGCTCCATAGCGACCGCCTCATCTCCGAACAAACCACCCGCGACTACCGCCAAGAGTTCAACCTCATTTCGCAAGACATCAACTCCGCATCGACCATCGACGACTGGTACGCGCTCTACACCAAACTCATCACCCGTGAACTTGAGTTGGCCGAGGCCGACACCAACATGGACGAAATGTTGCAGATGCAAAAGAACGAGGCGAACGCCGAATTCGGCAAGTGGGTGCGCCGCAATTACCAAAGCTGGTTAGACGAAGATAGCACCGGCCCCGAGCTGAGCCCCACCCTGTTCAAGCGCCGCGTGTTCCCCCTGCTCAACGCCGGCGAGAAGGTGTTCTTCATCCTCATCGACAACTTCCGCTTGGATCAGTGGCTCACCATCCGCCCGCTGCTGGCCGACACATTCACATTCGACGAGCAACTCTACACCACCATCCTTCCCACGGCCACGCAGTACGCCCGCAATGCCATCTTCTCCGGGCTGATGCCGCGCCAAATTGAGAAAATGTTCCCGGAATTGTGGGTTGACGACGACTCCGAAGAGGGCAAGAATCTCAACGAGTCGCCTCTGATTCAAACGCTGTTGGAACGCTTCCGCCGCAAGGATTCGTTCTCATATAACAAAATCAACGACTCGGCCGGCTGCGAACGCTTGCTGCGCGACTTCAACCAATTGCTCACCCACGACCTCAACGTGGTGGTGCTCAACTTCATCGACATGCTCTCGCACGCGCGTACCGAATCAAAAATGATTCGCGAATTGGCATCGACCAACGCCGCCTACCGCTCGCTCACCGAGTCGTGGTTCCGCCATTCGCCCGTGCTCGAACTCTTCCGCCGCATAGCCGCTTCCGGTGCCAAAATCATCCTCACCACCGACCACGGCACCATCCGCGTGGACAACCCCATCAAGGTGGTGGGCGACAAGAACACCAACACCAACCTGCGCTACAAGCTGGGCAAAAATCTCAGCTACAACAATCGCCAAGTGTTCGAAATCAAACGCCCCGAAGCGTTCGGTCTGCCCACGCCCAACGTGTCCACAGCCTACATCTTCGCCCTCGGGCGCGATTTCTTCGCTTATCCGAATAATTACAATTACTATGTACAATATTACACCGGTACATTCCAACATGGCGGCATATCCATGGAGGAAATGCTGGTGCCAATCATAACCCTTACAGCAAAATGACTACAACTGAAATCCACGTTGCATCCTTGGCCGACATCGATGCTGCCGCCCAACAATTCCTCGAACTGATGTGCGATGAAACCGTATACGCTTTCCACGGCGAAATGGGTGTGGGCAAAACCACCTTCATCTCGGCCTTAGCTCGCGCTTTGGGCGTCGATGCCGAAGAGGCCAACTCACCCTCGTTCGCCATCGTCAACGAATACCGCTCCGAAACCACCGCCGAACTCATCTACCACTTCGACCTCTACCGCCTCGAAACCATGGAGGAGATCCTCGACATCGGGTTCGAAGACTACCTCGACTGCGGCGCCCTCTGCCTGATTGAATGGCCGGAAAAGGTGGAAGACATCCTGCCCAACGACACGGTGGACGTGACCATTCGCCTCAACGACGACCACTCGCGCACCATCATCGTAGCACAGCCATGAGCGCCGAGCCGCTGATTCGGCGCTTCGCCTCCCTACCCTCCACCAACACTGCCATCGCCGCTGATGCCGCCGCGTTGGCCCACGGCACCGTGTACATCACCGACGACCAAACCGCCGGGCGAGGCCAGCGCGGCAACTCCTGGGAGGCCGAGCCGAGCCAAAATCTCACCTTCTCAATGCTGCTGCGTCCGCGAGCCATAGCGCCGGCGCAGGCATTTGCCGTGTCGATGCTCACCTCGCTCTCAATAGCCTCTGTACTAAGCGATTGGCTGCAGATGGAGGTACTGATTAAGTGGCCCAACGACATCTACGTGGGCGATCGCAAACTCTGCGGCATCCTCATTGAGAACGCCTTCACCGCCTCCGGCATCGAGCACGCCATCATCGGCGTCGGCATCAACGTCAACCAGCAACGCTTCCACAGCGACGCGCCCAACCCCGTGTCGATGTACCAATTAACCGAGCGGACGTTCCCGCTCGACGAGTTGCTGGCCGACATTGCTCGCCGCATCCTCGCCGACTACGCGCAGTACGCCGCCGCGCCCGACATCGAAGCCCTCACCGCCCGCTACCGCGCCCACCAATGGCGCGGCACCGGCATCCACCGCTGGCATGACCACCTGCGCCACCAAGACATCTCCGCCGCCATCGCCCACATCGCCCCCGACGGCACCCTGACCCTGGCCACCACCCCGCCCCGCTCCTTCGCCTTCAAACAGCTCTCACCCATCCTCTAAATTCATGGATTCAAAAATTATTTGTACCTTTGCAAATATTTTACAAACCGTATGCAAATTCAAACCTCATCAAATATTAAAGCACGTCCGTTCTTAAAATGGGCGGGAGGCAAAACACAATTATTGCCTACGATTGATACGTTTCTACCAAAGGGGATTGATTCTCAACATAATATTACGTATATCGAACCGTTTGTTGGAGGTGGAGCACTGCTGTTTCACATGCTACAAAAGTATCCCAATATTTCAAGAGCTATCATCAATGACAAGAACCCACGTCTAATCAACACTTACCAAACGATAAGGGACTATCCTTGGCATTTAATTGAAGTGCTCCAAAATTTGCAAACCGAATATCGATCGCTTGGCAATTCCGAGAGTCAGCAAGAATACTTCTTAGAAATCAGAAAGGCTTTTAATACCGCCGGTAATTCCAATATTGAGGATGCAGCATATATGCTGTTTCTCAACCGCACATGTTTCAATGGCCTATATCGAGAGAATTCTAAAGGATGCTTTAACGTTCCCTTCGGTAAATATATTAACCCTACTATTTGCGATGAAGAGTTGATTATCGCTGATAGCAAATTACTACAGAGTGTCATTATTCTCAATGGCGATTTTTGCCAAGTTGAAAAATATATTGACGGCTACACTGTGATTTATTTTGATCCTCCTTACAGACCACTTAGTTCAACGTCAAACTTCAACTCATACACAAAAGAAGCTTTCAATGATGCTGAGCAGCAACGTCTCTGTGAGTTTTTCAAAACAATTTCACAACGAGGCTGCTATGGTTTGCTCAGTAATTCCGATGGTACGGCTGTAAATTCCGATGACACATTCCTTGTTGACCTTTATAAAGACTTCTTCATTGAGCATGTCAATGCCAAACGAGCGATAAACTCTATTGGAACCAAACGAGGTTCGCTATCCGAGCTTCTAATTCGTAATTATTCGTTAATCAAAGGATAACAAAATGGCTGATATAAATTCATTCTTATCTGCTTTAAAAGAGACTCATTACTCTTTGGGCGATTATGTTGACTTTAACAAAGTTAAAGAGCATATCGAAGCTATCTCGATAAAGCTTAACCAGCTTAACTATCTAATCGGTCAAGAAGATGTTGATGCAGCAGTTGCTCGCCTTTGGGCTGAAAATCCCAAGGTGTTTTCCGTGTTAGATATTCTTATTGCAATCAGAAAAGAAGACAATAAGAAAACAATCAGTAGCGACGGCATCGTGCGTTTAGTATCCGACTACTTTAACTCGCCACAACAGGTATCCGCATTCCTAAAAGAATCCGGCCTTGCCGAAATCTTTCAGGCCAAACAAATAAAAAACCTTGTTGACTATGTGTTTGGTATCGAAGTTGGATTGGATACAAATGCTCGCAAGAACCGAGGAGGCAAGATCATGGAGCGATTAGTAGCCAATCTTTTCACAGCTAATAGTATCACATTTGCCAGCCAAGTCAATTCTTCGCAATTTCCGGAGCTTCTCAATGCTTTGGGCGCAGACAAAAAACGATTTGACTTCCATATCTCTACACGTAACAAGCAATACCTTATTGAGGTGAATTTCTACACAAGCAGCGGTTCGAAGTTAAATGAAGTAGCCCGTGCATACACTGAATTAGCTCCAAGAATCAACTCAGTTCCAGGCTTTGAGTTCGTGTGGATTACCGATGGTACCGGATGGGAATCCGCGAGCAATAAACTTGAAGAAGCACTCGCTCACATCCCAAGCGTATACAACCTTACAACCATCTTTGACTTCATTAATCTTATCAAAGATAATCAATGACTGCAATAGCATCATATTATAAATCGGATAATCGCGACTTCACCATAGTAAATGGTGATTGTTTCGATGTGCTAAATCAATTCGATTTCAAATTTGATATGATTTTTGCAGACCCGCCTTATTTTCTTTCGAATGGGGGGATTAGTTATCAAGCGGGGAAAGTTGTCTGCGTTGATAAAGGTGATTGGGACAAAGGAGGTTCGCCGGAATTCATCACTGATTTTAATCGTAGATGGTTATCGCTATGTAGAAATAAGCTGACAGATAATGGAACCATCTGGATTTCAGGTACGCACCATAATATCTTCGCCATTGCCAGTGTTCTTACTGAATTAGGCTACAAAATTCTTAATGTTATTACATGGGCAAAAACTAATCCACCGCCAAATATCTCTTGCCGGTATTTTACATTTTCCACAGAGTTCATTATTTGGGCACGCAAATCACCCAAAGTGCCGCATATATACAATTATGAACTCATGAAAACTATAAACGAGGGTAAACAAATGACAGATGTATGGAGATTGCCGGCGATTGCTCCTTGGGAAAAATCTTGCGGCAAGCACCCTACTCAAAAGCCATTGGCTCTTTTAGTGAGAATCATTCTGGCTGCAACAAATTACGGCAGTTGGATTCTTGATCCTTTTGCGGGCTCATCCACCACTGGTATTGCTGCCACTCTATGCGGCCGTCGTTACCTCGGTATCGAAAAAGAATTGGTATTTGCTGAAATGGGCCGCAAAAGAAGAATTGAGTTAAACGACTTATCGGTACGTAATACCTATTTATCAAAGATTAAAGATTTATCATTTCTGATGAACGATGGTATGGTTTGCGATGATTCTGTAAACTATGGTCCTGAACCGCCTTTTTAACTTGTATTTGATGAAAGAATTTTTTAAGATTTTGCGGCGATTTGTGCCGCCTTATAAGAAGTATCTGATTCTCAATGTATTATTTAATATATTGGCGGCGTTTTTGACGCTGTTTTCGTTCGCGCTGATCATTCCGATACTCGAGATGCTGTTCAAAATTAAGGATGTGCATTATGAGTATATGGCCATGGGCGCGGGCTCGCTCAAGGACGTGGTTGTGAATGATTTTTACTACTACGTGCAGGAGTCGATAGCGTCGTTCGGGCCTGTGATGACCTTGGCCGGACTGGCCGTGGCGTTGGTGATTATGACCGCGCTGAAGACGGGCACCACCTACTTGAGCCTCTATTACATTGTGCCGATGCGCTCGGGCATCGTGCGCGACATCCGCAATTATATCTACAACAAAATCACCACTTTGCCCATCGGCTTCTTCACCACCGAGCGCAAGGGCGACGTGATGGCGCGCATGAGCGGCGACGTGGCCGAGATTGAGAACTCGATTATGGCCTCGCTCGACATGATGTTCAAGAATCCGGTGATGATAATCGTGTGTCTGACGATGATGTTGCTGATTTCGTGGCAGTTAACCTTGTTTGTATTCATTCTGCTACCGTTGGCGGGCATGGTGATGGGGCGCGTAGGCAAGCGGCTCAAGCGCCAATCGCTCGAGGGTCAGAACCAGTGGGGGTTGCTGATGTCGAACATCGAAGAGACCCTTGGCGGCTTGCGCATCATCAAGGCATTCAACGCCGAAAGCAAGGTGCGCCACCGTTTCCACCGCGACAACCAAGTGTTCTACGACATCTCCAACAAGGTGGCGCGTCGCCAATCGCTGGCCCATCCCATGAGCGAGTTCTTGGGCACCACGGCCATCGCCATCATCCTGTGGTTTGGCGGCAGCCTGATTTTGGACGGCAGCTCATCGCTCGAAGCGCCCACCTTCATCTATTACATGGTGGTATTCTACTCCATCATCAACCCCGCCAAGGACCTCTCAAAGGCTGTATACTCGGTTCAGAAAGGCTTGGCCTCGATGGAGCGCGTGGACCGCATCCTCAATGCCGAGAATCCCATCGCCGACCCGCAACAGCCTGTAACACTTGACAATAAGCCCCACACCATCACCTACACCGATGTGAATTTCAGCTACGGCACGCGCCAAGTGCTCACCGACATCAACCTCACCATCCGTCCCGGCACCACTGTGGCCTTGGTAGGCCAATCCGGCTCGGGCAAGACCACCTTGGCCGACCTGCTGCCGCGATTCTACGACGTGGACTCCGGCTCCATCACCATCGACGGCGTCGACATCCGCTCGCTGCGCGTGTCCGATTTGCGCGGCCTCATGGGCAATGTGAACCAAGAAGCCATCCTCTTCAACGACACCTTCTTCGCCAACATCGCCTTCGGCGTGGACAATGCCACACAAGAGCAGGTGGAAGCCGCCGCCCGCATAGCCAATGCCCACGACTTCATCATGGACACCGACGACGGCTATCAAACCTCAATCGGCGACCGCGGTTGCCGCCTCTCCGGCGGTCAACGCCAACGCATTTCCATTGCCCGTGCCATCCTCAAGAACCCGCCCGTACTCATCCTCGACGAAGCCACATCGGCTCTCGACACCGAGAGCGAAGTACTTGTGCAGCAAGCACTTGACAACCTAATGAAGAATCGCACCACCATCGTCATCGCCCACCGTCTGTCGACCATCCGCAATGCCGACCTCATTTGCGTATTGCACGAAGGCCGCATCGTGGAACGCGGCACCCACACCGAGCTGATGAACCTCAACGGCCATTATCGCCGACTGGTGGAGATGCAAAACCTCTAAAAATTTGGTTATTCCGTGCATAATTCGTAACTTTGCATTGATGAATACTTCTGTAATTATACGTTTCGTGATATTAGGCGTTTTGTGGTTGGCCGTGGTGGCTTTGCTGCTGTCCACTCGCCCCCTGACTCCTTACTTGGCATTTGTGATTGTGGCAAGTGCTATCATTGTGTTCGTCCCGATGTATAAGAAATACGTGAAAAATGACAAAAAGGACCGATAATAAGCCATATTCCGCCGAAAACTTGCTCGCCAAGATCAATTCGCCGGCCGACCTGCGTAAGCTGCCGGTAGAAGCCTTGCCGCAAGTGTGCGACGAGCTGCGCGAGTTTATCATCAACGCTTGCGCGGTGAATCCCGGCCACTTTGCATCGAGCATGGGCGCGGTGGAGATAACCGTGGCGCTTCATTACGTGTTCGATACGCCCAACGACCGGTTGGTGTGGGACGTTGGCCACCAAGCCTACGGCCACAAGATCCTCACCGGTAGGCGCGACCGCTTCGCCACCAACCGCACCTTCGGCGGGTTGAGCGGCTTCCCCAACCCCGACGAGTCGCCCTACGACACCTTCTCCGCCGGCCACGCCTCCAACTCCATCTCCGCCGCCTTGGGCATGGCCGTGGCCTCGCGGCTCAAAGGCGAGAAGCGCAACGTGGTGGCCATCATCGGCGACGCTTCGGTGAGCGGCGGCTTGGCGTTCGAAGGCATCAACAACGCTGCCAACACGCCCAACAATCTGCTTATCGTGTTGAATGACAACGATATGTCGATCGACCGCAACGTCGGCTCGCTCAATTCATACCTCGCACACATCACCACCTCGCCCGCTTACAACCGCTGGCGATTACGCATGTACAAATTTCTGCGCAAGCTCCATTTGGTGAGCGATGGCTCGCGCGGTGCCATCCTCCGCTTCAACAATAGCCTCAAAGCGCTGATTGTGCACGAGCAAAACATCTTCGAAGGGCTCAACATCCGCTACTTCGGACCGTTCGACGGTCACGATGTGATAAAGATAGTGCGCGTACTTTCCGACATCAAGGACATGGACGGTCCGCGCCTTCTGCACCTGCGCACCATCAAGGGCAAGGGCTACGCGCCGGCCGAAGCCGACCCCGCCCACTGGCATGCTCCGGGCAAGTTCGACCCCGCCACCGGCCGCCGCGCCGCCGAATCAGCCAAGAGCGATGCGCCGAAGCCGCCCAAGTTTCAGGACGTGTTCGGCCACACCCTGCTGGAGTTGGCTCGCCGCGACTCGCGCATCATGGGCATCACGGCCGCAATGCCGTCGGGCACGTCCGTGTCGATTCTGCAAAAGGAAATGCCCGAACGGGTGTTCGACGTGGGTATCTCCGAAGGCCACGCCGTGACCTTTGCCGGGGGCTTGGCCAAGGAAGGCTTGCTGCCCTTTGCAGCCATCTATTCGAGCTTCCTCCAGCGCAGTTACGACCAGATAATCAACGACATAGCCCTGCAACGTCTGCCGGTGACATTCTGCATCGACCGCGCCGGCATCGTGGGCGAAGACGGCGCCACTCACCACGGTGCGCTCGACCTCGCTTACATGCGAGCCGTGCCGAATATGACCGTGTCGGCACCCGCCGATGAGCACACCTTGCGCCGGCTTATGGCCACCGCTGCCGAGGGCACACACGGCCCGATGGCCATCCGCTATCCGCGCGGAGCCGGCCGCAATGCCGACTGGAAGTGCGACCTCACTCCGATTGAAATCGGCCGCGGCCGCCGTTTGGCCGACGGCTCCGACGTGGCCGTACTCACCATCGGCACCACCGCTTACAACGTGGCCGATGCCATAGCCCAATGCCCCGACATCAGCGTGGCGCATTACGATATGATATTCCTCAAGCCCATCGACGAAGACATCCTGCGCGAGGTGGCCCAAAAGCAGTGCCCCATCATCACGGTGGAGGACGGCACGGTGAAAGGCGGCCTCGGCGATGCCGTGCAGCAATGGATGATTGCCCACGGGTTCGCCCCCACAATCGTGCGCATGGGCATTCCCGACCGTTTTATCCCGCAAGGCACTGTGGCTCAGCTCCAGAAGCTCTGTGGCTTCGATGCCGATTCGATTGTTAACACCATTAAATCCGTTGTGAACAAATGAAGATAGTGATTGCCGGTGCCGGCGAAGTAGGCACGCACTTGGCTAAACTCTTGTCGAATGAAAATCAAGACATTATCATCATCGACAAAGACCGCGAAAAGTTGGCCGAACTCGATGCGGATTACAATCTGATGACCGAATGCGGCAGCCCCACCTCGTTCTTCGCCCAGAAGGACGCCTCGGTGGGCAGCGCCGACCTGTTCATAGCCGTTACCCCCTTTGAATCCACCAACTTGGTGGCCTGCTCCATCGCCAAAAGCTTGGGCGCCAAGTGCACCGTGGCGCGCGTGTCGCACTACGGATTCTTGGACCCGGACAACCGCCACACCATGGAGCGTATGGGCGTGGATCGGCTCATCTACCCGGAGTATTTGGCTGCCAAAGAGATAGTTACGGCACTTGAGCACTCGTGGGTGCGCAATTGGTTTGAGCTCCACGAAGGCCGCATCATCTTGGTGGGCGTGAAGCTGCGCGACAACGCTCCGTTGGCCGGCATGCAGCTCAAAGACTTCGCCTCCATGGGCCATTTCCACGTGTCAGCCATCCGTCGCAACAACGAAACCATCATCCCCCGCGGCAACGATGCCATGCTCGCCGGCGACATCCTCTACATCACCACCACCCGCGAGCATGTGGATGAGTTGGTGCGCCTGTGCGGCAAAGTGCAGCGCAAAATCAAGCGCGTGCTCATCATGGGTGGCAGCAAAATCGCCATCCGCTTGGTCGACTTGGCCCGCGACCGCTTCCGCTTCACCATCATCGACAACAACCGCGAGACGTGCAATCGCCTGTGCGAAAAATGTCCCGACGCCGACATCATTTTCGGCGACGCCCGCGACCCGGAAGTGCTGCTCGATGCCGGCATCGACGATTCCGACGCATTCATCACCCTCTCGCCCAGCAGCGAATCCAACATCCTCACCACCCTGACTGCCAAGGAGTACGGCATCGCCAAGAGCGTGGCCGAAGTCGAGGACATTCAGTTCATACCGCAGGCCGAGAGCCTCGGTATCGGCACGGTAATCAATAAGAAACTCCTGGCCGGCAGCTCCATTTTCCAGTTGCTGCTCGATGCCGATGTAAGCACCTCGAAGTGCTTGGCGCTCACCGATGCCGAAGTGGCCGAATTGGAAGTGAAGCCCAACGCCAAAATCACCCGCGGCCCCGTGCGCGATTTGCGCCTCGACAGCAATATGACCCTTGCCGCCCTCATCCGCGACGACCAAGGCATGCTCGTCACCGGTAACACCACCTTCCGCACCGGCGACCGCGTGATGATCTTCTGCTTGGCCGGTTCGCTCCACAAGGCTGAAAAACTGTTCAACTGATGTCGCGCTCCATCAACTTCCGAATGATCATTCGCATTATCGGCTCGTTGCTGATAATCGAAGGGTTGTTCATGTTTCTGCCTGTCATTACTTGCTTCCTGTATCGGGAAAGCGACGCCCTACCCTTTGCCGGCTGCGCCCTGTTGGCCATCGCCGGCGGCTTCGCTCTGACCCGAGTGCACGAGAAGCGCCGCAGTTTGGCCAAGCGCGACGGCTATCTGCTCACCGCCGCCGTGTGGCTCACCTTCTGCATCGGCGGCATGATGCCATTCATCGTGTGCCACCCGCAACTCGACATCAGCAGCGCCTTCTTCGAAGCCGCATCGGCCTTCACCACCACCGGCGCATCCGTTTTACCCGCGCCCGCGCTCACCTACAGCCACGGCATGCTGCTGTGGCAAGCCTTGCTGCAATGGCTCGGCGGCATGGGTATCATCGTGTTCACCTTGGCCATCGTGCCGGCGTTCAACACCACCGGCGGCCTGCAGATGTTCAACGCCGAGGTCACCGGCGTGACGCATGACAAGCTGCTTCCGCGTATTTCACACACCGCTATGGCGCTCTGGGGCGTTTACGTGGCGCTCACCGGCATCGTGGCCGTGCTCTACTGGCTCGGGCCGATGTCGCTGTTCGACAGCGTGTGCCACGCTCTCGGCACCGTGTCCACCGGCGGATTCTCCAACCGCGCCGGCGGCATCGGCGAGTTCAACTCCGACTACGTGATGGCCGTTTGCACCATCTTCATGCTCTTAGGCGGCACCTGTTTCGCGCTGATATTCCGCGCGGCACGGCTGCAGTGGCGTGCCATCGCGGCCGACCGCACCTTCCGCATCTTCATCATCGTGGTGGTGCTGTTCACTGCGTGCTTCGCCTTGTTTGCCGCGAGCGACGGCAAGGTTGGTTCGTGGCGCGAGGTGGTGCTCTACCCGGCGTTCATGGTGGTGTCGACCATCACTTCCACGGGTTACACAATTCCGCAATTCGTTGTGTATGAACCGTTTATCTTGGCGCTGATGGTACTGATGATGTTCTCCGGCGGTTGCGCCGGGTCCACCAGCGGCGGTGTGAAAATCGACCGTCTGATTTACTTGAGCAAGTACCTCGGCAACGAGGTGAAGCACTGCGTGATGCCCAACGCCGTGCTGCCGGTGCGCATCAATGGCCGGGTGGTCAATCCAGACTTGGTCAAGAAGGTGGTGTCGTTCTTAGCTATCTTCGCCATCGCCACGGTGATGGGCGGTGTGGCGCTGTCGATGATGGGCTTCCCGTTCGTTGACTCGTTCTTCTCATCGCTTTCGTGCATCTGCAACACCGGCATCGGCTCGTCAATCATCGGCTACGGCGATGACTTCACCACCCTGCCCACCGCGGCCAAGTGGGTGCTGTCGTTGCTGATGGTGATCGGTCGTTTGGAAGTGTTCACCATCATGGTGCTGTTCACGCGCGTGTTCTGGCGCCGCTAACGCAGCAGGCGGCGGATGAAGCTGTCGGCGATGAGCCAGTGTTCAGCCTTGATAGCCAAGTGATTATCAATCAACGTCATGGAGCCGTTGGCTAAGTACGGCTCGGCATCACGGAGGATGGCCGAAGCATCCTGCGGCGCGATGGCGGCGAGGTCGAGGCCGCGCGCTGTGCGCAAGGCCGCCACGATGAAGTCGTTGAGCCGCTCGGTGGCGGTCTCCTCCTCGATGGTGCAGGGATACGGCAGCTCGGCCAGCCAGCGTGCGGTGTCGGGGTGGTCGATGCGCCGCACGGTGCCGTCGAACGAGTGAGCGGACGGCCCGATGCCCAACCACTGCGAGTCGTCCAACCAGTAGGCGGAATTGTGGCGCGAGTGGAAGCCAGGACGGGCGAAGTTGGCAATTTCGTAGTGTTCAAAACCGTGAGCGACAGCGATTTGGCGCAAGAGGTCGAACTGTGCGGCTTCGGATTCGTCGTCGGCCTCGTGCAGTTGACCGCGCTCAATCATGCGGTTGAGCATCGTGCCTTCATACACCGTCAGGCAGTAGGCCGACAGGTGCGTGATGCCGCTGTCGAGCAGTCGGTGGAGCGTGTTGGCCCACAGCTCGGTGGTCAGCCCGGGGAGGCCGTAGATTACATCGCAACTAATGTTGGTGATGCCGCCTTGCTGCAAGGTGGCGATAGCTTGCAGCGCTTGCGCGGCCGTGTGGCGGCGGCGGAGCGTGCGCAGGATGTCGTCGCTGAGGGTCTGCACGCCCATGCTCACGCGGTTGATGCCGAGCGAGCGCCACAGTGCCACGGTGTCGGCGGTGATGTCCTCGGGGTTGGCTTCGATGGTGAACTCGCGGCAGTGCTCCGTGGGCAGCGCTTCGGCCAAGCTACGTATCTGCGCGTAAGAGAGCACCGACGGCGTGCCGCCGCCGATGTAGATGGTGGTGATTTGGCCCACCTCGGCGCGGCGGTGATGCAGTTCGGCTATCAAGCCGTTGACCACGGCATCGGCGCGGGTCAGCACCGCCGTGGAGTAGAAGTCGCAGTAGATACACTTGCTGCGACACAGCGGTATGTGGATGTACAGCCCCGCCATCGCTTAGTTGTTGAAATCGGTATTGGGCTCGCGCATACACAGTTGGAGGAAGCCGCAGTAAAGGCAGTTCTCTTCTTTTTCGCACTGTCGGAAGGGCACGTCCGGGTTGAACAGCTCGCGGATGCGCATATCCAACAGGTCGCGGAAGTTGTTCGAGCCCTTGGCCATATCCGCATCGAGCAGTTGCTCCGATGGCGGCTGAATAGACCATGGGTTGATGGGAATGATCTGACTTTGATTTATCGTTTTCGTGATTGGGGCAATCAGGCCGGTGCGCACTATGTCTTTGACCACGTGCAGAGCTAAGTTGCATTCGGTCATGGGCTGCACCATGTCGTGATAGGCTTCAGCGTAGAGCATCAGCTGGAATACGCCGTGCAACTTGTGGTTGGTGAAAACGTTGTACAGGAATTTGCCGATGCCAACATTGTCACCGCCGGTTTTGTAGTCGATCAGGCGCAAGATGCCATCGTCAGGGTGGCCGATGCGGTCGAGGCGGTCGATAATCATCTTGAAATTGATGCACAGCTCGGGCGTGATTTGCCATCGACCTTTGATCTCCTTTTCGCCGCCGAGGTATGTGAACGGCTCTTGATAGTTTTCCGACTCTTTCTTGATGGATTCCACCACCTGGCGGGTGATGTTCGACACCAAGATGATGTACTCGAAGGTCTTTTGTTTCTCATTCACGGGGTACGTCCAGCCAAAGCCTTCCTCGGCCACTTGGCGCTCCACCACCTCGGCCACATGTTTGTAATCGGCAATGATTTTTTGGTAGACATCCGCAGTAATCAGCTGATCTTCATACGGTTGGAAGAGTTCTTCCATCGTATTGTGATAGATGGTGCCCATCTTGGCCTCGTCCACATAGTTTTTCGGCTCCTCTTCTTCTTTGATTCGCTCTACGTATTTGAAATAGAAGCGGAGCGGGCAGTTGAGGTAGGTCTTCAGGCTCGAGGCCGAGAGGTATTTCAACTTGGTTTCGTCGTCGGTGGTGAATCGCTCCATTTTGGCCAACACGTCGGCATCTTTTTTCACGGAGAACACGCGCTTGTTGGTCGGGGTGAATTTGCACGGTGTGGTGATGTGGTTGATGGTCATGCTCGACGACTGCACGTAGATAAGCTGGTTGAGGTAACGCGACATCTCGCCGCTGCCGGCGAAGCCCACGCGTGCATCGTAGAACACTGTAACGTGCTTGGCGCTGCTGATGGCTCGGTAGAAGTAATAGCCGTAGAACGACTCGGCCTGCTCAATGGGTGCGAGGCCGTAGCCGCAGCGCACCACGTTGGGGATGAGGGTGCGCACATAGTGGCGGCGGGGGTAGGTGCGCTCGTTCATCGACAGGAAGATGATGTTGTCGAAGTCGAGGCAACGGGTTTCGAGCACGCCCATGGCTTGCACCCCGCGTAGCGGTGTGCCGGTCATCGGCAGCGGCTCGGCGCGCAGGATGTGCTCGAACATTTGCAGGTAGGTGGATTCGCGGATGGTGATGTTGTATTTGGCTATCAAGTCTTTGATTTCCTGCAACTTAGCCGCGAAGCCGTCGAGAATGTGCACCTCAAACGAGGCTTCGGCCGCTTCGCCGGCCTGCTTCACCAACTCGGCGCGCAAGCCGGCGATGAGGCCGTCGACGTAAGCGTAGGAACTCTCTACCGATGCGATTTCTCGCATGGGTCGGAAGATGAAGGCCAACTCGGGATATTTCTCGGCCAACTCATCGGCATCAAGGTTGTAAAGCCCTTCGCGCTCGATGGTGCGGCGAATCTGCTCGGCTTGTTTCTGGGCGAAGAGGTTGAGGTGGGGGTTCGACAGCACGGCCAGCACGGATTCGTAGTAATACAACCAACGCGTGCCGCGCTGCTTGGCGCTGATTTGCAGGCGGATGGCCACGCGCAGGAACGAGGCGAAGCCGCTCTGGCTGAAGGGCACGTCCATGGTCACGTTCACCGCTTTCACGTTGGCCGGCAAGCCTAATAGGAACGACTGCAAGATGGAGCTGTCGGGCAGCACCACGGCGGTCTTGATCTCAGTGGCGGTGGCGTCGTCCAACTGTCCCACCAACACGGCCGCGCGCTTGGCTTGGTCGATTTTCGATGGCAAGCCAATCACGTCGATGGTGTCGGGGAAGGGCGGCTGGCAGTAGTTGAAGTCGGCCGGCTCGGGATAGTCATGCTGCAGCTTGGCTATCAGTTGCAGGGCGCGGTTGCTCTGCACAAATGGGCTTTTGCTGTTGAACAGCGGCGAGTGGAAGTCCCAGAAGAAGTCGACGGCGCAGCGGCGGCGCAGCAAGTTGAACAGCGACCGTTCAGCATTGCTCACGTTGCTGAAGCCTATCACGGCAAAGTGCTCATCTTCAGATAGTTGGTCGGGTATCTTTTCAAGTGACCGTTTCACCTGCAAGCCGCGCGAACCGATGCCTTGCTCCTGCAGCGAGGCCTGGTAGCGGTCGTACATATCGTACATCAACTCCCACATCGACACGAAGTTGCGCCGCGTTTTTACCTCCGCGCCGTCCTCCGGGTGGACGTGGTACCAAAAGTTCTCAATGTCGCGGGTGAACTCCGTTTCGCCCCACATCTCGCGGATGGCGCGCTTCTGCTCGTCGGTGAGGAAGTCGGACGCAATCTCGCGCATGTTGCGCATGTTGGTGAAGATTCGCTGCGCGTCGGCTTGGGCGAAGTCAATCTCGTCGAAGTCGTCCACCATCATACTGCCCCAGAACAGGAAGCGGTCGTAGTCGCGCGGCTCGGCATCGGGGCGATGGGCCTGCAGCGTGAGCAGGTAGGCGTTATATAATGTGAAAAGCAACTCGTTGCGCGAGCCTTCGCGTAGCCCCGAGCGCTTGGCCATGAAGTAGGCCAAGGTGGTGATTTCGGGCATCTCCACCGGCGTGTTCGATGCCGTCAACAGATACCGCTTGAAGAATAAACACGAGCGCTGGTTGGGCAATAAGAAGGTGAACTGACCTAATTGCGACCCATATTTCTGCCGATAATAGCCGGCCACTTGCTCTAAAAACTTAGCCATAATCACAAGAATTAAAATTACACTGCAAATCTACCAAAAAATTCGCAAACGCGCAAATAAGTGGATAGAAAAGACGATTGCTTGGCGGGGGTTAAGACGATTTCTTACGATTTTTTACGATTGGCTATCCGGGTAAGGACGATTTCACGCAGATTTCGCAGATTTGGGCGGAGAAGACGATTCCATACGATTTTTTGCGATTGGCCGTCCGGTTAAACGAAGGAACGAAGAAACGAAATAACGAATTTTTTCTCACGCTGATTCTGCAGATTTTGGCGGAGGTGGGCAGGGGGCGAAAACCAATCAAAACGAATCTTTTAAATTGCGTGATATAACGCAACTGGTGCGACCATAATGGCCGCACCAGCTCTGATACAAGTGTTTCATTCTACACACCTAAGGGCTCTTTGATATTATTTTTATAGCACCAAAATGCATTAGCCCAAAGCTATATTAGGACTTCACATGCGTACTAAAGCAATCTAACCCAAAAGGATTAAATAAGTGTAGTTTCAAATGATTTATCAACCACGTGCGAGATCACGCAATACCTTTTCCATTGCACTACCTCTGAATTCTTCGAGATTGTTTGTCTTGACATAATCAATACAATAATCCACTACTTTGAGTGTAATCGAAGGATACATCTTTTGGATTTCATTTTGAGCAGTGCCATCAGCTTCCAATAGAAAGCAAATGCAATCTACATATAGAAGCAGGTCTCGGAATATTATACGATGATATTGGCCAATGTGATTAGCTACTACACCCAACAGAGCTCCGATAAATATATCAATCCGCGTTGAAGCAAATTGTACATATTGGGTCGCTAAAGACAGCATTCGGCAGTCTTCAATAAAACCTTGTACCAGCTCGCCATTTATTATCATCGGAGTGAACGGAAAAGCAGAACTTTCGAAAAGCTCTCTTGGACAGTACTTGTCGGTTCTGACAAATCCGTCGTCAGTCACAGGAACTGTGACTGAAAGCTGTTTTGGCTCATTGAAAAATGAAGCCTCAAAAATGAATTGTTTTAATTCCATAGCGTTAATTAGCTGATATTATTCTTACAGCCATTTTATACAAGCCATCACCGACAAGGTATTCAACACCCCAATCATATTCTTTTATGATTGTTGCTACGGCTAAAGCCACACAGTACAGTGAAACATAATCACCATTTTGAATCCATTGGCTTTTTGCTATCGAAGCAAGTTTGTCAATCATAGCTTCATTTTTTTTACAGTTTTGCACATCATCCCATTCTTGTTCTGTTGCCAATTGAAATGCAACATTCTGAATATAGTGTTTATACACAACCATTTTAGAGAACGATGTAGAAAGGTTCGCAAGAGCCTCTTTAGAAGCCTCGTCAAAATCCTGTTTTGTCATATTCATTTTCTCATAGATTAATACTATGCCGCGGGATTCTCCTCTTTGGCTGGTTAGTTGGTATATGAAAAGCGTGAGAATCAGTGCTTTAGCTCTTCCTATTCATAGAGGCTCTCGCATTGCCATTCACGGTAGGAAGAGCAACGCCGAAGCCTCACGCTGTATGATGATATAGCCGTAGGAAGCCTCGCGACTTCCACGGCCGAGTATATCATACCCGAAAAAGGCATCTACCGTTGCTACTATCTTGACCGTGAATAGAATTTTCGAGATTCCTATGAATCAAGAATACGCGAAGTAAACGCTTTCTGTAATATGTCTGCACCCCGCCCTCGTGTCTTAACGGACTTTGGGTGGCGATATGCGGTGCAAAATTACACATTAATTTCTTACGATGCAAATATTTTTGGCAAAATTTTTAAGAAGTTTATCATTTTTTTTTGCGGGATAACGTGAATCAGCAGCTAAATTATACCGAGCGTTGTATAAGGAACCGCGCCGCGGTTCGTGATGTGGGATGACCTCTCGCACCACGTAGTCGCTCCGCAGGCTCCGCTCCAACGTGGTGTTAGCTAAAAAGGAACGCGCTCCGCGCGTAGATGCCGCCTACCACCACGCTGTTCGGGCATAGTAGTTAGGCCATGCGGGCGAGGACGCGGCGGGGCGCCGTCCCTACCGGTGGGTGGCGGTGGAAGAAGGCGGGTGGGCCATGCGGGTGCGGACGCGGCAGGCCGCCGTCCCTTCAGGTGGGTGAAAGGCGGACGGAGCGGCGGGCGGCACAGCGGACGGAGCGGCGGGCGGCACAGCGGACGGAGCGGCGGGCGGCACAGCGGATACGCCGCAGCAAGCCGCGGCGCTACAGGCGATTGATTGAATGACAACAAAATTAATCCTGTCCTCCTGCCATATCTCCTGTTCTGCTGTGCCCCCTCCGCAGCCGCCCACCCGCATGGCAATCGTAAAAAATCGTATGAAATCGTCTAAAAATGCGCCGCTCCGCAAGAATCTGCGTGAAAATTCATTGCTTCGTTTAAAGCGACGTCCGGATGGCTTCGTTATAAATTTTGTGAAGAATTGGGCGGAAAATTTGATAATGTGGGGAATTTGAAGTAAATTTGCAGTCAATTTGCTTTTTGAAGCGATGTTTAAAGGTTTTGTGAAAATTGCGGCACTGTTTGCGGTGCTGTTAGTCATATTTGCGTTGCAACGCGTGGCATTCGTGTGTTGCAATTTGGCTGATGTTGGCGGACGTGAGTTGGCCGACTACCTCGGTGCGCTCTGCGCGGGGCTGCCGTTGGATGTGACGGTGGCGAGCTACTTTGCGGCTGTGCCGTTGTTGCTGCAGCTGGTAGCGGTGTGGTGTCCGGGGCGGTGGATTCGGCCGGTGGAGCGGACGTATTATGCGCTGATTTCCACGGTGATAGCCGTGGTGACGGTGCTTGACACGGTGCTCTACGGTTATTGGGGCTTCCGCCTTGACATGACGCCGCTGTTTTACTTTGCGTCGTCGCCTTCGGCGGCGATGGCGAGCGCCACCACCGTTCAGCTCGTCCTCGGGCCGTTGGTCATCGTGACCGTGGCAGTGGGGTTAACGGCGGCCTTGTGGCGCGTCAGCGGGTTGAAAGCGTTGGCACAACCGGCGCTGACCATGCGGCAACGCGCCGGCGCCTCGGCGCTGCTGGCATTCGGCGCCGCGTTGCTGTTTGTGGGCATGCGTGGCGGGGTGACAGTCAGCACCATGAATCTCAGCCGCGCCTATTTCAGCGAGGACCGCGCGCTCAACCACACGGCCATCAATCCGCAGTTCTCGTTGCTGTACTCCGCTTCGCACCAGAATGACTTCGGCAACCAGTTTCAATACCTGCCCGCGGAGGAGGCCACGGCTGAGTTCAACTCACTGACAGCCACGCACTTCGCACCGGCTGATAGCCTGCTCACCTGCCCCACCCCTGATATCTATCTCATCATCGCCGAGAGCTTTTCCACACATCTGATGCCAAGTTTCGGCGGCGAGCCGGTGGCTCTGTGCTTGGATTCGTTGGCCAACGAAGGGCTGACGTTCACCAACTTTTATGCCAACAGTTTCCGTACCGACCGCGCCTTGCCGGCCATTCTGAGCGGCTTCCCGTCGCAGCCCACAGTGAGCGTGATGAAGTATGTGGAGAAGGCCGAACACCTGCCGTCGATTGCTCTCTCTTTACGTGCAAAAGGTTATGAATCAAGATATTACTACGGCGGGGACATCAACTTCACCAACATGCTCGCCTTCGTGAAGAACCAAGGCTTCACCAAGGTGGTGTGCGACAGCGACTTCCCCTTGGAGCAGCGGCTGAGCAAGTGGGGCGTACACGACCACGTGCTTATGGAGCGAGTGGCCGCCGAGTTGGATGCCAACACCGCAGCGCCGCGCTTTTGGGTGGTGCAGACCTCCAGTTCGCACGAGCCGTTCGAGGTGCCGTTCTACCGAGCCATCTACCCCGACGAGCCGGAGCGCCAACTGCGAGCCAACGCCTTTGCGTATGCCGACAGTTGCATCGGCCAATTTGTGCGCCGGCTGCAAGCGTCGCCGCGCTGGCAGCGGTCGGTGGTGGTAATCGTGCCCGACCATTATGGCGCCTACCCCACCCTCACCGACGTGGAGCAGCGCCACCGCATTCCGCTGATCATCGTGGGCGGAGCCTTGCGCACCGCGCCGCAGCGCATCGCCACCTACGGCTCGCAAATCGATATTGCCGCCACGTTGTTGGCGCTGGTAGGCCTTGATGCTCAGCAGTTTACCTTCAGCAAGAACCTCTTCGACGCGCAGGCGCCTCGGTTTGCCTTCTTTACCGAGCCGGAGTACATGGGCTTCGTAACCGATTCCACTGCCGTAATTTACAACCTTGACGCCGACCGGGTGGAAGCATCGCGAGGCAATTCATCACATGCCGTACAGCAGGCAAAAGCCTATCTACAAACCATTTACACTACACTAAGCCAACTATGATAGATTCCTTGAGCGCACTCGATTCCCAACTGACCGTGGCGGTTAATGCCATGCATAACCCCTACTTCGATCAGTTTATGTTCCTCTTCTCCAACAAGTGGATCTGGGTGCCGATGTATGCTATGATTCTCATAATATTATATAAGCGTTACAGTTGGAAGGCCGCGTTGCTGTTTTTGGTGGCGATTGCACTGACCATAACCATCACCGACCAGCTGTGTGCCTCCATCATCCGGCCGCTGTTCGAGCGGATGCGCCCGGCCAACCCCGCCGAGCCGCTGTCGCAGGTGATCCACGTGGTTAACGGCTATCGTGGCGGACCATACGGCTTCCCCTCGTGCCATGCGGCCAACTCGTTTGCCTTGGCCACATTCTTGACTCTGCTGCGGCGGCGCTGGCTCTTCGGTGCGGTGGTGTTCCTGTGGGCGGCGCTGAACGCCTACTCGCGGCTGTACCTGGGCGTGCACTTCGCGGGCGACCTGATAGTGGGCGCCATCATCGGCTCGCTGGTGGGCTTCGGCCTGTTTGCCATCACCGCCCGCACCGCCCGCCTGCAGTGGTTTAGCGGACAGCCGTTGCGCCCGACCATCACGCTGCCGGCGCCGCTGACCAGCTACGACCTGCTACTGATAGCCTTCGGGATCACCACCGCCATCATAGCCATCGCCGCCTGCATGTAACAGCGCTATTTTCAGCGTATTTTTTTGATTTTATGAGAGAAATATTTGGCTGTTTGCGGATTTTTTGCTAACTTTGCAGTCGCTTTCAAAGCATCCCGTGTGATGGGAAATTAGGAAGCATTCTTAATTTTGAGTAACACATCTAATTTTTAATCAATGAAAACTTACAAACTCGCTGCGCAGCCCCGCACCGAACTCGGTAAAAAAGCTACCAAAGCTCTGCGCGAACAAGGTCTGATCCCCGTTGTGCTCAACGGTGGTGAATTAGTACAACTCCCCTACGCCGGCACCCTCAAGCCCGGTCAAAAGGTGGTTGAAATCTCCAACGGTCGTGGTTTGATCACCACCGACCTGGTAGTCACCCTCGACGCTGTGCGCAAGCTCGTCTATACTCCCGACATCTTCGCCATCGAACTCGAATTCAACGGCGAAACCCACATGGCCGTGCTCAAGGACCTCCAATTCCACCCCGTAAAGGACTCCATCCTCCACATCGACCTGCTGGAAGTAACTGAAGCTAAGCCCGTTGTGGTTGAAGTGCCCGTGAAGCTCGAAGGCCACGCTGAAGGTGTGAAAGCCGGTGGTAAGCTCACCCTGTCCATGAAGAAGCTACGCGTGAAAGCTATCTACACCAACATCCCCGAACGTCTGGTTATCAACGTTGACAACCTCGGCCTCGGCAAAGCTTACCAAGTAGGTGACCTCCACTTCGACAACCTCGAACTCATCAACGCTAAGAATGCCGTAGTTTGCTCGGTGGCTCTGACCCGTGCCGCTCGCGGTGCCGCCGCCGCTGCCGCTGCCGGTAAGTAATTCTTACTGAATGAAATACCTCATCGTTGGCCTTGGTAACATTGGCAGTGAATACGCTGCCACAAGGCACAACATTGGCTTTAGAATATTGGACGCCTACGCTGAGGCGTCCAATATTTCTTTCTCAACCGAACGCTACGGCGACGTGGCACACTGCCGACTGAAGAACAAGCAGTTGGTGCTGTTGAAACCCTCCACGTACATGAATCTCAGCGGCAACGCCGTGCGCTACTGGCAGCAGAAAGAGAACATTGCCTTGGAGAATATCCTCATCTTAGTGGACGACATCGCCCTCCCCTTCGGCGCCATCCGCCTCAAGACCTCGGGCAGCGATGCCGGGCACAACGGGCTAAAGAACATAGCCCAAATGCTTGGCACTC
The DNA here is from genome assembly GCA_946011725.1 of uncultured Bacteroidales bacterium. Lineage (GTDB taxonomy): Bacteria > Bacteroidota > Bacteroidia > Bacteroidales > Muribaculaceae > CAG-873. The sequence continues at coordinate 30,875 of CAMGBT010000001.1, read as the reverse complement.
AGGCTTATGCGCGACTTCGCTTCGGCGTGGGCAACGACTTCGCTCGCGGCTGCCAAATCGACTACGTGCTCGGCAATTTCACCGCCGACCAAGAAAAGGAGCTGCCCGACCGCCTCAAGGTAGCCGTGGAAGCTATGTGCGAATTCGTTTTGGCCGGCGCTCAGAGCGCCATGTGCAAGTATAACAACAAGTAACCCATTATGGCACAGGAAGTTAGAATCGATAAATGGCTCTGGGCTATGCGCATCTACAAAACACGCACCCTCGCCACCGAAGCCTGCCGCAAAGGCCGCGTGACGGTCAACAACGACTCCAACCCGGTGAAAGCCGCCCGCACCGTCAAGCCCGGCGACACGGTGCACGTGCGCAAGCCGCCGGTCACCTACTCTTTCCTCATCAAAGCCGTGTGCGAAAACCGCCTCGGCGCCAAGCTCGTGCCCGAATATCTCGAAAACGTCACCCCGCAGGACCAATACGACCTGCTCGAAGTGGTGAAAATCTCCGGCTTCATCGACCGCCGCAAAGGCCTCGGCCGACCCACCAAGCGCGAAGGCCGCGAACTCCAACGGTTCACCGATTCCTATGCCTCCGATGACGGTTGGGACTTTGATTTTGACGATTTAGATTAACCTCTCACCTTATTATATATGTACTTCGACGAACTCGACCTCTCCGACGACATCCTCGACGCCCTCGATGCGATGCACTTCGAAACCTGCACACCCATCCAAGAGCAAGCCATCCCCGTGGTGCTCGATGGGCACGACCTCATGGGCGTGGCGCAAACCGGCACCGGCAAAACCGCCGCCTACCTGCTGCCCACCATCGACCTGCTGTCGCACTCCGCATCGCAGGGCAAGGTGCGCTGCGTGGTGATGGTGCCCACCCACGAGTTGGCACAGCAAATCGACCGCCAGTTGCAAGGCTTCTCCTACTACCTGTCGATTTCGTCGATAGCCATCCACGGCGGCAACGACGGCAAAGAGTTCGCCCGCCAGCAGCAGGCCATCAAGTCGGGCGCCGACATCCTCATCGCCACTCCCGGCCGCCTGCTCGCCCACATGAAAATGGGCTACGTGGACCTAAGCGGCGTGGAGCACTTCATCCTCGATGAAGCCGACCGCATGCTCGACATGGGCTTCTACGACGACATCGCACAAATCGCCTCCAAGCTGCCCAAAGACCGCCAAACACTCATGTTCTCCGCCACCATGCCGACCAAGATTCAGAAGTTGGCCAATTCTATCCTCAACAACCCGGTGGAGATCAAACTCGCCGTGTCGCGTCCCACCGAAAAAATCGACCAAAGCGCTATCGTGTGCTACGAAAACCAAAAGACACCGCTGCTGAAGCGTCTGTTCAAAACCGCCTACTGCGAACGCGTCATCGTGTTTGCCGCATCCAAACTTAAGGTCAAGGAGCTCACCCGCGAGCTCAAACGCTCCGGATGGTCAGTTGGCGAAATGCACTCCGACCTCGACCAAGCCCAACGCGAAACCGTCATGAGCGACTTCCGCGCCGGCCGCATCGACATTTTGGTGGCTACCGACATCGTGTCGCGCGGCATCGACATCGACGACATCACCATGGTGGTCAACTACGACGTGCCCCACGAAGCCGAAGACTATGTGCACCGCATCGGCCGCACCGCCCGCGCCGGCGCCGGCGGCAAAGCCGTCACCATGGTCAGCGACCGCGACATCCGCCGCTTCCGCTACATCGAACAATTCCTCGGCTACGAAGTCCGCAAAGACCCTGTCCCCGCCGACTACGGCAAGACGCCCTCCTACGATGGTCGCAATTCCAACGGCAAAAAAGCCGCACCGCAGGACAACAAACCCCGCCGCCCGGCCAACAAACACCGCTTCTACCGCCGCAAAAAAGGCACCGGCGGCGCCACCGAGTAACCCCCCGCCCCAATTACCGGCGCAGGTGCTGAAAAGCCACAGTAGAGCAGGAGATCCAGCAGGGAAACAGGAACTATTTCATTATTAATCAATCGATTAATTGCAGGCCGCGGCTTACTGCGGCATCACTCGGATGGCTCCACCTGCAGTCGAAACCCCGAATTTGGCAGATACACAGCCACGTGGTCGCACCGCTATTTACCTCAGTAAGTCCAGATAGTACATACGGGTGCGTAAGGATTCCGACTCATCTACACCATAAAAGGCTTTCTCATCATCAACCCTCGGAAAAAGAGGGTGAAATCCGTTGCGCTCATAATATTGGATTGTATGAGGATTATTTACCGCATCCACAAGGATGAATCTGCATCCGGTTTTGTTATCCGAACTGATAAACCAATTCTTAATAAAGCTAATAATTTGTGTGCCAATACGATAGTAGCTACTCTGATATGCCTTGTTAACGCCTAATCGGCCAATCAATACAGCAGGGTATGTTCTACCTTGCTTTTTATAGGCTATCGACTTATGTAACTTGCGCTTAGGGTTGTTTTGAAGATGCGTGGTATGAATTCCGGCATTAGCCAAGGTAATCATGGCAACGATGGTCTTATCGTCGGTATTGTCTAACCAACAATACGTTTTACCCATGAGATCGCGTTCGTATGCAAGGGCATCACATGCAAAGAATTCATTAAGATCCTCTGCACCACAATCGAAGGCATAACAATTATTCAAAATTAGTTCACTAAGTTTGAATAGAGTACAGTCAAAATTCAGTCGGTAGGCAAACTCACTCATTTTTCATCCATGAGGGGGTGTATTCGCGGGCGCGGCGCATTATTTCAGCTATTTCGGCTTCCTGCTCCGCGGTAAGTGTGTGACGAGGTTGTTGTTCGTTTTCTTCAGCCAAACGAACAAACTCATCGGCAATTTTTCCGGAAAGAATTGGGACGGATTTAATAGGAGTAGCCATAGTTCATTGATTATTTCTTTGCAAAGTTAGTTATTCTGCGGATAATATGCAAATAATTGCATAGTTTTGTGTCTTTATATGTTCAAAATGGGATAAAAAAGCCTGATAACGCGCTGAGAAAGGTCGCATTATCAGGCACTATTAAGTACGGTATGGGGTTAGCGGGCGGCGAGGACTTCTACCTCGACGAGGACTTGCTTGGGGAGCTCGCGCACGGCTACGGCGGAGCGGGCGGGGAAGGGTGCGGTGAATACTTCGGCGTAGACGGCGTTCATGGCGGCAAAGTCGTTCATGTCGGCGAGGAATACGGTGGTTTTCACCACGTTATCCACGGTGAGGCCGGCTTCAGCCAAGATGGCTTTTACGTTGGCGAGGGCTTGGCGGGTTTGGGCTTCGATGCCTTCGGGAATGGTGCCGGTGGCTGGGTTGATGGGAATTTGGCCGGAGGCGAACACGAATGCGCCGGTGTCGATTGCTTGGCTGTAGGGGCCGATTGCGCCGGGAGCGGCGGTGGTGGCGATAACTTTTTTCATGGGTTGGTAATGTTAGTTTGGATTTGAAGTTGTGTTATGAGTTGGGTGTCGGCTTGTGCAGCGATTTGTTGGTCGATAGCATCGCAGCAGTGCACCACACCTTGGAAATGTTTGTCGAAGTCGGCGATGAAGTCGGCGGCGCCGAGGGCGTTGAGGCGCTTGAGGACTTGCGCCACGGTGAGGTCGTTGGGGTTGAGGGCGGGTTGGAATGCGCGCTCTTGGTGCGAGTTCTGAGTGTCGACGAGGATGAATAATCCGGCGGCGATGAGGCGGTCGGCCACGATGGTGGCGAGGCGGTATGGTATGCCGTAGCGTTCCACGAGCATCCGCAACTCGGTGGGGCCTTGATTGGAGCTAAACCGCTGATACACAACGGCTGTGATTGCCAGTGAGAGCCGATTGCGGTAGGAGGTGGACATGTGCTGAATGGCGTCGGAGAAGTTGAACATAAAGATGTTTTGCGACGAGTAGCACACCACGGCGCCGGCCAAGGTGATGGTGAAGGTGAATTGCAACCAAATGAGCAGCAGGGGCAGGAAGGCCACCGAGCCGTAGATGGCGTTGTAGCGCGACACGTACATTTGGCCGCTGACGAACAGCCATTGCAATAAGAGGAAGGCGGTGCCGGCAAAGACGCCGGCGGCGAAGGCGTTGGCGAATTTCACCTTGGTATTGGGAATGAGGAAGTAGACCAAGGCGAAGAACAGCCAGGTCATAATCCACGATGACACTTCCATGACGGCGGAGATGATGGGCGACAGGAAGGAGTAGCCCATGAGCGTGCGGAGCGAATCGCTCACGGCCAACGACAAGCCGCCGGCCACCATCAGCACCACCGGCAGCAGCAACATCAGCGCGGTGTATTCGCTGAGCTTGCGGCCGAGGTTGCGGCCGGATTTTACGCCCCAAATGCGGTTGAAGGCTGTTTCGACACCGTTCATCAGCGAAATCAGCGTCCACAGCAGCACCACGATGCCCACGCCCACGAACAGGCCTTCGGACGACTGGCTGAGGTACTTGTCGACATACTCCAACGAGTAGTCGATGGCGGTTTGCTGCGCCGGCAGCAGGCGGTAAAGCTCGTTGCGTAGCACGTTTTGCAGCCCGAAGCCGCGGCCGATGGCGAAGAACAACGCCAAGGCGGGCACCATGGCCAGCAGGGTGCGGAAGGCCATGGCCATGGCTTGCGATTGCACGTCGCGCGAAAGGAACGACTGCACCGACAAGTTGAGCGTCTTGATGAGGTTGACCCACCAATGGCGGCGAGTGTCTTGCCACACGCCTTTGGAGCAGTATTTCGCCTGCTCTTTGCCCCAATGGAGCGCTTTACGGTATAATCGCTTGATATTCATATGGTTACCTGATTATTTGGCAGCGGACTTTGCCCACGGGCAACTTACCTTCGAGCTGCACGGCGGTGCGCGAAGCATCGGTTGTGATCCACGCATCCATGTCATCGGAGGTCTTCTTGCCGCTGTCGCCGGTGAAGATGAAAGTGATGTGGAAGCAGCGGTAAGTTTTGCCGTCGACTTTGACGTCTTCCACGCCGCGGTATTGCAGAGTGAGAGTCTCCTTGCGCTTGCCGGAGAAGATGGTCATGGAGTGCTTGTGGCCGGAGCGCCATGTGGGGAAAGGCAACATGCGCATGTAATAGAACGATGAGAGCATGTCGACGGTGGTGCCGGTGGCATGGAGCGTTTGGTGCTGATTCACAGTCTGTTGACCTTCTTTAAACACTTGGCGATGGCACTGGCCGGTGACGTTGTTGCCGCTGTAAGAGAATACCACCACATCGTCCTTGTGGTCGGAGCCCTCGTGGGCGGCTTTGTGATAGCGCAAGGGGCGGAAGCCATCCTTGAGGATGGTGGAATAGAGTGTGTCGCGCACGCAGAAGATGCCGTCGGCCCAGGGGTCGGACGCGGCCACGAGCGATGCTTGATAGCGGTCGCCATCGAGGTGAATCGACAGCGTGGCTGTGCCGGCTTGCTTTTGAATCAGGCCCCACTTGTACATGACGCGATAGCGCACGGTTTCGTTGACGTAAGGCGATGCAGCCGTAGCTACCAAGCTGATAAACAGAAAGATGATGAGGAGAGAACGTTTCATACGATGGGAATTTTGATACATAGTTTGCGATGGGTGCCGATGCCGATATTTGGTGCATGGGCATCCTCGGGGAAGAATATGGCGATCTGGCCGGGGTGCACGTGGAGCATGCTGTGGGCGGAATCGCTGTAGAAAGCGATGTCGGCATCCTCGCTGTAAGGCGTGTGGATATATGAGAGGGAGGCCACGGGTGCCCAGCCGATGGTTTCTATGCCCTTGAGCGGCACGTGGATGTCGATGAAGCGGCGGTGAGCCTCCAAGCGCACGCGCTCACGCGGCATCAGTGCCGGCGTTTCGGCTTTGACCACCACGCCGCCCTCACCCACCGGATAAGAGCCGTTGGCCAAATCAGCGGCAGAGTTGGCCATGAGCCAGTCGATGGCCTCGGCCAAAAGCGGGGAGATATTGCGATAGATGTTCGCGTCGGTGATGTTGCAGAGTATCATTGCCGGTCGATTAGGTTATCGGTAGGAAAGTCTAATGGGAGAGCCGAGCGTTCGCTCTGCTCGATGTGCTTATTGCGCCAACACTTGCGGCAGACGGCCACGTAGCGGTCGTTGCCGCCGATTTCCACCTGCTGACCTTCGTCCACAAAGTCGCCGTTGGCATCGATGCGGGCGTTGACTATGGTTTTGCGACCGCAGTTGCACGTCGATTTGATTTCGTCGATGGTGTCGGCGATTTCGAACAGTCGGCGCGAGCCCTCGAACAGGTGGGTTTGGAAATCGGTACGCAGACCGTAGCACACCACATTCGAGCCGAAGTCGTCGACCACGCGCGAGAGCTGGTCAACCTGGCGGGCCGACAGGAACTGCGCCTCGTCGATGAGATACCAGTCCACGATGCGACCCTCCGAGCGGTACAACTCGGCTGCGAGTTGGTAAAGGTCGGTGTTATCATATATCCAACGGCACTCGCGCTCGATACCGATACGCGAATGAATCACGTTGCGAGCCTCGCGAGTGTCAATCACGGGCTTGAGACACATATAATCAAGGTTGCGCTCCTCGAAATTATATGCGGTGGTCAGCAACAGGGCCGTTTTAGCCGAACCCATGGTGCCGTAGCGGAAGTATAGTTTGCCTTTCTTTTGCATTGATTGAGGGTGATGGTTAAAATCCACCCCCAAAGTTAGCGATAAATTCCAAAACAAACACAATTTTGGCCGCGAAAAATATCAACACTTCCATTTTTCACCAACATTATCGCCATTTTCACCACGACATCGCCGCCGCCGCACCCGTGCGGTTCGAGCAAGAGCTCGAGGCAGATGCAAAAAGGCTGGCGCAATAGAAGCCTCCGACACTTCCGACAGCCCACCGGCTGTACCGCCCACTATCTCGGCGGAGCCTTTTTGCACGTGCACCGAGCTCCTGCTCGCCGTAATCACCCGTTTTTTTACCGAATAGGTGAAAAAAGTTGCGGAAAAGTTTGGTGGGGTGGCGAAAAAGTTGTAACTTTGCAGTCGCAAACAATGCAAGACCAACAAACTAAACAAACAAACAATTAATGGCAACAAAAATCAGATTACAACGCCATGGTCGCAAGAACTATGCGTTTTATCCTATTGTTATCGCCGATAGCAGGGCACCACGAGATGGTAAGTTTATTGAAAGGATAGGTTCTTATAATCCGAACACTAATCCTGCTACAATCACTCTCAATTTCGAGCGGGCCTTGTATTGGGTGAACTGCGGTGCTCAACCCACCGACACTGTACGCACTATCCTCTCCAACGAGGGCGTAATGCTGATGAAACACCTCCTCGGCGGTGTGAAAAAAGGCGCATTCGACCAAGCTGAAGCTGAACGTCGCTTCGCTGCTTGGAAGAGCAAAAAGCAAGCGCAAGTAGAAGCTGTTAAGGCTTCCGAAGCCGGCCGCAAACAAGCCGACCTTCGCGCTCGTCTCGAAGCAGAAGAGGCTAAAAACAAAGCCAAGGCTGAAGCCGTGGCCAAGAAGAAAGCCGAACTGGCAGCTGCAAAAGCCGAAGCTGAAGCCGCTGCTGCTGCTCCCGCTGAAACTACCGAAGCTCCCGCTGCTGAATAATCCGCAGTCAGCGACAACGAGATTCCATGGGGGTGTGTTAGCACAATCGCTGACGCACCCCTTTATGTTTAAAACTAATTCTTAACTCCATAGTCTTCGACTCATCCATGAAGAAATTTCCTGAATATACCTCTTTCAGTCTTCCCAAAATCAACAAGGAGATGCTCGCGCTCTGGCAGAGCGAGGATCTTTTCCATCGCAGCATCGAGGTGCGTCAAGGCGCGCCCTCGTTCGTCTTCTTTGAAGGGCCGCCTTCGGCCAACGGTATGCCAGGCATCCACCACGTGATGGCGCGCACCATTAAGGACATTGTCTGCCGCTACAAAACCATGAAGGGCTTCCGCGTGGCTCGCAAAGCCGGCTGGGACACCCACGGCCTGCCCGTGGAACTCGGTGTGGAAAAGGCGCTCGGCATCACCAAAGAGGACATCGGCCATAAGATTTCGGTGGATGAGTATAACGACGCTTGCCGTCGCGAGGTGATGAAGTACACTCGCGAATGGGAAACGCTCACCAACAACATGGGCTACTGGGTGGACATGGCCAACCCCTACATCACCTACGACAATCGCTACATCGAATCGGTGTGGTGGTTGCTGGCTCAGCTCTATCAAAAGGGGTACCTCTACAAGGGTTACACCATCCAACCCTATTCACCCGCAGCCGGCACCGGCCTCAGCTCGCACGAGTTGAATCAACCCGGATGCTATCGCGACGTGAAGGACACCACTTGCGTGGCTCAATTCGAGGTGCTTGATCCGCGTCCGGAGCAAACCGGTTGGGGCAAGCCCTTCTTCTTGGCATGGACCACCACTCCGTGGACTCTTCCGTCGAACACCGCCCTGTGCGTGGGTCCGCAGATCAAGTACTGCTTCGTCAACACATATAATAAATATAGCGGCGAGCGCATCTCCGTGGTAGTGGCTGAAGCGCTGCTCAACTCGGTATTCAACCCCAAAGCCGCCGACATCGCTCTGGAAGACTACAAGCCGGGCGATAAGCTCGTGCCTTGGAAGGTGGTGGGCGAATGCATGGGCACCGACTTGGTGGGCATGCACTATCGCCAGCTCATCCCGTGGATGAATCCCGGCGAGGGCGCGTTCCGCGTCATCCCCGGCGACTACGTCACTACCGTGGACGGCACCGGCATCGTGCACATCGCCGGCACCTTCGGCGCTGACGACTTGCGCGTGTCGAAGCTCAACAACATCCCGCCCATGGAGCTGCTCAACCGCGACGGCAAGGTGTGCCCGATGGTTGACCTCAAAGGCCGCTTCTACATGCTCGACGAGCTCGACCCCGCCTTCGTGGCCGACCGCGTGGACGTGGCTGCCTACACCCCCTGGCAGGGCAAATTCGTCAAGAATGCTTACGACCCCGAGAAGGGTCCCAACGATATGTCGCTTGATGTGGAAATCTGCATCATGCTCAAAGAGAACGGCTTACTATTCACCAGCGAGAAGCATACCCACAACTATCCCCACTGCTGGCGCACCGACAAGCCCGTGCTCTACTACCCGCTCGACTCGTGGTTCATCCGCTCCACCGCAGCTCGCGACCGCATGATCGAGCTCAACAACACCATCAAATGGAAGCCCGCATCGACCGGCAGCGGTCGCTTCGGCAAGTGGCTCGAAAACCTCCAAGACTGGAACCTCTCGCGCTCGCGCTACTGGGGCACTCCCCTACCCATCTGGCGCACCGAGGACGCTTCCGAAGAGCTCATCATCGCTTCCGTTGAACAGCTTTACAACGAAATCGACAAGGCTGTGGCCGCCGGCGTGATGCAATCCAACCCCTTGCGCGACAAGGGCTTCGTGCCCGGCGATTACTCCGCCGAAAACTATAACCGCATCGACCTGCACCGTCCTTACGTTGACCACATCGTGCTGGTGTCCGCTTCCGGCAAGCCCATGAAGCGCGAAACCGACCTCATCGACGTGTGGTTCGACTCCGGCTCGATGCCCTACGCTCAAATCCACTACCCGTTTGAGAACGCCGACGCCTTCCGCGCGGGCGACGTATTCCCCGCCGACTTCATCGCCGAAGGTGTGGATCAAACTCGTGGCTGGTTCTTCACTCTGCACGCCATCGCCACCATGGTGTTCGACCAAGTGTCGTATAAAGCCGTGGTTTCCAACGGCTTGGTGCTCGACAAGCACGGCAACAAGATGTCGAAACGTCTGGGCAACGCCGTCAACCCCTTCGAAGCCATCGACAAGCTCGGCTCCGACCCCCTGCGCTGGTACATGATTGCCAACTCGTCGCCTTGGGACGATTTGCGCTACGACGAGGCCGGCGTAATCGAGGTATCGCGCAAGCTCTTCGACACACTCTATCACACCTACGGCTTCTTCGCCCAATATGCCAACGTGGACGGCTTCACCGGCTCCGAGCCGCAAGTGCCCGTGGCTGAACGCCCGGAAATCGACCGCTGGGTAATCTCCCGCCTCAACTCGCTGATTATCGCCGTGGACGAAGCCCTCGACGACTACGAACCCACCAAGGCCGCTCGCGCCATCAACGACTTCGTGCTCTACGACCTCAGTAACTGGTACGTGCGCCTCAACCGTAAGCGCTTCTGGGCCGGCGAAATGACCGCCGACAAGCTCGCCGCTTACCAAACTCTCTACTCCTGCTTGCTCACCTTGGCCAAGCTGATTGCTCCCGTGTCGCCCTTCTTCGCCGACCGCCTCTACCGCGACCTCACCTACCGCGACGGCAAGCCGTCGGCCGAACAGTCGGTGCACCTCGACCGCTATCCGGAAGCCGACCGCTCGCTCATCTTCGCCGACCGCGAGCAGCAGATGAGCATCGCTCAACGGTTGACCTCGATGGTGCTGTCGCTGCGCCGCCGCGTGAACATCAACGTGCGCCGTCCGCTGCAGCAAATCATGGTGCCGGTGGCCGACGATGCCATGCGCTCAATCCTCGACACCATCGCTCCGCTGGTGCTGTCGGAAATCAACGTCAAGAACCTGCGCGTGGTCAGCAACGACGAAGGCGTGCTGGTGAAACGCGTCAAGCCCGACTTCAAGAAGCTCGGCCCCGTATTCGGCAAGCAGATGAAGGCCGCAGCCGCCGCCCTCACCTCGCTCGACCAAAAGCAAATCGCCCAATTCGAACGCGACGGCTTCATCGACTTAGTGCTCGATGGCGACACCAAGCGAGTGGACGTGGCCAACGTGGAAATCATCTCCGAAGACATCCCCGGCTGGCTGGTGGCTAACGATGGCAACCTCACCGTAGCGCTCGATGTAACCGTTACCGACGAGCTCCACCTCGAAGGTATCGCCCGCGAAATCATCAACCGCGTACAAAACATCCGCAAGGGTCGCAACTATAACATCACCGACCGCATCCGCCTGCGCTTCGCCGCTGTAGAAGGCATCGAAGAGCTGTTGGCCAAATTCGGCGAGTACATCAGCTCGCAAGTATTGGCCGTGGAAGTTACCGTGGGCCAGGTGGCCGCCGACCGCGCCGAACACCTCGACATCGACGACTTCCCCGTGGATGTGGAAGTTGAACTCAACTCATAATCAACCTTTTACCAGTATGTCTGAAATAACACGCTATTCTGATGAGGAACTCGAAGAGTTCCGTCAGATTATCAACGAGAAAATTGAGAAGGCGCAGGCCGAGTACGACTCGCTCTGCCGCACATTGATGAACTCTGACGGCAACGATGTAGCCGACACCTCCCCCACTTTCAAAGTGCTCGAAGACGGCGCTTACACGCTCGGACGCGAGGAGGCAGCTCGACTGGCTGAACGTCAACGCGTGTTTATCAACAAACTCCGCGCCGCATTAGTGCGCATCGACAATAAGACCTACGGCATCTGCCGCGCCACCGGCAAGCTCATCCCCAAGGAACGCTTGCGCATCGTGCCTCATGCCACCCTTAGCGTCGAAGGCAAAGAAATGCAAAAATAAACTCTACTCATCGACGATTGCCGCTCCCCCTTCTGCCGGGAGCGGCTATTGCCGATTTTTCCGAATATGCTGCACACGAATACACAAAAGAATGCTTGGGCCGCTATCATAGCCGCGGCCGTGATTATTATCGCCGACCAAATTCTCAAAATTTGGGTCAAAACCCACTTCTACCTTGGCGAAGGCTACGAAATCCTTCCATTTTTCGAGCTGCGCTTCGTGCAAAATAATGGCATGGCCTTCGGCATGGAGTTGGGCAGCAAGCTGCTGCTGTCGCTGTTCCGAATCGTGGTGGTGGGATTGCTGATTTGGTACATCTCGCGGCTGTGTAAGCGCACCGACACACCCCGCGGCTACATCATCACCTTGGCCGCCATCGCCGCCGGCGCCTTCGGCAATATCATCGACTGCGTATTCTACGGCTGCATATTCTCCGACCCCTACCCGCCCATGGTGGCCACCTTGGTGCCTTGGGGCGAGGGCTACGGCACTCTGCTCCACGGCTTAGTCGTTGACATGATTCACCTGCCGCTGCTCTCGTTCACTTGGCCCGACTGGATGCCGTGGGTAGGCGGCGACCAATTCTCATTCTTCGACCCGGTGTTCAATCTGGCCGACGCCGCCATCTCCGTGGGCATCGTGATGCTCATTATCCGCTACACTCAATGTCTCCCTTACCAAAAGGAGAAACCGAAGGAGGACGACAGCAATGCGTAAGCTCTTGGCGGCCATAGCGTTAGCAGTGGTGGTCATGGCCTGCAACCGAGTGCCCGACACCGTGATTCAGCCCGACGATATGGCCGAGCTGATGGCCGATGTGCGCGTGGCCGATGCCGTCATCGCCGTCAACCCCACCCAATACTCCGCCCCCGGCACCCGCGAGGCCCTGCGCCAAGCGGTGTTCGACCGTCACGGCGTCACCAAGGAGCAGTTCGACAGCTCTCTGGTGTGGTATGGACACAACATGAACATCTACCAAGATGTCGCCGACCGCACCATCGAGATCCTCGAAGGGCGGTTGGAACGCGTCAACGGCGTGGTGGCCGAAGCAGCCATGTCGGTGGCCGGCGACAGCGTGGACGTTTGGCAACGGCCTTCCGCGCTGATTGTCAACAGCTTCTCGCCCTCGCAGTACATCACCTTCAACCTCACCGCCGACCGTAACTGGCAACGCGGCGACTTCTTCACCTGGAACGCCCGCTTAGCCGTGCCGCCCGTCAGCGCCACATGGAGCATGACCGCCGAGTACTCCGACGGCACCATCGAAACAGTGATTGCATCGCTCGACGTGACCGAACTCAACCGCCAGTCAATCACCTTCTTCACAGACACCACCCGCACGGCCGTGGCCCTCAGCGGCTGGCTCTACCTCGGGGTGGAAGGCCGCCGGCCCGTGGTGGTTGACTCCCTGTCGCTCACCCGTTCGCGCATCACCATGCCCAACCAGCCCTACCGCCGCATGCAGCGCCGCTTAGTGCCCCGTCTCAACCCCAATGACAGCACCCAAACCCTTTGACCGCATCCTCGCTCGTAGCGTCACCTACATAGGCCGCCACTACGCCCTCTCGCTTGTAGAACTCTACGACCACGAGGTGCGCATCACCCCCTTCGAAAGCGAAACCGCAGCCACCCGATACATCAACGAGCCCATCGAAATCCTCCCCCCAACGGCCACCCGCCGCCCGGCCATCCGCCCCCTATAGCAGCAGCCGCCCACCCGAGCAAGAGCTCGGAGCAAGTCCAAAAAGGCTCCGCCCGCCCACTAACCGCCCACAAGCTTGTAGCCCCGAGGCTTGCCGCGGGGGGTTCGCCGTGCCCGCCAAGCCGTATCCGCACACCCCGCGCCCGCGACGTCGCTCCGCTCCCCCTCCCCTTCAGGGGAGGGCCGGGGTGGGGCTCCGCCGTATCCGCCTGCCTTGGCGCCCGCGACGTCGCTCCGCTCCCCCTGAAAGTGTGTCAAAAGTCTATAAAGTGTGACACAGCGTGCAAAGGACTCACAGGAGTAGTGTGCCGCCGTCGCGCCAACAAGAATCAGTATAACACTATCAGCTTCAGACCATGACGAATAGAAAGTGTGTCAAAAGTCAATGCAAAATGTATATCAGTAGGGACGAGGCCTGCCGCGTCCGCATCAACCTTCAGATATTCAGGTAGTTACACACAGCGAACGCGGACGCGGCAGGCCGCGTCCCTACTGATTCTGACCATTTGATACAGTTTCTTTGATGCGCCGGAGGCGCTATATCTTCGTTAGCCGTGGGTTGGTACCACGGAGTGGTTCCTACCCACGGTCGAGGCGCCACCATCACCTGTTGCCCGGAGGGCATCTCTGCATACACCAGCGGTATGCACGTTCTGCGCAGAGATCCCCTCCGGGGAACGAAAACCATATCCGCACACACCCCCGGGAGCAACCCGCTCCGCGGTAGCACCCGGGGGCTAACGAAAATAAAGCGCCTCCGGCGCAGCAAAGCCGCTCCGCGGCAACTTGCTAAATACTTGAAAATCAGCAGAATATAGGTTTATTATATGATAGGACAGGAGTAAGTATGCCACCGTCGCGCCAATTAAAAAAATATAACCAAACCACTGATAATCAATCCGATGTGGTTTGTTATATGATAGAATTAGCAGGAGGACAGGATTATATTATTGAAATTCAGCTGATTACCTCCTGTTCTCCTGTTGAGTCTCCTGTTCTACTGTGGATTTTTTTCGCACACGTTTTACCGCGCCGGACTTTTGACACAGTTTCTCGGTTCCCGGCGCCAATGCTTGACTATTCATATTCAACTAAAAAGTGATGACCGGATTAATGCCACAAATTTACAAAAAATCCGCCATCCACCAAAATTATTTTCCAACAAACCACACCAACCGCCAGCAAAATCTGCGTGAGTTTCAGATGCTGAGCCTGGGTCATCCGGATATACCGCGGCAAACCACGGCTACAAGTTGCTGATTATTCGCTAATTATCCTGTCATCCTGCTGAATCTCCTGTTATGCTGTGAGGTCTTGCCGCCACCTCCGCAGAAATTTGCTAAATTTGCGCGAGTCTTCGGCACGGATGGTGTCGTGAAGCGGAAATTTTGGGTGGAGCTTGGCGGTGTCGGGGATTTTGCTTATATTTGCGGAAATTATTTACTGTTATGAATATTCGGTACTTTCTTTTTTTGTTAGCCGCGGCCGTGGGTATGGGTGCGGCTTCCGCGCAAGAGTTGACTTGGAGCGTGGATTTTTCTTCGACTTTCGATAATCGTGAGGGCGATAGTGCCAATGACCAAACTATTTTCTTCACTCGCTTGGCGCCGGAGGTGGGGGTTGTCCTGCCTGATGGCGCGGGCCGAATCAGCGGCGGGGTGGTGTGGAATCAGCCGGTGAACAATGACTGGGACGACTACCAAGTGATCCCCACGCTTTATTACCGCGTGGAGCGCGATGGGTGGCGCTTCAACTTCGGTATGTTCTCACGCCGCTACTTGATGGAGGAGGCGCCGAAGTTCTTGTGGAGCGATTCGATTGACTACCGTCAGCCAAACGTGCGCGGCTTGTTGATGCAACATGTGGGCGAGCGCGGCTGGGCCGAGTTGATGTTGGACTGGCGTCAGATTCAGACCAACACTAAGCGCGAGGCGTTCAACGTGGTGGTCAACTCGCTGTGGCATCCGGTGGCGTCCTCGCCCATTTACGTGGGTGAGCGTCTACAATACAATCACTTAGCCAAGCAGCGCCACGCGCCCGCGGAGCAAGGGGTCAACGACGACTTCATGGCCAACCCGTTCGTGGGTGTGACCACCACCGCCCTACCCCTCGACTCCTTAGGCGTGCGCATCGGCGGGGTGCTGTCGCTGCAACGCTGTCGGTCCGACCAACGCGGCTGGCGCACCCGTGGCGGCGCGTTGGTGGAAGCCAACGCACATTGGCGCTTCCTTTCGCTAAACGAGACCCTCTACATCGGCGGCAACCTTATGCCACTCTACCCCGAGTTCGGTGCGCAACTCAATATGGGTTCGCCCTACTACCAAGCCACCACATACAGCCGCACCGACGTGCGCGCCCACATCATCCGCAACCGCTACGTGGACCTCACCGCCGGGCTCAACCTCCACATCACTCCCGATGTGTGCGCTCTGTGGCAGCAAATCACCCTGCGGGTGTACATCGGCAGCCGCGGCTCTTCCATTTAAAGAATGACCAACTAACGAATTTTGACCTAAAAACGTAAACTGTTTAAATTTTCGCTTATTTAAAAGATTTTGCGAAAAAATTTGCAGGTATCAATTATTTGTATTAACTTTGCCACCGATAACTCGGCCAATTGCCAACCGAGCGAGGCCATTGGAGCTACCTTATCACATCGCTCACTCTTAACCCTAAATCTATGTCAGGATACTCTCATTTGATCAACTTCCTCCAAAGCGAAGGCTACCGCTTCGAAGAACGCGAAACCAACGTTCGCTTCAAAATCCAAGGCGTGACCTACATCGGCTTCCGCAATAGCGACAATGCGTTCCTCCAAATCGTGCTGATGTGCAACACCGAAGGTCAAGACCGCATCAAACTTCTGGAAGCATGCAACGCACTCAACTCCAAGAAGTTCGTTGTGAAATTCACCGTAACCGAGGACAGCGAGGGCGTATGGGCATCCTACGAATTCGAGCCCAACGACTCCACCACCCCCGCCGACTTCGATTCCGCTTTCAGCATGCTCGACCGCGGCACCGACGAACTCTTCCAAATGCTCCGCGAATAATCCCTTCCCCAACCTCCATACGGCGAGCCGTAGCCACCAGCTGCGGCTCGCACTGCTTTCCGGCGGCAGTAAGGCTTGCGCCTTACCACAGGACCTATGGCGAGCGAGGGCTTCCGCATCACGCGGTATATAAAAGGAGGGGCGGGATGATTATGCCACTCGCCATTGCGCCGGCGTCTTACCTGTGAGCGCCTTGAAGAAACGGACGAAATGCTGTGGATATTCGAAGCCTAAGCGTTGGCTGACCTCTGTAATGGTGATTGCTTGTGATTGTAGCAGTTGTTTGGCCTTGGCAAGCAGGCGGTCGTTGATGATGTCTTTGGCCGTTCGTCCTGATTCAGTTTTGACCAATGTGCCGAAGTAACCGGTGGAGAGGCAGCACTTGTCGGCGAAGTATGCCACGGTGGGTAATCCCTCGTATTCAGCTTTGTCGTTGAGGTATTGGTCCAGCAGCGACAAGAACTTCTTCACCACGCCGTGGTTGATTTCCTCGCGGGTGATGAACTGGCGGTCGTAGAAGCGAAGGCAATAGTTGAGAAGGAGCTCGATGTGCGATACAATTAGTTCGCGTGTATGCTTGTCTATGGCGTGATGGAGTTCCTGTTGTATCATAGCAAGCACGCCTTTAAAGGTCTCGACTTCTGCGGCCGAAAGGTGAAGGGCCTCGGTACTTGTGTAGTCGAAGAATTCAAAGCGGCTCATCCGGCTGGCCAAAGGAGTACGGTTAAGCAGGTCGGGGTGGAATGCCAATGCCATGTATTTAGCAAAAGGGGCGTCAGGATTAGGCTCCACCGTGACCACCTGACCGGGAGCAAAGCTCGTCACGGTCATCTCATCGAAGTCATAGGGTGTGCGACCATATGAGAGCTTGCACCCCTTGGTCTCCTTGAGGTAGATGGCATAGAGGCCATAGTGCATCACACACTTTTGGATGTGTTCAGTGTTGTCTACATGCACCACACTGACCAAAGGATGAAGAGTCTTCATCCCTTGGTAGTTGTTAAAGTCGTGTACTGTATTGAGAAATACCTCCTGCATAATTCAATCGTTCTATCTATAACGCAACAAGTCCCATTTTATTGCACCATGCTTTAATATCGTTTTCACTTACATGGTTAAGCAACATGCCTGTCTGCCAATTGATTTGTGGATACAGCTTTTTGAGAGCAGCCGCACTACCGGTTATCGCACTGCCGCCCGAAGTGGCAAACGAAATGATGTGATTATTTTTCATTAACCTTATCATAGTCAGCGTCTGACACCGGTTCAAGCCACTCATTGGAAACATTCTCTCCTTCTATCTCAAAAGCGAGATGTGCAAACCAGCTGTCGGCAGCGGCTCCATGCCAATGCTTGACGCCGGCCGGGATGTGGATGACCGTGCCCGGGAGAATCTCCTGCGCAGGCTTTCCCCATTGCTGATACCAGCCGCGACCTGCCACTCCGATGAGCATTTGTCCGCCGCCCTTTGTGGCATGATGGATGTGCCAGTTGTTGCGGCAACGCGGTTCGAAGGTGACATTGGCAATAGGCACCTGCTCGCCGGAAATACGTGCCAGATAACTGTTGCCTACGAAATACCGGGCATAGGCTGTGTTTGGTTCGCCGATGGGGAAAATCATTTCTTGTTGGAAACGGGTCTTCGCATCTTGCAATGAGGAGTCTTCTTTCCAAACCTCCTTAGCGAGGCGGAAAGCCGCCCAGGCCTTGGGCCATCCGGCGTAGAAGGCTATATGGGTGATGATTTCGGCGATTTCGGTGCGGGTGATGCCGTTGTTCTTCGCCTCTTGCAGGTGGTAGGTGAGCGAGGAATCGGTGATTCCCTGACTGATGAGTGAAGTGATGGTGACAAGACTGCGGTCGCGAAGGCTGAGCAGATCGTTGCGGCTCCATACCTCGCCAAAAAGGATGTCATCGTTGAGCCGAGCAAACTCGGGGGCAAACTCGCCCAGCTGCGTGCGCCCGGCAGTTTGTACTATCTTTTGCTGTGCCATAACGTTAGGTGTCAGAGCTGTCAATAATAATGCGCACAATAGTATTCTTTTCATACATTTGTGCCCATTTTGTAAGCCTCGAGCAGCTTGTTGTTGCCCTCGATGTCACGGGCATCGGTTACGCCGCCGCAGAAGAGGTGGCCTTTGAGTGAAGATTTGCCGTAGCAGTCGATCCATCCGGTCAGGCCAATCTCGGCTCGACGGGGAGCATCCTCATCGGCTTCGGCAGCTGTGGTGAGCAGATAGATGTCGCGGAAACGGTAATCCTTTGGGTACATGGCATTCATGCGGTCGATGAGCGTCTTCATTTGTCCGCTCATCTCGTAATAATAGATAGGTGTAGCCCAGCAGACCACATCGGCCTTCAGCACCTTCTCCATGATGGCTGGTACATCGTCCTTGAACACACAAGCGCCGGTGTGTTGACAGCTCAGACAGCCTATGCAGAAGTTGATTTCCTTTCCACGAAGGGAAATCATCTCTACCACATTGCCCGATGCCTTGGCTCCTTCGGCAAATTTTTCCGCCAGCATGTGGCTGTTCGAGCCGATGCGGAGGCTCGTAGATATTACAATTACGTTTTTCATATTTTGATTATGCAATTTTTTATTTCATATTTCTTTTGATGAAATCAACTATCTTATCCCATGGGATACAGTTCTTGGACTGACCTTGGCCTTGGAGTTGGCTGTAACCGCCATCATAGAGGTCGCAATGGTTGGCGCCGGGGATAATCAGCAGTTCCTTGTTTTCCGGCACCGGGTTAGGCTTGCGGACGGTATCATATCCGGGAGCGCGGCCCTCAACCATATACTTGAAGGCATCTTCGCCGAAGTAGCGTGAATGGGCTTTCTCGCCGTGCATGATGAGCACCGCCGAACGAATCTCATTGATATAATAGAGGAAGCGGGTGTTAGAATAGGCCTGACAGCCAAAAGTGTGCCAGCCGTTGTTGCTGTTGGCTGACCGAGGATGATAACCACGGCTCGTCTTATAGTAGTCATAATAGTCCTTGACGAACTGCGGGGCATCGACAGGCAACGGGTCCACAACGCCTCCTGCTTGGGCCAAATGGCCTGTCCGCGCAGCATTGTTGCGTTCGGCAGCCATCGCCTTGCGTGCAAGATAACGTGCTTCCTCGCTGTCATTTTCATCGAAATAGCCATTACCATTCACTCGACTCATGTCGTACATGGTGCTCGCCACCGTGACTTTGATGCGCGGGTCAATGGCAGCCGCATTCAGGGCAATCCCACCCCATCCGCAGATGCCTATGACACCTATTTTCTCACAATCCACTCCATCGAGGGTGCTGAGGAAATCCACCGCAGCCAGGAAGTCCTCCGTGTTGATGTCGGGCGAAGCAGTAGCACGAGGTTCGCCACCGCTCTCGCCCGTAAAAGAGGGGTCGAAAGCGCAGGTGATGAAACCTCTTTCGGCCATCTTCATGGCATAGAATCCACTTGACTGCTCCTTTGACGCGCCGAATGGGCCGCAAACGGCGAGAGCCATTCCGTTGGAAGCACTCTTTGGAGAGTACAAATCGCCCACAAGAGTGATTCCATACCGGTTCTTGAACTTTACCTTACGGTGAGCGACTTTTTCGCTAAGGGGGAACACCTTGTCCCATTCTTGTGTTATCTGCATATCGCTTGAATTATTGTTGCAACCGGCCAGTGCCAACATTGCAATTGTAAAAATTGATAATAGAATTATGCGTTTCACATCAGTTGTAGATTTTTTTGCAAAGTAACGCAGAATAACTCATAACCATTATACCAAAATTTTGGCAGATATTACCATTATTTCGGAATCGGTCGCCACGCGGTGTTAACCAAAAAGCATTTGCGGCTTTTCGGGCGCGAAAAAAGGCGATGTGTGATGTAATGATTTTGGAGGGTGGATGCGTCTAATTGGGCGAGAAGTGCTCGATATGCCGGGCATTCCCTGCTTACGGCTTTAGCAAGCTTATGGCGGTTAATCCGGTTGCTGTCCGTCGTGGGGGAGCCAAGCGCACTCGGTCAGTTGCATGTTTGAGAACACGGCTTTGAAGGATGAATTTTCCGGTGAACAAGCGTAGATGCCGAAGCGGATTGTACCGGCACCGTGGTGCAAGTGGCACACTCGCATCTGCGAGAAGCGTTGGCCGTCGGCAGAACATTCTATGCAGTAGTCGTCGTTGCGACGTGAGAGTCGATACCACATCGACTTTACATTGGCATCAATGGCCACTGTGGCCCAGTCGGAATAGCCGAGGTTGGTGACCACGCTTCCCAAGTGTTGGAATTGCTCGTTTTCATACTCCACGCCCGCTTTGAGCCAGTTCTCGCTATCGAGATAAAGCACGATGCCGCATTGGTCGAATCGCTGATGGGTGTGGGCGAAATCAGTCTTGACGATGAAACTGAAGAACGGCTCGGACGTTTCCATCTGAAACACGGGCGCATTGTCATTGCGAAAATGGTAGTAGGTGCGTTGCCAGAGGTCCGTTCCGGGCCGAGTCACCACCTCCACCCGATCATCAAAGATGTCACAACTCAGAGGCTACCGCGTCCAAGAAAAATTTTTCAGATCAAATTTCAACATAGCTAACAAATTAAGAAAGGGTCACCGATCGGTGACCCTTTTTGGTGATCCGCCTGGGGCTCGAACCCAGGACCCCAACATTAAAAGTGTTGTGCTCTACCAGCTGAGCTAGCGAATCAATTTGCGGTTGCGGGGGTGTTTCCCTCAATTGCGATGCAAAGTTAGGCATAATTTTTGAACCGGCCAAATGTTTTGGCGATTTTTTTTGCCTCGAACGCAAAATAAGCACTTCAGAACAACAAATTGGCGAAAATTACCGCGCAGCAAGAGGCGGGAAGCGGGCGCGCGGAGCCTTTTTGCACACGGCTCCGAGCTCTTGCTCGGGCAGGCGGGCGGGGGCGCGGGGTGGGGGGGGGGCGGGGCGGTTTTTTTGGAGGGTGGGGGGTTGTTTTGGGGGTGGGTGGCGGGGATGGGGATTTTTTGTTAACTTTGTGGAAAATTTCTTTCTTATTTGTGTTTTTAATTGAATTAGGTATGAAGAGATTGTTTCTCGCACACTTGATTGGAATCGTGGCCGCAGGAGTCTGTACTGTGGGGGCGAGTGCCGAGGAGGTTGGCAAGGTCAGTTTTATCGGGTACTTGACTTACGATTACAATTGGAACAATGATTTGACCCCAAGGTTTGGGTTCTATCGTTTTACGACGGATGCGGCGGATGGAATCACGCCGATTGCGTCGACTATTGACCAGTATGAGAATGTGGGCAATAGTGGTGTGTATGCTAATGGCAAGTATTATTGCATCAATGTGAGCGGTTCGTACCGCGAGTATGAAACGTTTTTCAAGGTGTATGATGCCACTACGTGGGAGTTGGAGAAGAACGTGTCGCTTGGGAAGATGAACGACCTGACGATTGCGGGGGACTTGACTTACGACCACACTACGGGTACGCTGTATGCGTCGACTCGGCCGTTTGGCAATACTGACTCGGGCTGGTTGTGCAGCATCGACACGGAGACGGGCGAGTTTACTCGCATCGCTTCGACGGGCTTCATGTGCGGGCTGGCGGCTGATGCTTACGGCCAGTTGTGGGGCATCAGCAACACCGGCACGTTGTGCAAGATAAATAAGAACACGGGCGCGCGAGAGGACGTGGGTCCTACGGGATACCAACCGAATGACATCACGCAGTCGGCCACGTTCGACTATCGCTCGAACCGCCTGTTCTGGGTGATGAAGGGCTTCACCTCGGCCGACACGTGGCGCGAGACGTCGGTGTCGGCGCTGATGGAGGTGGACTTGACCACCGGCGCGGCCACTGTGGTGGTGCCGCACTATAATGACGAGCAAATTTGCGCGTTGGGCATCGTGAACTCGCACCCTGAGGCGCCGGATGAGTTGGCTGACTTGCAGTTTGCGCCAACGGCTCCAATGAGCCAAACGGCCCGACTGCAGTTCACCGTTCCCGATCATACTTACCACCAGGCTGCGCTGTGCGGATCGGTGGGCATTGAGATTAGCTTGGATGGGGCACCCTACTCCACCACCTCGGCCGAGGCCGGCAGCGCATTCAGCGTGGACATTGCGGTGGCCGAGCCGGGCAATCACACTGTGAATGTGACGCTTACGGCCAACGGCCAACGAAGCGTAACCAATTCGGCCACTAACTTCTTCGGCGCTGACACGCCCACGGCGCCGGCCAACGTGAGCTTCACGCTTGATGAGCTGCGCCACCGCGCCACCATATCGTGGGATGCTCCCACGGAGGGCACTTCCGGCGGGTACATTGATCCGGCGGAAGTGACTTATCGGGTAGTGATTCAGCCGAGCGGCCGCGTGGTGGCCGACGGCATCTCCGCCACTACCTTCACCGATGACATCGCCGAGCCGATGGGCAACGTGCGCTATTACGTGACGGCAACCGTCGGCGGTAAGCAGAGCGATCGCGGCTATTCGCAGTGGCAGATTGCCGGCCAAGACCGCGCGCTGCCGTGGCGCGAGAGCTTCGATTCGCAGGCTGCGTTCGACAATTTCTTCAACATCGACGCAAATGGCGACGACAATGGTGATTCGTTCTACAACCCCGTGTGGCACTGGGACAACGAGTACTATGCTGCATTCTACTTCGGCGGGTTGGGCAACTACGGTTACCCGGCCGACGACTGGTTGATTACTCCGGCGATGGCCTTCGACGGCAGCAAGGTGTACCGCCTTGCCTTCGATGCTTACGGCTATAACGGCTACGACAACCACTTGGTGGTAACCATTGGCGAGCAGCCCACAGTGGATGGCCAGAGCCGAGTACTGTCCGACCGCATCATTCAAGCCAAGTGGTTGGAGCCGGTGCGCGTGGAGATTGACTTTGTGGCCGAGCCCGGCCAACGGTATGTGGGCTTCCACAACTTGACCACGGTGAGCGAGCACCTGAGCATCGACAACATCACCATCACCGAGGTGGGCGACGGCGGTGTGCCGGCATCGATATCCGATGCCACAGCCACCGAGACCGCACACAGCGGCGTGACCCTGCATCTGACCATGCCCACCAAGACGGCCACCGGCCAAGCGCTCAGCGCCACCGAGCCGCTGTCGCTCACAATATATAAAGGAGTGAGCGCCGAGCCGCTCGAGGTGGTGGACGACCTCACCCCGGGGCAAGCCGTAGAGTGGGCCGACCCCGCGGCCATCCCCGGCTATAACTCCTACACGCTTACGGCGAGCAACTCCGTGGGCTCGAGTATCGCGGCGAAAGTGGTGCTCGACTTGGGCGAAGGTATCCCGGGCGCACCGCAAGAATTGCAAGCCGAGGTGAATGCCAACGGCTACGTGGTGCTGCGGTGGGAAGCGCCGGAGGACGGCGTGGACAGCTACGGCCGCACCATTGTGGGCGAGAACGCCTCGTACCGCGTGACGCGCGTGAGCGACGCGGTGTACACCACCGTGGCCGACAACTTGCGCACCACCACCTTCACCGACACTAACCCCGGCGCCGACCTTACCAAGGCGCAAGGGCGCGTATACTATCGTGTGGAAGCGTTCTGTCCGAACGGCACCGGCGAATCGGCTTTGACCGAAGGCATCTCCGTGGGCGCAGCTTATCCCCTACCCTTTGCCGAGACATGGCTCAACCAAACGATGCAGAACACCCCGTGGGTGAGCGAGGCTGAGAGCGTGTCGTGGAGCGTGGTGGGCACCGGCTACGACCCGTTCGTGCTCGGCATGGACGGCGCCGGCATGCTCAAATGCGAGTGCGGCTACTATTCCAACAGCGGCAGCGGTTACTACCTGTCGCCGCAGATTGATTTCAGCCAATCGGCCGCGCCCACAGCCACTATCCAACTCTATCGCGCCTCGACTTACGATGCCGGCACCTACGTGCAGTTAGGCTACCAACTTGCCGACGGCACGCGCGAAATGTTAGCTGACAAGCATTACGCCAAGGCCGATGCCAACGGTTGGCAGGCCATCACCGCCGACCTCAGCGCGGCAGCCGGCCGGCCGGATGTTAAGTTGGTGATTTTCGCCAACATAGCCTCGGCCAGCGGCAACAATGTGTACCTCGACCAACTCACCATCACCGGGTCGATGCCCGAGAGCGACCTGTGCGTGGCCGGCATCAGCGGACCGTTGGAGATCCAACCGGGCGTGAGCACCGCGTACACCGTGAACGTGGAGAACATCGGCAGCAGCGACTTCGCCGCCGGCAGCAAGTTAGTGCTGTATGCCAACGGCAACACCGTCGACACCGCCGAACTGCCCGCCATCGCCGCCGGCGCATCACACCAAGCCGCCATGCGCTTCACCGCCGCCGACCGTATGGCTCTGAGCGATGTGACCCTACACGCAGCTATCACCACCGACGACGAGCTGACCGGCAACAATCACGGGTGGTTGCAAGTGGCCGTGGGAGCGCAGAATCTGCCGTGGGTGTCGACCCTCAGCGCCGAGTACCTCAGTTCCGGCTCCGTGGAAATCAGCTGGGGCGAACCTGACCGCTCCGACATCATCAGCGTCATCACCGACGATGTGGAGAGCTACGAGGCGTTCGCCATCGACAACGTGGGCCGGTGGATTGTGGAAGACCACGACCTGCTGCCGAACGCGCCGGTGAGCGCCAACGGCTTCGATGTGACTTGGCCCAACAGCGATGAGCTGCAAGCGTTCATAGTGTTCGCGCCGGAGCAAACCACTCCGGCGGTGGGCTTGGAATGCCACTCGGGCAAGCAAGCGTTTGCCGTATGGCAGGCTTACGGCGATGCCAACGACGATTGGCTGATCTCGCCCGAGTTGGACGGCTCGCGCCAAGTGATTACCTTCTACGGTCGCGCAGTGACCGAGGAAGTGACCGAGCATTTCAATGTATACTTCTCACGCGATGGTGAGCATTTCATCCAACTCAACCAGCAGGGTGCGCAGAACAGTTCATCGGCTTGGACCGCCTACCATTTCACCGTGCCCGAGGGCACAGTGCGCTTCGCCATCCAATACGAGGGCTACAACGCCTTGGGCATGCTGTTCGACGACTTCCAATACACCAGCTACAGCCTTGGCCGCGAGCCGTCGGGCTACAATATTTACCGCAACGGCGAGCTGATTTACCAAGCTGAGGCGGACGAACGCTCGCTGACCGACAACGACTTGAGCGACGGCATGTATGCCTACACCGTTTGCGCCGTGTACGATGGCGAGGAATCGCGCCGATCGGCTGCGGCGGAAGTAAGTGTGAAGGCCGATAGCGCCATCGATGCCGCAGTAGCACCTGACTTCACCGTGGAAGGCGGCAGCATCCGCTTCGAAGGCGAAGGCCGCGTGTACGGCGTCGACGGCCGCCTGCTGTACAGCGGCTCGAGCGTTACGTTGACACCGGGTTGCTACGTGGTAGTGACCGGCACAGCCGTGCAACGTATTGTGATTCAGTAATATACACTCTTACATAGTCAAAGCGGAGCGCCACCATCGTGGTGCTCCGCTTTGTTACTTAAGCAGGCCGCGCTCCTGCAGGAATGTGCGCAATTCGTCCCACCATCGCTGCTTATTCGGGGTGAATTGCACCTTGCCTTTGAGCAAGCGGTTGAGCCAATCCACTTCTATGGGATATGCCGCACGCGAGGGCAGTTGGCCGGTGTCTTCCACCACTTGGCGGATGCGCTGAATGACATTGTGCAGACAGAGTTCGCTGTAGTTTTGCGGCAAGTGGGCGGTGCGGGCTATGTAATCGTTAAACTGCTGCAGTTCATCATTGGTTGGGGCGAGCACATTATTCTTAATGTTGTAAATCCAGTGGGCGATATGGCTGCCGGTTTCGGGGTTTGAGCCGTAAGGGATGTAGCCGTGTTCGTCCACGAAAGATTTAAACTCACGTAACCGGTCAGCGAATGAGCGACCGCTACGCGGGGTGGTATTCACTTGCCAATCGCCTTGATATTGCTTGTTGCTGAGGCCATAACGACCGCCGCGGAATGACACAAAGCGTTTGCGGGCATCGAGGTACATGAGCGCCACCACGCCGGAAGAGGTGGTATTGGGGTAAGTTTTAATCACGTGTGCGGCGATGTCGGCGGGGGTCAGCGGCGAGTCGACCTGCTCCAAATAGAGGGCGATGAAGTCGGTGATGGAGCCGGTGAAGTAGTTGTCCCAATTTCTGAGGATGTATCGGCCGGAGCGGCCGATGGGGGTGACTTGATCGTTGCGCAGGATGTAGGCGTGGAGCGACTGCAAATTTTTGATGGGCGATGTGCCGTGTTGGCGTGCAATCTCGTTTTGGATTTGCTCCAAGGTGGAATCGCGGCCGAGGGTATGCAATGCGTCCACGATTAGCTTCTGGGGGGCGTAGCGGTTGGGGTGCGACACTAAGCGTCCGTTGCCGAGGTGTTCCACTCCGTCGATGGCGAGCAAGGGATCGATGAAGATGGGGAGGATGGCTTCGACACGCTCGTGTAATGGGCCGGAGTTGACCTCTTTGAGCACCTTCATAATGTCGATTTCCACATCGGCGGTGTGGCGATTGTCGATCGGTTGGCGGAGCCGTTTGAAAGTGTTCATCACCTGAATGTTGGAGAGGAGGCGTCGTCGCACCAGGTAAATGAACGGCGTGCCGGTGATGGTCTGAATCATATACTCGGGCTTGACCGCCGCTACCAAAGCCATAAGCTGAAGCACACTTAAATCAGGCAGGTGATTCTCCCGGGCCAACTGCGCCCAAAGCGGATCGGTGCCACCATACACGTCGGCAACAAAAATGGCGGCACGCGCTTCAATCAATTCGCCAATGGACGGTGGCAACTGCAAACCATGCACCAGCACTTGACGCACGCGTTCGCGTGTGAGGTGATATTTGTTGGCGATCTCGGCCAGAGAATGGCACTTGCCATCGGGCTCGAAGCCGTAATGTTCGCGCAGAAAGACGGCGCAATTGTTGTTGCTATTGCAGATATATCGCTCAACCAGGAAAAGCAGCGGTAAAGGTTTGTCCAAGCCATACTCACGGGCCAACATCAAGCAATCGTCGTGGCTCAAGAATGAGTAGCGTAAACTAAAGTAGTCATGTATGTATTCAATAGTGTGGCCACAACTCCTGAAGCGTTCGAGTTCGTCATGATACAGCACGCTGAATGCGTCCAACATTTTGTTGATTTCCTGCACGGTCTTCTCGCCGCAATGTTGCAAGGTGGCGAAATTCGGCACACAGCGGCCTTCGAGGATGGGCAAGACGGAACGGAAGTCAACGTATTCGCGCATGACATTGCAAGCGCGGATGCTCATTTGGCGAAAGAGACGCTGATAACACGTCTGCAAGTTCATAAGCAACACGGGCGATTGTGGCAACGGCGTAGGCGGCTCCGACAGGCTTCCTAAATCGAATTCTAACTGTAGAGGGGCGGCCGACTGCTGGGCGGCTTCGGCGGTGGATGAGTGCTCCAGATAGATGTACTTGTCGCGCAAGGTGCTGAGCTGCAGCTGAGTGTGGCGGCCGCAGTTGCGCAGGTGAAGCAGCTGGGAGTCGTCCATTGTGAGCAACTTTCCGATGGTGTCGATGCCGGCGGCGGCACAGACATTGAGAGTGCGCCGCGAGAGGCCGTTTTCTACGGCAAGATCAGTGATAATTGTGTTTACTGTAACCATGGTATTGATTTAATACCGCAAATTTACAAAAATATTACAGCATAACCAAATTTACCCGCGTATTTTTCGCATTTTTTTACAAAAAGCACGGATGGGGGGCCGCGCGGAGCCTTTTTGCACACGACTCTGAGCCCTTGCTCGGTCAAGCGGCGCGGCGGGGCGCGCGCGGTGCGATTTTTTGCGAATTGTTTTGATTATTGGGAAATTTTGCTTATCTTTGCCGCAAAATTTTCACCTATAATACCTAACATGAAGTACTCCCTGCTAACGTTGGCAGCCGCCGCCACTTTGGCCATCGCTGCCCCGGCTTGCTCCGACAAGGCGCAATCCAACCCCTTCTTGGAGGACTATACCAACGAGTATGAGATTCCTCCCTTCGACAAGATCCTGCCTGAACATTATCTGCCCGCGCTGAAAGCCGGTATTGAACAGCACAATGCCGAAATCGAGGCTATCTGCAATAATGCCGAGGCTCCCACTTTTGAGAACACCGTGCTGGCGTTGGATAACTCCGGCGCCACCATCGCCAAGGTAGCGCTGGTGTTCGGCGCGTTGGAAGAATCGAACTCCTCCGAAGAGATGCAGCAAATCGCCGCCGAGTTCCACCCGCTGCTGTCGGCCCACGAGGACGAAGTGGCTATGAACGGCAAGCTGTTTGAACGCATCCAAGCCGTGTATGCCGACAGCGCCAAGCTCGAACGCGACCAATTCATGCTCACCGAGAAGTACTACAAGGACTTCGTGAACAACGGCGCTCTGCTCGATGCCGAAGGCCAAGCCGCTCTCAAAGATCTCAACACCCGGCTCACCGGTTTGTACCTGACTTTCAACAACAACCTGCTCGCAGCCACCAACGAGTTCTACGTGTTGGTGGAGGACAGCACCCGCTTGGCCGGCCTGCCCGCCAACGTGGTGTCGGTAGCTGCTGAGGAAGCCGCCGCCCGCGGCCACCAAGGCAAGTGGGCATTCACCGTGCACGCTCCCTGCCGTCTGCCGGTGCTCCAATACGCTCAAGACCGCGAACTCCGTCGCGAAATCTACCAAGGTTACACTTCGCTGGCCACCGAGGGTAAGTACAACAACTACCCTGTGATCGACTCCATCCTGCAAGTGCGCGCTCAAAAGGCCACCCTGCTCGGCTTCAACTGCTACGGCGCTTACCAAACCAACAAGGTGATGGCTCACACCGTGGAAGCTGCCGAGAACTTGCTGATGCAAATCTGGCGTCCGGCTGTGGCTCGCGTCAAAGAAGAAGTGGCCGAAATGCAAGCGCTGGCCAACCGTCGCGGCGACAACATCACCATCGAACCGTGGGACTACTACTTCTACTCCGAACTGGTGCGCCAAGATAAGTACGCTCTCGATGAGAACGAACTGCGCTGCTACTTCCCGGTGGACAGCGTGCGCAAAGGTATCTTCACCATGGCTGAACGCCTCTACGGTGTGAAGTTCACCGAAATGCCCAACGCCACCAAGTACTACGACGAAGTGGTGGTGTATGACGTGACCGACGTTGAAACCGGCGAACACGTGGCCGTGTACATGACCGACTACTTCTCGCGTCCGTCCAAGCGCCAAGGTGCGTGGATGAGCGTGTTCAAAGAATCATGGGTAAATGCCGACGGCACACCCTCACGTCCTATCGTATTTAACGTGGGCAACTTCACCCGCCCCGTGGGCGACACCCCCGCACTGCTGTCGATCGACGAAGTTGAAACCATGTTCCATGAATTCGGCCACGGCCTCCACGGCATGCTCACCACCGCTCGCTACAAAGGCATCAGCGGCACCAAC
This sequence comes from uncultured Bacteroidales bacterium, assembly GCA_946011725.1. Taxonomy (GTDB): domain Bacteria; phylum Bacteroidota; class Bacteroidia; order Bacteroidales; family Muribaculaceae; genus CAG-873. The sequence continues at coordinate 1,184 of CAMGBT010000001.1, read as the reverse complement.
GTTGACCGTGACTTCGTAGAACTGCCCTCGCAAATCCACGAGCACTGGGCATTCACCCCCGAACTGCTCAGCGTATACGCTCACCACTATCAAACCGGTGAAGTGATTCCTCAAGCCCTGGTGGACAAGGTGATGGCCGCCGCTAACCACGGCCAAGGCTTCGCCACCACCGAACTCTGCGGCGCCGCCCTGCTCGACCTCCAATTCGGCAAGCTCACCCCCAACGGCTCCGTTGACGTAGCCGCCTTCGAAAAGCAAGTGGCTGAACAACTCGGTATGCCCGCTGAGCTTACCTTCCGCTACCGTCCCACCTACTTCAAGCACATCTTCGGCAGCGACGAATACTCCTGCGGTTACTACACTTACCTGTGGGCTGAAGTGCTCGATGCTGACGGCTTCGAACTCTTCCAAGAGAAAGGCATCTTCGATCCCGCCACCGCCAAATCGTTCAAGGAGAACATTCTCCAACCGGGCGGCAGCGAAGATCCGATGACTCTGTTCGTGCGCTTCCGCGGCCACGAACCCTCGGTTGACGCTCTGCTGCGCGGCCGCGGTCTGATAGACTAATCTCTCTTTTACATAGCAGTCCAATCCGATGGCTCCGCCTTAAAAGCGGGGCCATCTTTTGTGTGCGCCGGCCGAGAAATGAGTGGGGTTTGGATGGGGTGGCGGACGAATTATTATTTGTTAACGTAGATGAGCATAAATATTGCACATAGGGGTGCGTAACTTTGCGGTGTAATCTCTAATCAACCTCTAATGTCAAACGACTCTAAAAACGAACAAGCTATGAATAGACCCATCGTCTTCACCCCTGCGGTGCTCAACACTCTCCGTTCTCTGCCTTACGAACAACGTTTGGAAGTGGCCTCGGCTTTGACCGGCGAACTGCTGCTCGGTGCGGGCGAAAGCACCGACATGGAGCCGGAGCCTTCGATGATATACTCCATCCTGCGCTTCTATGTGAAGCAAGCCTCCGACCGCTACAACCGCACTATCTAATCGCTTACTCCACTATAACGTAGAACTTATTATAAAATAACGTTCTACGTTTCTTCGTTTCAACAATGAAATAACGGGTCAATGTAAAAAACCAGTTGGAATGTTAAATACATTTCCGAGAGTGTTAATTTTTTATATCTGCCACTTGTAGCCCGTAGCCTCGAGGCTTGCCTCGGGGTCTG